>NZ_CAMHZN010000001.1:339462-678925 GCF_946190335.1 Streptococcus mitis
TTTCTGATAAATTGGCGTCACCTTATAATCAAGATAGTAGTTAGGATGATTAGCGAGCCATGAATCTAATCGATTTTCATAGTAAAGCATGCTACTCTGGTTGTGTTCATCAGTTCCAGAATAATTTCCAGCATTGAGCCAGTTAGTCATAGGAACTAAATTTCTCTTTTCATCATTCAGACCACTAAATTGGTAGCCAATCAAATGACCTCTACTCATCAACCAAGCTTCTTCCCGGCCATCCCCATAAAAGAATTTATAATTGTGCCAACCGACTGGATCATAGGTCAACTTTGTTTCTCTCTTATCAGTAGGTTCATCACTATCCTTGAGCTGAATATGAGCCCCAGTCGCACGATTTTTAGAATCCAATTCTCCTAGCTCAAGTTTTTTCTTGTTTTTAAACGGCAATAGACCAGCTTCTTTAAACAACTTTTCATCAAACTTAGCTTGTTTTTGTTCCACTTTTGCTTCTGAAACTTTTGTCTCTTTCTTATAACCAGAACAAGCCGCCAAAGTAAAGACTGATAAAAAGATTAGACTCGCATAAACCAACTTCTTCATATTTAACATCCTTTAGCATTTTTATTCCATTTTACTATAATATATCAAAACAATCAATCGTATCATATATCATTATTGTTAAAAACTGCTTTAAAACGGCTTTTTGACTGTGATTTATTTACATCTGCTTCTACTTACGGCAAATTATTCCCTGCAGCAAGATAAATTTCATACCATTCTTTTCTTGTTAAGCTAAAGTTTGTCGCTTGACTAACTTCTCTCAAGTGCTTAGGATTTGTTGTACCTACGACTGCCTGCATTTTTGCTGGATAACGCAATATCCAAGAAATGGCAATAGTTGAAGGGGTTACTCCATATTTAATAGCTAAACGATCAAGTACTTGATTTAAAACTTGAAATTTCTCATTTCCAACAAAATTCCCTTTAAAATACCCGAATTGTAAGACAGACCATGCTTGAATGACCACATCGTGTAATTTGCAATATTCAAAAATGCTGCCATCTCGCATAGCTGCTTGACTATCTTCCATATTAACATGAAAACCTGATTCGAATCCTGGAGTAAAAGCCGCACTCAATTGTAGCTGATTAACAGTTAGCGGCTGCTTGACATCTTTTTTAAGCAACTTCATCATCATAGGATTTTGATTAGAAACTCCAAAATTTCGAACCTTACCTTGTTTATAAAGGAGATCAAAGGCTTCTGCTACTTGGTCAGATTCCATCAAAGCATCTGGTCGATGAAGAAGCAAGCTATCTAGATGATCAATCTTCAATCTTTGCAAAATACCGTCTACTGATTTTATAATATAGTCCTTAGAAAAATCAAAATAGGTAAATTCTTCAATGCGAATGCCACATTTTGACTGAATCCACATCTCTTCTCTTAAATCTGGACGATTTTTTAGGACAAGACCTAACAGTTCTTCACAACGACCACGACCATATATATCAGCCAAGTCGAAAGCATTGATTCCAACAGAAAGTGCTGTTTCTACAAGCTCTTCAACTTCTTTTACAGACTTATCTTCTATTCTCATCATTCCAAGAACAATTTCTGATAATTCTTTGTAATCTTGACCAAGAGTTATGTATCTCATCAAATTTTTCTCCTTTAATTTCTAACATTCTTCCCTTCATTATAACAAAAAACCGCTTTGCAACGGCTTTTTGACTATATTTCACTCCATTTTATCTTCTTAAACCCACGGAACAAGAGAAAAATGCCAATAAAAAGAACAGCTAAAGGAATGAATTTTGTAAGGAAAACATTTGAAATTCCCATCCACTCATAGTAACGAAGCAGAGAACCTACCACAAGATGGGCAATAATCATACTAACAAAGGGACGAAAAATCGGTTCTTTCCAATTCCAAATACTGATGACTAGGGAAATCGTAAAGACAGACAAACTATCCCAGGGAGCAGGAAGATAAAATGCTCCTTCTTGTACAAAACTTCCTATTCCTACATATCCCAGAACAACTAGCAGAACAAGAATCCCAACGACAATATAGGTGCCAATTTTCATTTTAGGAGAATCTTGGACTAAGCCCCAACGTAAGATTGTGGCCACAAGAGCAAATCCAATCAGAAAAAGAAGAAGTTGCCCTAAAAAAGTAAACAAATTGACTGTTAAGAGAGGACCTTTAGAAAAATCACCCAGTAGATGATAGTAACGTAATATCGCTAGGACAAAAATTGGTGTCAAAAGGGACTCCTTGATAGAACTGCGTGGTGCTTCCTTGAGAATCTCTTTCATTATTTTTTTAGGATTCTTACCTAAATAATCCTCTGCACTCATGCCATCTCGTTCTGCTTCTGAGAAATCTAACATCATCAAATAAATCTGCTCTCTGAGATAGTCCTCATCATAGAGAAATCCAGCAAGATTAAAACTATCCCACAGTTCCTCAAAATACTGCTGATTCTCCTCAGAAAACTCATGCAGCAAAGCGCTTGTTTCTTCGTAATACTTCATTTTCTTCATGGTTTAACCCCCATTCTTAATTCCTTCTACTTTTTGACTCAAATCGTCCCATTGTTGCCAAAAGACTGAGACACGCTCTTCTCCTTCTTTAGTTAACGAAAAATACTTTCGATCTGGACCATCTGGCGATGGGCGCATATCGCCTCTTATCCATTGATTTTTTTCTAACTTTTGCAACAAAGGATAAATAGTTCCTGGAACGATAGTATCAAATCCAGCCTCTCGCAAAGTCTGAACCAACTCATAACCATATCGCTCTTTTTGACCAATCATATCCAAGACACAACCTTCAAGAACACCTTTTAATAGTTGAGTTTCCTTCATCCCTTCTCCCTTCTAATCTACTTTGTAATACCTACTAGTAGTTTCATCTATAGTATACTACTTTCATACTAGTTTGTAAAGCATAATAGTCAAATAAAAAAACAGAACTAGCCTGAACTAGTCCTGTCTATTTTTACCCAATCACACTTCCGTTTGGTACAGCTGGATCAACTGTAAGAAGGGTTAATTTTCCATCATGTTCAGCTGAGAGAATCATCCCTTGGCTGACATATTTCTTCATCATCTTACGCGGTTTGAGGTTGGCAACGATTTGGACTTTCTTGCCAACCAATTCTTGTTCATTTGGATAGTACTTCGCAATTCCTGAAAGGATTTGACGGTCTTCACCATCACCTGCATCTAGGCGGAATTGAAGCAACTTATCAGAACCTTCTACTTTGGAAACTTCTTTGACTTCTGCAACACGAATTTCAACCTTGTCAAAGTCTTCAAACTTAATTTCTTCCTTGTTTAGTTTGAGTTCGACTTCGTCTGGATTCCATTCTTTTTCGACTGCTGGTTTGTTGCCTTCCATTTGTTCCTTGATATAGGCGATTTCTTCTTCCATATCCAGACGTGGGAAGATTGGAGTTCCTTTGGCAACTACAGTCACATCTGCTGGGAAATCAGCCAATCTCAAGTCCTCAAGGCTCGCTACTTCTTCCAAGCCAAGTTGAGTCAAGACTGCACGACTGGTTTCCATCATAAATGGTTCAATCAAGTGAGCAACGACACGAAGGCTGGCTGCCAAGTGGCTCATAACACTTGCCAATTGGTCACGAAGTGCTTCATCCTTAGCCAATACCCATGGAGCTGTCTCGTCGATGTATTTATTAGTACGAGAGATAAGAGTCCATACTGCTTCTAGGGCACGTGGGTAGTCAACTGCTTCCATGTGTGTATGGTAGTCAGCGATTGATTCAGCAGCTACTTGAGCAAGAGCATTGTCAAATTCTGTCACACCTTCCACATAGGCTGGAATTTGCCCATCAAAGTACTTGTTAATCATAGAAACCGTACGGTTGAGGAGGTTTCCAAGGTCATTGGCCAATTCGTAGTTGATACGTCCTACATAGTCTTCTGGAGTGAAGGTTCCGTCTGAACCAACTGGAAGGCTACGCATGAGGTAGTAGCGAAGTGGATCTAATCCAAAACGCTCTATCAACATTTCAGGATAGACAACGTTCCCCTTAGACTTAGACATCTTACCATCTTTCATGACAAACCAACCATGACCAATCAAACGTTCTGGCAATTTGATATCCAACATCATAAGAAGGATTGGCCAGTAGATTGAGTGAAAACGAAGGATGTCTTTTCCAACCATATGGAAGACTGTTCCGTTCCAGAACTTGTCAAAGTTAGCGTGTTCGTCTTGATCGTAGCCAAGAGCTGTCACATAGTTGAGTAGAGCATCAAACCAAACATAGACAACGTGTTTTGGATTTGATGGGACTGGTACACCCCAGGTAAAGGTGGTACGAGATACCGCTAAATCCTCTAAACCTGGTTCGATGAAGTTGCGAAGCATTTCATTCAGACGACCATCTGGAGTGATAAATTCAGGATGGGCTTTGAAAAAGTCTACCAAACGATCTTGGTATTTGCTGAGGCGAAGGAAGTAAGACTCTTCAGATACCCATTCAACCTCGTGACCTGATGGAGCGATACCACCAGTCACATTTCCAGCTTCGTCACGGAAAACTTCCGCAAGTTGGCTTTCTGTAAAGAATTCTTCATCTGAGACTGAATACCAACCAGAGTATTCACCCAAGTAAATATCATCTTGAGCCAACAAGCGTTCAAAGACTTGCGCCACAACTTTTTCATGGTAGTCATCAGTTGTACGGATGAATTTATCGTATGAGATATCGAGTAATTGCCAGAGTTCTTTGACTCCAACTGCCATTCCATCAACATAGGCTTGTGGTGTAATGCCAGCTTCTTCTGCTTTTTGTTGAATCTTTTGACCATGCTCATCAAGACCTGTCAAATAAAAGACATCGTAGCCCATCAGGCGTTTGTAACGTGCTAGGACATCACAAGCGATGGTTGTGTAGGCAGAACCGATATGAAGTTTCCCAGATGGATAGTAAATCGGTGTTGTAATATAAAAATTCTTTTCAGACATAATTTTTCCTTTCCAGGCAAATGAAACCTGTTTTTCTAACACTTCATTATATCACATTTTTAAGGATTTTCGATAGGGAAATCCATACAAAAACAAGATAGACGAGTGTCCATCTTGTTTATTCTATTCATAACGAAGGGCTTCAATTGGATCAAGTTTCGAAGCCTTGTTGGCTGGCAAAACTCCAAAAATCATACCCACGCTAGCCGAAACTGCAAGACTAAATAGGGCAACTGGGATTGATACTCCTACTTCTATACCAGCTATCAATCCTTGCAAGAGTAGACCAGCTATAGCTGTTAAGCCTGTCGCAATGGTTAGACCAATAACTCCGCCTAGCAAAGTCAAAATCATGGATTCAATCAAAAACTGAATTAAAATATTGGCACGCGTTGCACCCAAAGCCTTACGGAGACCAATCTCACGCGTACGCTCCGTCACCGAAACCAGCATGATGTTCATAACACCAGTCCCACCAACAAAGAGGGAAATCCCCGCAATGGCACTAATAATCGTAGTTATAAAGCCGAACATTTGTTGAACTTCGTTGAAGGCTTCTGTTGCATCTGCTACCTGATACTCCCCTTGTTGGAGACCTGAAATCTCCGTCATTCTTCTTGCCAACTCTGGCCCCAAAGTCTGGCTCAAGCTGGTATCGTTAACACGAAAGACAATATTTGAAATCTCGTCTGTGTTAAAATTGACCGCAAGAGAAATATTAGTCGTAATTGGTAGTCCTCCGACTCCAAAGGTTTTTGCAGCCTTAGCTTCTTTACTTTCATAGACACCAATAACACGGTAGCTGATTTCATTTACTTCAACAATCTGATTGAGTGCATCTTTTGCTGAACCAAAAAGGCTCTTGGCTAGTTCATCATCTAGGATAATCACACTTGCAAAATCTTTATAATCTTGCTCTCTAAGACCACGACCTTCAATGATTTCATTTTCGACCGCATCCATATAAGTGACATTTCCACCTGTCATGTTAGCGTGTTCGACCTTTTTATCCTTATAGGTTAAGGTAACATTCGTCGAGTTGGTTAAATAGTAGCTATCCACTCCCTTGAGATTAGCAGCTTCCTTGACCCAAGCTTCTTGAGGTTTTGGTGGTTCAACAAAAACTTCCTCTTCTTTCCCAGAAACTGTCAAAGCTGATTGTTTTTGGGTAAAAGAACCATCTTTACTTTTAATTGGCGAGAAAAAAACATGAATATTCTTCTGTGACTTGGTCATGGTTTTATTGACCTGACGAGACATGGAATCACCTAGAGCCATAATCACAACAACTGAGGAAACACCGATAACAATCCCAATCATGGTTAAGAAAGAACGCATCTTGTGGGCCATAATGGATGAAAAGGCAAATTTCAGATTCTGCATCTTAGTTTTCCTCCTTTTCTAACTGAGCACTATCAGATGAAATAACTCCATCTCGAATGACAATCTGGCGTTTGGCATAAGCAGCGATCTCAGGCTCATGCGTTACCATGATAATGGTTGTTCCTTCTTTATTTAGTTCAACCAATAGTTGCATGATTTGATTACCTGTTTTGGTATCCAAGGCTCCTGTCGGCTCGTCAGCAAGTATAATAGAAGGATTGTTTACCAAGGCACGCGCAATAGCCACACGTTGCTTTTGACCACCAGATAATTCCGAAGGCAAATGGTGACTACGTTCAGTCAATTCAACCTTATCTAGATATTCCTCAGCTAACTTGCGCCGTTTTGAAGCTGAAACTCCTGCGTAAATCAAGGGTAATTCTACATTTTGCAGAGCATTAAGTTTGGATAGAAGAAAGAACTGTTGAAAAACAAATCCAATCTCTTGATTTCGAACTTTGGCTAGTTGTTTTTCACCTAGTCCAGCCACTTCTTGACCTTCAAGATAATACTCTCCACTGCTTGGTGTATCCAACATGCCAATCGTATTCATGAGAGTAGACTTACCAGAACCAGACGGTCCCATGATGGCAACAAACTCACCCTCATTCACTTCTAGATTGATATTTTTGAGAACCTGCAGTTCTTGGTCACCATTACGGTAACTTCTGCAGATATTTTTTAGACTAATTAGTTTCTTCATCAGCCTTCACCTCTTTTCCTTCCTCTAGAGAAGACGTTGGGTTACTGATGACCTTGACTCCATTTGTCAGACCTGAAGTGATTTCTTGGTTGTCTGCATCAGCATTGCCCAAACCAACTTCCACTTTCTTAGCCTTTTTCTGCTCGTCAAGCACCCAGACATAGTTCTTATCATTTTCAGTCACAACACTTGTTAGAGGAACCAAAATGGCTTTACTCTTATTCTTGACCTCAACGCTTACTGAAAATCCTTGTTTCAAATCACCAATTTCACTCGTAACATCAATGGTATATGGATATTTAGAGCCAGAATTACCAGCTGCTGCTGCAGCCGCTGCACTTGCTGCTTCGCCATTATTTTTAGGGTAGTCAGAAATGTAGCTAATCTTACCAGTCCAGCTCTTATCTTGGTAAACTTTAGAAGTAAAGGTTACTTCTTGTCCTACAGAGAGGTTGGCAAGGTTGTATTCAGATAGTTCCCCCTTAACTTGCAAGTTTTCATTGCTAACGACATGAACTACCACCTGGCTAGCTCCAGTTGGAGATTTAGAAACATTACGGTTGACTTCGACCACAGTTCCTTCTAGAGTGCTGAGAACTGTCATGGCATCCAACTGACTTTGAGCCTTGCTTAATTGCGCAGCTGCATCTGCACGAGCATCACGAGCATCACCTAGTTGCGCATCAATAGATGACACTGCATTTCCTGAGACTGGAGCTGGAGTTTGCCCTGCAGCTCCTTCGCCTCCTGCTGGCGTTGGCAACTGTGGAGCCGGAGCTGAAGCAGCTTCATTTCGTGCTTGATTGAGTTCATTGATATGACGATCTGCCTTCGCTACTGCTCGGCTAGCTGAATCATAGGCCGCCTGGGCTTCTGAACTACTGTACTTGACTAAAGCCTGCCCTTCACTGACTTTATCACCCACAGAAACAAGGATTTCATCTAAATCTCCCTTACTAGCATCAAAATAAACATATTGTTCATTTTTTGCTGTTACTGTCCCTGACAATAAAACAGAGGACGCCACGCTTCCTTCCTTGGCAACAACAAGATGAGTAGGCTCATCTTTTACAGCAGTCTGAGATGGTTGTCTAAAGAGCAAAATTCCCCCAGCACCTAATACAACTACACTGGCAGCACCGATTGCTGCATACAATTGCCACTTTTTAGCTTTACGATTCTTCTTCATAATGAAACTCCTTTTTGATTTAAAGTCCTTAACAATATTATATAAAAATTAGCAAATATAAACAATAACATTTCAGAACGAAATAATGACATTTCAGGATTTGATTATTGTTCGGAATTTATTTTACAATCATTGTACTAGTTATATAATACACTTTATTTTTATTTTTTGCAAGCCTTTTCTTTAATTTTTTTGAACGTAGCAGATTTTTGCAATCAAATCAAAAAAAAGATAGAATATGACTATCAAAAAATGACACTCTACTATTTCAAAGAGTACAAAGGAGTTTACAATGAGAGAATACGATATCATTGCTATCGGTGGAGGTAGCGGAGGAATTGCTACCATGAATCGTGCTGGTGAACACGGAGCCAAAGCGGCCGTTATTGAGGAAAAGAAACTAGGTGGAACCTGCGTCAACGTCGGCTGTGTTCCTAAGAAAATCATGTGGTACGGGGCACAAATCGCTGAGACTTTCCATCAATTTGGAGAAGACTACGGCTTTAAGACTACTGATCTTAACTTTGACTTTGCAACCCTACGTCGCAATCGTGAAGCCTACATTGATCGCGCTCGTTCTTCTTATGATGGCAGTTTTAAACGCAACGGTGTAGACTTGATTGAAGGTCATGCTGAATTTGTAGATTCTCATACTGTCAGCGTAAATGGTGAACTGATCCGTGCTAAACATATCGTGATCGCTACTGGTGCCCATCCAAGTATTCCAAATATTCCTGGTGCTGAGCTAGGTGGCTCTTCTGATGATGTATTTGCTTGGGAAGAATTGCCAGAGTCAGTTGCAATTCTAGGCGCTGGTTATATCGCCGTTGAATTGGCTGGCGTACTCCACACCTTTGGTGTCAAGACAGACCTCTTTGTTCGCCGCGATCGTCCTTTACGTGGTTTTGATTCTTACATCGTTGAAGGTTTGGTCAAGGAAATGGAAAGAACAAACTTACCACTTCATACTCACAAAGTCCCTGTCAAGTTAGAAAAAACTACTGATGGCATTACCATTCATTTCGAAGATGGTACTAGTCACACAGCTAGCCAAGTTATCTGGGCTACAGGTCGCCGTCCAAATGTTAAGGACTTGCAACTTGAAAAAGCTGGAGTAACTCTGAACGAACGTGGCTTTATCCAAGTGGATGAATACCAAAATACTGTTGTTGAAGGAATCTACGCTCTAGGTGATGTAACAGGCGAAAAAGAACTAACTCCAGTTGCTATCAAGGCTGGACGTACTTTATCTGAACGTCTCTTTAACGGCAAAACAACCGCTAAAATGGACTACTCAACTATTCCAACCGTTGTCTTTTCACACCCTGCTATTGGAACGGTTGGATTGACCGAAGAGCAAGCTATTAAAGAATACGGTCAAGACCAAATCAAGGTTTACAAATCAAGCTTTACTTCTATGTACTCTGCTTGCACTTGCAACCGTCAAGAAACACGTTTCAAATTGATCACAGCAGGTTCAGAAGAAAAAGTTGTCGGACTTCATGGAATTGGCTACGGTGTTGATGAAATGATTCAAGGATTTGCTGTTGCTATCAAAATGGGAGCAACCAAGGCAGACTTTGATGCAACTGTGGCGATTCACCCAACTGCATCCGAAGAATTTGTAACTATGCGTTAATCGAAACAAAAGAAGCTGATACAAATGTGTCTACTTCTTTTTTAATGTCTTACAAATCTACAAAAAAATTATCCAACTTAACCAGTAAGCAAAATCGGCCGTTACAGTTTTTGTTACCTTGGGTTTATAAATAGGTTGACAATAATTCCTCTTCGAGTATAATAGTTACTATACATCAGAAAAGAGGTTAACTATTTTGAAAAAAGCTCATGTTTATGCTATCCCTGCTATTGGAGCTGCTCTCATTGCTGTTTTGGCACAAATCAGTCTTCCAATTGGACCTGTTCCCTTCACTCTGCAAAACTTTGCAATCGGCTTGATTGCTACTGTCTTTAGACCGAGAGAGGCTGTACTTTCTGTTGGACTCTATCTTCTTCTAGGCGCTATCGGTCTTCCTGTCTTTGCAGGAGGTGGAGCAGGATTTCAGGCTTTAGTCGGCCCTACTGCAGGCTACCTTTGGTTTTATCTCGTTTATTCTGGACTTACTTCCTCTCTAACCAACAGCAAGAGTGGGATTGTCAGAATTTTTCTAGCAAATCTCTTGGGAGATACACTTGTTTTTGTCGGTGGGATCATTGGATTGCATTTCCTAGCTGGAATGGCATTTGAAAAAGCTCTTGTTGTGGGGGTTCTTCCCTTTATCATTCCAGACCTTGCTAAACTTCTAGCTATTAGTTTTATTAGCCGTCCGCTACTTCAACGCCTTAAAAATCAGGCTTACTTTACTAACTAAAAAAGGATATCGAGTTGTCATAACTCAATATCCTTTTCTTTCATTTTGAAAACTTAGTTTCCTTTAAAGGCATCCACCATTGTTTGAAATTCTTCATTGGAGAGAGTAATCCCTTTGCCCATTTTAGTATGATCTGGACTCCAAGCACGAATATCAAACTTTGCAGGGGCACCATTAAAGCTCACACGGTTGATTTCCTTGGTCCAACCTTTTTCGTTTTCAGAAAGAGTCAACAAGTGCTCTTCGATTTCAAATGTAAATTCTGCCATTTTCTTCTCCTTTTTTAGCTTTCATTTGATTATTCGTAAAATCTTGTAGATTTTACGAAAATTTTATATAATATTGATATAAAAGAAGGGAGGCCACTATGAGACATAAATTCCAGCAAGTTCTAGATAAAATACATGACTTTTTAAATGGACATGACCAACCTGACCATACTGAAAGCAACTCCCTTACAGCTACTATTGAAGAGGCTATCCAGAAACAAAGCGCTGTTCACCTTATCTTGTCTGAGGCAAGCTTTACAGGTGACATCATCAAATACGATCAACAGCGCCAGCAAATTATTGTGAAAAATTTTGCCAAAAATGTGACCCGTATTATCCGTATAAGCGATATTCAACGCCTGCGATTTGTCCCTTCAACTGTCCAAACAGCCCAAAAAAATAGATTTAAGAAAGAGTGAGATGTAGTTGCTTCATCCCACTCTTTTTTCTTAGCGAATTTGTTCAAAATGTAAATGAACTGCGATATGATCTCCATAACCACTTCTTTCCAAGTCACGTTGTAGACGATAGGAAATGTAGTGTTCTGCAATGGTAATGTAACCTGCACCTAGTAGACGATGTTCAACCATAGACTGAATCATGCTGATGGTAGCACGTTCCACCTTGGCTTCTTCCAAATCCAAAACCACTTTCTTAGTGACTTGTGCAAGGTTTTGACGCAAATCATCTGTCAATACATAGACAGTCTGGGCTGCCTTTAAGATAGCTTGGTAAATCTTATCTGGATTAAATTCAGCAATTTCTCCATCACGTTTGATTACTTGCATAGGTTTCTCCTTTATTATTTGTTTTCTTTAATTTCTGCCAGCATTTTTTCTTCTTCTGCTGTCAGTTGATAATGTTCAAGCAAATCCGGTCTGCGTTCATAGGTTTTCTTTAAACTCTCATACAGGCGCCACTGACGAATCTTTTCATGGTGTCCACTCATCAGTACATCTGGCACGACCATCCCTCGATAATCATAAGGGCGTGTGTACTGAGGGTATTCGAGAAGGCCTGAAGAAAAACTATCATCTTGGTGGCTAGACTCCTTGCCAATCACTTCTGGAATCAGGCGAACCGTCGCATCAATCATGGTCATGGCTGCCAATTCTCCACCAGTCAGGACATAGTCCCCCAGGGAAATCTCATCTGTCACCAAGGTCTTAATGCGCTCATCATAACCCTCGTAGTGCCCACAGATAAAGATTAGCTCTTCCTCTTGAGACAAATCCTCGGCATAAGCTTGATCAAACTGCTTTCCAGCAGGATCGAGGAGAATGACGCGCGGATTTTTCTTTTCAATAGCATCAAAGGCATCGAAAATGGGTTGTGCTCGGAGCAACATCCCCTGACCGCCTCCGTAGGGCTCATCGTCGACATGGCGGGCCTTTTCAGCATTTTCTCGAAAATTATGATACTGGATATCCAAGAGCCCCTTTTCTCGAGCCTTTCCAACGATTGAGTGCTCTAGCGGAGAAAACATCTCTGGAAAAAGGGTTAAAATATCAATCTTCATCGTCTAACCCTTCTAAGATTTCTACATCGACGCGGTTATTTGGAATATCAACATTTAGAACCACTGGTGGGATATAAGGCAAGAGCAAGTCACGCTTGCCTTTTCGCTTAACCACCCAGACATCGTTGGCACCTGGTTGCAGGATTTCCTTGATGGTTCCAATCAAGTTATCACCCTCATAGACTTCCAAACCGATAATCTCGTGATAATAAAATTCACCTTCGTCTAGGTCATTCAAATTTTCCTCAGCAACCTTGAGACTGTATCCCTTGTACTTTTCAATAGCATTGATATGGTACATATCTTTGAATTTAATGATATCAAAGTTCTTCTGTTTACGATGGCTAGCGATGGTCACTGTTTGAACAAACTGATCTTTTTCATCAAATAAGGCTAGCTCAGTACCTTTTTTAAACCGTTCTTCTGCAAAATCCGTCACAGACAAGACTCGCATCTCACCCTGCAACCCTTGCGTATTGACGATTTTCCCAACATTAAAGTAGTTCATCTTGTCTCCTGTACTCTATTTCTATCCATCTTATTCGGACAATTCTCGAATAATAGTCACAATTTTTTCTGATTCTGACCATTGTAAATAATGGTGATTCCCTCCTAAAATGAGTTTAGTATTGGAAGTCCAATATTCTGATTCTCTGTACTCTTTTTCTCTATAAGGCTGACAAAAAATAAATACAGGGATATAAGATTCTATAGATACATTCTCAAAATCTTCCTCAGTAATCTCTCCAGATATCTGAAATCCTGTATCTTGATTTTCCAACTCTGAACCTTTTTCTTGCATTATTTCCCAGATTTCTTTATTAATCTCAGGGCTAAATGTTGCTTGAGTTAAGTTCTTAAAATAAAGTTCAGGACCACACTCGTCAATTAGCCTCATCTGCTCTTCCATTTCTGGATAAGGATTTTCTGAAAAATCAGCAAACATGACTTTTTTAGTTGTCGGTTCAATTGCTACTAAAGCCTGACACTTAATTGGTTTGTTGAGCAATTTGCAAGCTAAAATTCCACTCAAACTATGTGCACAAAGTATATATTCAGAAATCGCCAATTCTTCAAGTACTTCATAAACCGCATCTGCAAGATTATCCAGATTTTTTCCAGCTTGGTCATGAATCGGACTTCTACCTGTGTTTGGAAAATCAATTGTCAAATAACCAATTGTGGGAGGAAGTTTTTCGAGTATAAGTGAAAAATTTTCATAACTTGGTAGCAAACCTGCGCCACTTAAACAAATTAGCATTTTCTTTTGCTTTTGATAAGTAACAGAGAGACTACCAATTTCTGTAGATACTTCAATCCTATTCATAAAGAAATCCACTCATTCTGTATAATGAATTATTAAAAATCCTTATCCTTTATTTTATCACGTTCCAGGGATTTTCACAAGTTAGAGGAAGAGGACATCAACTCTCCTTCCCCTTCAAAAAACCTTCCAAATCACGTTCATGTTGGTACTTAATAGATGCAGTTTTGTCTTTCTCAAAGATGGTTTTAGTTAGGTCAATATGGTTGATGGCTGCGATTGCGACGGTGTAGTGAATGATATCAGCCAGTTCTTTAGCAAGTTCCTCGTTCGAATCTTGAACTCCCTCTTTTCGACCAGAGCATCCATTCAAAACTTCGGCTACTTCTCCGACTTCCTCCACTAGCTTGATAAAAAGACCTTCCTCAGTCCGAGACTGCTGGTAATGTTCGAGTAAGTAGCCTTGTAATTGTCTAAACGTTAAATCCTTCATATCCTGCTCCTTGCAAAAAAAGCGAGACATTCGTCCCGCCCTTCTTATTTTTCGTCAATAACGATTCTTACTTTTTTGTCTTCAGTTGGGACAGAGTAGACAATCGTTCTTATCGCAGAAATAGTGCGACCCTTACGACCGATTACACGACCCACATCGCTTTGATCAAGATCCAAATGATATTCCAAAAATTCTGGTGTATCTTCAATCTTGATAGTTAAGGCATCTGGTTGTGAAATCAAGGGTTTCACAATCGCAATAATGAGATTTTCAATCGTATCCATCTGTCAACCTACTTTAAACTTATTTTGAGAATTTAGAATCGTGGAATTTCTTCAATACGCCTTCTTTTGAAAGGATGTTACGAACTGTATCTGAAGGTTGAGCTCCATCAGCCAACCATGCAAGAACGCGATCTTCTTTCAAAGTTACTTGGTTTTCAGCAACAAGTGGGTTGTAAGTTCCAACTGTTTCGATGAAACGTCCGTCACGTGGTGAACGTGAATCTGCTACGTTGATACGGTAGAAAGGTTTTTTCTTAGAACCCATACGAGTCAAACGGATTTTAACTGCCATTTTTAAAGTCTCTTTTCTTATTTTTTATTTCGGTGAAATAGCTGAGCTATTTAGCACATGTTCTATTATATCAGATTTCTGACAGGTGTCAAGAAAAAAACTTGACAGACTATAAAATTTTTAAATCATTTACAAATTTGTTAGAATAGAAAATAAAAGTTTGAAAGAGGCTATCCGTGAATACTATTTTAGAAAAATTTTATAAAGACCACCAAGTCAAACCCTTCATCACTCCTGAACGAGATTTGGATGCTTGGCTCCTAAATCCCAAGCCCGTTCCTAAGCGAAATATGGAATTATTAACAGATGATTTACTAGCAGGAGATATCATTCTACTCTGGAGAATCCAGTTTGGCACTTTTGCCACCGAAACCTGGTTTCCTAAATACTTTGAGTACACTTATGGCATTGAGGCCCCAAAACATCTAAAAACTCTAGTAGAAAAAGGTTATACTGTCATTGAAACTGCTTTTGATTCACTTGACCATCTAAATGCTACAATGAAAAAGAATATTTTGAAAAGCAAGGGAATTACAGAACTATCTAAGATGAAGGTTGCCGACCTGAATCAAGCCCTTCATGACAACTTTTCAGAAGAAGAATTAGCAAGTCACTTTTCGATTCGTGGCTACAAATTGACTCCAAAGGGAGAGCAGATACTGGAACAGTACCAGGAAATTATCGACCGTCATCCAAAGAAAAATCTTTAATCAACCAAGTCAGGTTGATTTTTTTGTAAATCATCTAAAACACTTATAAAACATTACAATTATTGACAAATACTTACAAAAGAGGTATATTAGTATTGAAAGAGGGAATTCATATGTACCAAGAACAACGATTAGAAGAAATCATTAAACTTTTAGAAGATAGAGGAAGTCTATCAGCAAAAGAAATGGTTGACTATTTCCAAGTATCCAAAGATACCATCCGCAGAGATTTTTCTATTCTCGCAAAAGAGAAACGAGCAAAAAGAACTCATGGAGGTTTATTGCCAATTCAAAAGCAAAGGATTCTTGGTTTTCAAGGTCGAGCAGAACAATCTTCCAAAGAAAAAGAGAAAATTGCTCATTTAGCTACCCAACTTATTTCTGAATCACAATTAATTTTCTATGATGTTTCAACAACTGTACTTGAGTTAGCAAAAATAACAGATAAAAAAGTTACTATTTTCAGCCATTCATTAGATAATGCGCTTATTCTAGGAGGGAAAGAAAATGTCGATTTTCACATTCTAGGTGGACGATTTCATAAAGAGAATCGTTTCTATTACTCATTAGAAGAATCAGAGATTTTAAACTCTATTAAGTTTGATTTAGCTTTTTTTGGAGCTGCAAGTCTTTCAGATGGTCAAGTTAGTTTTGAAGACCAAGAAGATGTTCTAATGAAAAAGAGAGCATTTAAAACAAGCAAAACTCGTGTCTTACTGGCTGAAACCAGTAAAATAAGCAAACACTCTCACTTTATTCTTTCTGAACTAGCTGATTTTGATTATTGGATTACAGACAAAGAACCCGATATAGAAATTCAGAAATCTTTAGATGGTAAAACAACTATTCTATTTTAAAAGAGGTTAACTATGACAAATATTAAATTGATTATAAGCGATATTGACGGAACAATTTTAGACAAAAATCACCAGATAGACTCTTATTTGCCAGAACTGATGCCAATTTTAAAACAAAAAGAAATCCCTTTTGTCTTAGCTTCTGCTCGCTCTCCTCTCGGTATTGCTCCAATCTCTAAAGAACTAGGTATTAGTAACTTACCAATCGCATGTTATAACGGCGCCCTAATCAGTAAGGGGGATGAGGTTCTAAGTCAGCACTCTATTGATAAAAAAGAATTGACATTTCTTCAT
This sequence comes from Streptococcus mitis, assembly GCF_946190335.1. Taxonomy (GTDB): domain Bacteria; phylum Bacillota; class Bacilli; order Lactobacillales; family Streptococcaceae; genus Streptococcus; species Streptococcus mitis_CH. Next base: position 356,062 of record NZ_CAMHZN010000001.1, read on the forward strand.
GATTTTTTAAAAAGAGAATTTCCGACAGTTTCTATCAATGTTTATTCTGGACAAGATTGGTTTGTTAATACTTTAGATAAATGGGTACAAATCGAAGCCGATATTACTGGAGAAAGTCCAAAAGTTACATCTATAACAGATTTTATAAAAGAGGAACAAACTCTTGTTCATAAACTATTATTAATTGATAAATCAGACACTATACAAAAACTACAAAACACCTTATCCATTATGGATTTCCCTCAAACGGATTTTTATCTATCCAAGGATAACTATCTTGAAGTTACACATAATCAAGTATCTAAAAAACAGGCTCTGTTAGAATTGGCTAACTACTATCAAATTCCCCCAAAGGAGATTATGGCCTTGGGTGACAATTATAATGATGTTCCCATGATTGAAACCGCAGGCCTTGGTATTGCAATGGGAAATGCACCAACAGATGTCAAATCCTGTGCAAATGCAGTAACAGATTCTAATGAACAAAATGGAGTAAGTCAAGCTATAAAGTTATATGTGTTAGCAGAATAATCTCTATTGATATTTGAAATCCACTTCCTTTTAGGGTACAATGGTAGAAATGAATTTTTGAGAGGAACAGAATGAAAAAACTAGCAACCCTTCTTTTATTGTCCACTGTAGCCCTAGCCGGATGTAGCAGCATCCAACGTAGTCTGCGTGGTGATGATTATGTTGATTCCAGCCTTGCTGCTGAAGAAAGCTCTAAAGCAGCTGCTCAATCTGCCAAGGATTTAAACGATGCTCTAACAAATGAGAATGCCAATTTCCCTCAACTTTCTAAGGAAGTTGCTGAAAATGAAGCCGAAGTAATTCTCCACACAAGTCAAGGTGATATCCGCATTAAACTCTTCCCTAAACTCGCTCCTCTAGCAGTTGAAAACTTCCTCACTCATACCAAAGAAGGCTACTATAACGGCATTACCTTCCACCGTGTCATCGATGGCTTTATGGTCCAAACTGGAGATCCAAAGGGAGATGGTACAGGTGGTCAGTCTATCTGGCATGACAAGGATAAGACAAAAGACAAGGGAACTGGTTTCAAGAACGAGATTACTCCTTATCTCTATAACATCCGTGGGGCTCTTGCGATGGCAAATACTGGCCAACCAAACACCAATGGCAGCCAATTCTTCATCAACCAAAACTCCACAGATACCTCTGCTAAACTCCCTACAAGCAAGTATCCAAAGAAAATCATCGAAGCCTACAAAGAAGGTGGAAATCCTAGTCTAGATGGTAAGCACCCAGTCTTTGGCCAAGTCATTGACGGTATGGATGTTGTGGATAAGATTGCTAAAGCCGAAAAAGATGAAAAAGACAAGCCAACGACTGCTATTACTATCGATAGTATCGAAGTAGTGAAAGACTACGATTTTAAATCTTAAAAACCTAAAAAATACAGTATCCGCATTCGGTACTGTATTTCTTTTATACTGATTTTTAAGTTAGATTGTTAAAGTCCCAGATTTGGTCCATCCAACCTTCATAAAAGTCTGGTTCGTGGCAGACCATAAGAATCGATCCCTTATATTCTTTAAGAGCGCGTTTGAGTTCATCCTTGGCATCCACATCCAGGTGGTTAGTCGGCTCGTCCAACACTAACACGTTGTTTTCACGATTCATCAAGAGACAGAAACGAACCTTGGCTTGTTCCCCACCTGACAAGACCTGAATTTGGCTTTCAATATGCTTAGTTGTCAAACCGCAACGGGCAAGGGCTGCACGGACTTCTGCTTGGTTAAGAGCAGGAAAGGCATTCCAGACAGCCTCTAGTGGGGTTTGGCGATTACCACCTTCTACTTCCTGTTCAAAATAACCAAGTTCTAGGTAGTCACCGCGTTCAACATCCCCAGCAATTGGTGGAATAATACCTAAGAGAGATTTTAAGAGAGTTGTTTTCCCGATACCATTGGCACCTATGATAGCAACCTTTTGATTTCGTTCAAAGGTAAGATTTAAGGGCTTAGTAAGAGGACGGTCATAACCAATCTGCAAATCTTTGGCTTGGAAGATAAAGCGCCCAGGTGTACGAGCCGATTTGAAATCAAAGGATGGTTTTGGTTTCTCACTTTGCAGTTCGATAATATCCATCTTATCCAATTTCTTCTGACGAGACATGGCCATGTTTCGTGTTGCAACACGCGCTTTGTTTCGAGCGACAAAGTCCTTAAGATCCGCAATCTCTTTCTGCTGACGTTCGTAGGCAGCCTCCAGCTGAGATTTCTTCATGGCATAGACTTCTTGGAACTGATAGTAGTCACCAGAGTAACGCGTCAGTTGTTGATTCTCCACATGATAGACGATATTGATCACATCGTTCAAGAATGGAATATCGTGCGAAATAAGGACAAAGGCATTCTCATAGTTTTGGAGATAGCGCTTGAGCCAGTCAATATGTTCAGCATCTAAGTAGTTAGTCGGCTCATCCAGAAGCAAGATATCTGGCTTTTCAAGGAGAAGCTTGCCCAAAAGAACCTTGGTTCTTTGTCCACCTGACAAAGAAGTTACATCCGTATCCATTCCAAAGTCCATGACACCAAGGGCACGCGCCACTTCGTCAATCTTTGCATCCAAGGTATAGAAATCACGACTCTCCAAACGGTCTTGAAGTTCGCCCACTTCTTCCATGAGTGCATCAACATCCGCTCCGTCTTCAGCCATTTCCATATAAAGGTCATTGATACGGGCTTCAGCTTTGAATAACTCATCAAAGGCTGTACGGAGAACATCACGAACAGATTGGCCTTCAGCAAGAACGGAGTGCTGGTCTAAGTAGCCTGCCGTCACATATTTAGACCACTCAACCTTCCCTTCATCTGGCAACATCTTACCAGTCACAATACTCATAAAGGTCGATTTTCCTTCGCCATTGGCACCGACCAGACCGATATGTTCTCCCTTGAGGAGACGGAAAGACACATCTTCAAAAATTGCACGGTCACCAAAACCGTGACTCAGGTTTTTAACTTCTAAAATACTCATTTTAATTCCTTATCTTGTTTTTATGTAATTGTTTATAGAGGAGCCAAGCCAGATAACCACCCAAGGTATTGGTCCACAAATCATCAATCTCAAAGACGCGATTGAAATCAAAGAAAAAGTCCAAGACTAACTGCGTACACTCAATTCCAAGACTCACTAGAAAACTGAAAAGAAGAATCCTTTTTGTTTTCCTTAAGTTTGGAAAGAGATAAAGGAGTTGGAACATCAGAGGAAAGAGCAAGAAGACATTGAGGATATTTTGTAAAAAAATCCAACATAATTGTCCCATATCACTCACTTCGCCCAGTTTCCAGAAAGAATTGAAAGGAGTCAAAAGAAAAACCAGGCGTCCAAGATGCTGAATACCTGGAGTTTCCACTCCCACGGGAGAATGTTCTTGAGGAGTAAAACAAAAGTAGACGATACAAATGCTATAGAAAATGACTCCCAAGACCAAAATATGATTATGAGTTTTCTTCATCATTAAGGATTGACTGCTGCGACAGCTTTCTGGCGGTCACGTTTCATTGTATTAGAACGCAATTGTCCACAAGCTGCATCAATATCAGTACCATGCTCTTGACGAACAACACAGTTAACCCCTTTTTTCTTGAGTGTATCATAGAAGGCCATGACGCGCTCTTTAGGACTACGGCTATATTGGTCATGCTCACTAACTGGGTTATACGGAATCAAGTTTACATAAGACAATTTCTTGATGTTCTTGAGCAATTCAGCTAATTCCAAGGCTTGTTCAACACCGTCGTTGACTTCATTGAGCATGATGTATTCAAAGGTCACACGACGGTTGGTTGTTTCGATGTAGTACTCAATAGCTGCGAAGAGTTTTTCAATCGGAAAGGCACGATTAATCTTCATGATGCTTGAGCGCAATTCATTGTTAGGTGCGTGAAGAGAAACGGCAAGATTGACCTGAACCCCTTCATTAGCAAAATCACGAATTTTATGGGCCAAACCTGAGGTTGAAACCGTGATGTGACGAGCACCTATAGCCATTCCCTTATCATCGTTGATAGTGCGAACGAAATTTAAGACATTGTTGTAGTTATCAAAGGGCTCACCGATTCCCATGACAACAATATGACTGACGCGTTCATCCTGACCACGCTCATCAAAGTATTTCTGAACCAGCATGATTTGCGCTACAATTTCCCCATTATTGAGGTCACGTTGTTTCTTAATCAAACCAGAGGCACAGAAGGTACAACCGATATTACAGCCAACCTGAGTGGTCACACAGACTGACAAACCATAGTGTTGACGCATGAGTACTGTCTCAATCAGCATTCCATCTGGCAATTCAAAAAGATATTTAACTGTCCCATCAGCAGACTCTTGAACGATACGTTGTTTCAAGGGATTGACCACAAACTGATCATTAAGCTTAGCAATCAAATCCTTGGAAAGGTTGGTCATCTCTTCAAATGACTGGACACGTTTACGGTAGAGCCATTTCCAGATTTGATCAGCACGGAATTTCTTTTCTCCTTGCTCCAATACCCATTCCTGCATGGTTTGACGTGTTAAACTATAAATTGACGGTTTCATTTCTTCTCCTTATTCTCTACTCACTTCTGACGAATGACAAAATGACGTTGCCCCTTGTCCTCTTTCTGAGAATGCTGGTCTTTCTGACGACGTCTATTTTTCTTATCTGCATTCGGTTTTCGTTTTGTTTGAGCCGGTTTCTTTCCTTTTCTAGAAGGTGTTTCTTCTTCCTTCTTACGTATTTTCTTGTCAAACGATGCTCGCTTAGGAGCTTCATTTTCTAGGACAAAATAGGCACAACCATAACTACAATACTCTAAAAGGTAGTCTTGTAAACGACTGATTTTTTCAAGTTTTTCTTCTGTTCGATCATCCTTGTAAAAACCTCGTAGGCGAAGCTGTTCGTTGCTCCAGTCTCCCACGATATAATCAAACTTGGTTAAGACTTCTGAAAAACGCTGATTAAAAGCCGTCACATCAAAGGCATCCTTGATATTTTCCACCAAGGAAAAAGCTATCCCTTCCGTTTCGACCTTGTCCCCATGTAAATGAAACTCAGGACCAGGAAACTTGTTATAGTTGTATAATTCAGGTGCAATTTCTTTTCGCATAGATATCCTTTTTCCACGATTACTTAATACTTTATTCTACCATAATTTCTAGCAGTTAGCACGTTTCTCATAAAAATGAAAAAAGTCTGACGATTTTGTCAGACCAAAATAATATAACCTTAAAAAGAGAAGAACAATTCTTCCCTCCAACTATCATTATTTAGCAGCTGCGTACAATTCATCTACTTTGTTCCAGTTGATCACTGAGAAGAAAGCTTTGATGTAGTCAGGACGCACGTTGCGGTATTTCACATAGTAAGCATGTTCCCAAACGTCCAAGCCCAAGATTGGTTTTTTGCCTTCTGAGATTGGTGTGTCTTGGTTTGCTGTTGAAGTCACTTCAAGTTTACCTTCTTTGTTGACAACCAACCATGCCCATCCTGAACCAAAACGAGTTGTTGCTGCTGCAGTGAAGGCTGCTTGGAATTCTTCAAATGAACCAAATGTTGCATCGATTGCTGCTGCAAGTTCTGCTGATGGAGCTGTTTTTTCAGGAGTCATCAATTCCCAGAAAAGAGCGTGGTTCAAGTGTCCACCACCATTGTTGATAAGCGCTTGACGGATATCAGCTGGGATAGATTCTACATCAGCAAGCAAGGCTTCAAGGTCTTCACCGATTTCAGGGTGTTTTTCAAGAGCTGCATTAGCATTGTTGACATAAGTTTGATGGTGTTTGTCATGGTGCAAGTGCATTGTTTCCGCATCGATGTATGGTTCCAAAGCGTCGTATGCATATGGAAGATCTGGTAAGATAATAGCCATCTGTAATACCTCTTTTTCTTTCTATATGAAAATGATAACGCAAACAATCACTTTTTTCAAGTTTTTTGCTTATAGATAAGCAAATCACTAAGAAACCCACGACAAGATAGTCCTGACGCGGGTTGTAGTTTCCAAAATAATATCATACTCAATGAAAATCAAAGAGCAAACTAGGAAACTAGCCGCAGGCTGTACTTGAGTACGGCAAGGCGACGTTGACGTGGTTTGAATTTGATTTTCGAAGAGTATCAATTTACCTGACTAGCAATCTGTATGAGTGCCTTTTCAAAAAGGAAATCTTTTTCATAAAGACCTGTTTTAATCTGATAGTCTGTCTCAATCAAATAGGAAATAGCTTGCTTCAAAAAGCTCAAGGAAAGTCCTCGTGAATCCCTCAACGCAAACTTGATTTGATAGGGATTAGGATTGCGTCCCAGATAACTACCTAAACTACTTGCAATCTGCGATTCTGTTTGGCCAGATTCCAACAAAATTTTCACTTGAGTAAAAGTCCGAAATTGCCCTAGCATGACTGCAATCAGTTTGATTTCATCTTCACCTTGCAAGGTCAAGTCTCTGACCAAGTCGCGCGCCTGGTCCATCTTTTTAGTCAGAATAAACTGAGTTAAATCAAAAATATTGTCCTGTAAGGTCTTGGGAATTGCGTTAACAATATCCTCTTCCTCGATAACAGAGTCTTCCTTATAGAACTGTAAAAAGAGGAGATTTTTCTGGATTTCACTAAATTGAAAACCCGACTTGATGAGTAGATTTTCAAAAGAATGGTTGGTAAACTGCAGACCTTGTTTCTGGCTCCACTTTTGGAAATACTGACGCAATTCTTGTTCTTTGGCTTCTACTGCATCAAAGACCTTGGCATCACGCTTCAGTAATTTAACCAACCGTCTTTTGCTATCCAGCTTTCCTTCTGCAAAGATTAACAACTTGGTTGTTGGTGAAGGATTATCAAGGTATTCCTCAAATGACTTGAGCTCATCATCTGTCAAAAAGCGCTTTTTAGCAGTCGTGATATCGACAAAATGATCCAATATCACGATTTTCTCATCCGCAAAGAAAGGAAGGCTGACTAACTCCAGTTCCACATCCTTGTAAACTACTTCTTTCATATCAAAGTAGGCAAAGTTGAGGTCAGCAGAATCATAACCAATCTGTTTCAACACTTGACCCTTCATAACTTCAAACTGGCCCTGATCTGTCCCTGTAAAAAGGCTCAGGCTCGATAAATTTGATAAAGTCAACTTCTGGCTTTCTTCAATAGCTAGCATCTTCTCTCCTTTCTTCTAACTTTTTAGTTCATTTAATCGATATAGCGCAATTTCCCACGGAAATCTTCTAGGCTTTCGTACCCTTTTTCCGCCATGATTGCTTTCAGTTCATTAGTAATGCGGTCAAAAGCACCAACTCCCTCTTTGTGAAGGGTTGTTCCTACCTGCACCATACTCGCTCCACAGAGGATATGTTCAAAGGCATCACGACCAGTCAAAACGCCACCTGTTCCGATGATTTGGATTTGAGGATTGAGACGTTGGTAGAAGGCATGAACATTAGCCAAAGCAGTCGGTTTGATATACTCGCCACCAATGCCCCCAAAACCATTTTTAGGACGAATAACGACAGACTCATCTTCTATATAAAGGCCGTTTCCGATAGAGTTGACGCAGTTGACAAACTTAAGAGGATACTTATTGAAAATAGCTGCAGCTTGGTCAAAGTGAACAATATCAAAATATGGTGGCAATTTAATTCCAAGAGGTTTGGTGAAGTAGACAAATACTTCTGCCAAAATCCGGTCAGTTGTCTCAAAATCATAGGCAATCTGAGGTTTTCCTGGAACATTTGGGCAGGAGAGGTTTAGCTCAGTCAGACCACGAAAATCACTCTCTTGGACTTCTTTCAAGATAGTATGGGTTTCCTCTGGAGACATGCCGACTAGAGATAAGAAGAAAGTTCGGTTTGGCTCTTTTTCCTGCAGATCCAAAAGGTAGTCCAAATAATAGTCTAAGCCATTATTTGGCAAGCCCATAGAGTTGATAGAACCAAGTGGAACATCTTGATAACGTGGCTCAGGATTCCCCTGACGAAAGTCCAAGGTCGCTGTCTTGGTCACAAAAGTTCCTGCCGCTGAGTTTTTAACGCCTTCTAACTCTGCTATCGTCATACAAGCCACACCTGCTGCATTCATCAAACAATTGTCAAACTCAAAACCAGCAATTTGTGTTTTCGTTGATACCATGATTCTAATCCTCCAGATTCCTTTTATTGCTAATATTATACCATATTTTCAGATTTTCTCTTTGAGAAAGATATTTACAAGAAAAAGGTTCGTTTTTTATCTATTTTCAAAAAGTCTCAAAACTAAATTGATAGAATTTTTAGAAAATTTTTGTTTTTTCTCTTTACAGTTAAAAAAAATTCTGCTATAATGACACACATAATTAAATTAGAATTTAAGGAGAACGATATGACATCTGCTAAAGAATATATCCAAAGCGTGTTTGAAACTGTGAAAGCTCGTAACGGGCACGAGGCTGAATTCCTCCAAGCTGTTGAAGAATTTTTCAACACTTTAGAACCTGTATTTGAAAAACACCCTGAGTATATCGAAGAAAATATCTTGGCACGTATTACTGAACCAGAGCGCGTGATTTCTTTCCGTGTTCCTTGGGTTGACCGTGATGGAAAAATTCAAGTAAACCGTGGTTACCGTGTTCAATTCAACTCAGCTGTTGGACCATACAAAGGCGGACTTCGTTTCCACCCAACTGTAAACCAAGGGATCTTGAAATTCCTCGGATTTGAACAAATCTTTAAAAACGTCTTGACTGGTCTTCCTATCGGTGGAGGTAAAGGTGGATCAGACTTCGATCCTAAAGGTAAAACAGATGCTGAAGTGATGCGCTTCTGCCAAAGCTTCATGACTGAATTACAAAAACACATCGGACCATCACTTGACGTACCTGCTGGTGATATCGGTGTTGGTGGACGTGAGATTGGTTATCTTTACGGTCAATACAAACGTCTTAACCAATTTGATGCTGGTGTTTTGACTGGTAAACCTCTTGGATTTGGTGGTAGCTTGATTCGTCCAGAAGCAACTGGTTACGGTTTGGTTTACTACACTGAAGAAATGCTCAAAGCTAACGGTAACAGCTTTGCTGGTAAGAAAGTCGTTATTTCAGGTTCTGGTAACGTTGCTCAATATGCTCTTCAAAAAGCAACTGAACTTGGTGCAACCGTTATCTCTGTATCTGACTCAAATGGTTATGTCATCGATGAAAATGGTATCGACTTCGATCTTTTGGTTGATGTTAAAGAAAAACGTCGCGCTCGTTTGACTGAATATGCAGCTGAGAAAGCAACTGCTACTTATCATGAAGGTTCTGTATGGACTTACGCTGGAAACTATGACATCGCTCTTCCATGTGCGACTCAAAACGAAATCAATGGTGAGGCAGCTAAACGTTTGGTTGCTCAAGGCGTTATCTGTGTATCTGAAGGTGCCAACATGCCAAGCGACCTTGATGCCATCAAAGTTTACAAAGAAAATGGTATTTTCTACGGACCTGCTAAAGCTGCCAATGCCGGTGGTGTAGCCGTTTCAGCCCTTGAAATGAGCCAAAATAGCCTTCGCCTCTCATGGACTCGTGAAGAAGTTGATGGACGTCTCAAAGACATCATGACAAACATCTTCAACACAGCTAAAACAACTTCAGAAACATACGGTCTTGATAAAGACTACCTTGCAGGAGCTAACATTGCTGCCTTTGAAAATGTAGCAAATGCCATGATTGCACAAGGTATTGTTTAAGATTCATTTGCTTAATCCTCAATCGCTACGATTGGGGATTTTTAGCTTGAATTAAACAGTTGGATAATTACTTACTTACCCCATTTTATCCCATTTCGGAGAAAATAGAAAAACCGCTACTCCTAAGAATAGCGGTTTAATCATGTTTTTAAGCTACAATGTAGTTGCTCTATTATTTGGCGTTTTTTCTTTTAAAGACTTTTTGCCCAGTTTAACTTCTTAAGAAAGCCAAATGATATTCTCCATTCAATTTAACTGCTACTTTCTCGTGGATAGACTGATTTTTTAAAGAACAAATTTCTCCATATTTCCAACTTTCGTGCTCCCCTGATAATCTAGTGACTGACTTCACTTGATTATCTAAGTTAGCAACTGTAGCACTAAGCTCTTCTTTTGGAATAATTTCTTCAGTAATTGTAAATAATTGTTCCCCTATCTTCAACTCTCTGGCTTCTTGCTCATTGATAGCAAATTCTCCTACTAAGCGAACATTAAATAAGTCAGAAACTTTTATAAGTTCTTCTTTAGAAATATTATCAAGTAGTTTACATTTATAGAAAGTACTATCAATTTTTATGGCAAATTCTCTATTCTTGGTTTGATATAAGTCACCAATCTCCAACAAATCATTCTTTATTTCATCATTGGAATCATCGTAAGATATTTCATAAATATCATAATGATTGCTTACTTTACTTTCAATATCTTCATATAAAATTAATTGATTAGTTACACCATAATGCTCTCCTTTATAATCAAATCGATTATAACTTGAGTCGAGAAATTTAACATCATACTTCTCATATGTGCATCCAGTCAATCCAAGTAAACTTAAGAAAAAAATTACGGAAAGATAGATCTTTTTGAATTTCATAGTTCTCCTCCTAATTTTCTATAGTTAAATTATCAAAAATCAATAACGCCTCTCTCCAATATGTCTTTACAGACTTATTTTGGATATGAAGTAAAGTCAAAACAATTCCCAAACTTCCATCCAAAAATTTAACACTCCCTTCATTTCAATCATAGTATATAATTAAACACCTTTTCTGCTTACAACTACTAAATTAGCAACAAACAATAATACAACATAAAAAATTAAAGACAATAAATAGGTTGTGCTTCTAAAATTATTTTCTAAAATTATATTAACTGGCAAAATTACTGGAATCCAAAAAATATTAAGAAAAACTTTATTTGTTGCAAATAATATAAATAAACTTTCTACAACGGCTAAAAATAAATTTCCACCTTTCGCAATAAACAATGTCAATAGCATGTGGAAATGATTTAGCAATATTAGTAATAACCAACTAACTATTCCTACGTAAAAATAATATGAAAAGTGTTCTAACTCTATACCTACAACTACCCATAAAGGAATAGTGAGTAAAGATAATAGTAAATCTAACACAAAAAGTTTCGCTCCCCATATACTAGATATATTTCTCCCGCTCCTAATATTCTGATAATTATTAGCATTGATTTCTTGTTCAGATACTAATAAAGTGATTATCGTAGTTATCATACAATAGCCTAACATGGGTAAAAAGATAATATTTTCCAATACAATTGTGTTATTTACAGATAATATGTAAATTGGAATTGTCAATAGTTGTATAGTAGACAAAATCAAAATAATGTATAGTTGATACGAACCTTTAAATTTAATCATTTCACTTTTTAGCAATTGGATCATTACTTAACCTCCAATTTAACATTAACAAAGAAACAATAAATAGAATCAATGATAGAAATACGGCAAATACTACCATTTTAACGTCTGTTACATGATTTGTTAAATCTAAATCTCCTGACGGTTTTATATACATAAGACTATAAGCAATTTTATAATGATATGTAAAAGGAAAGAAGAACCAAAAGCTACTTTGAGCGATAAAAGGTGCAACCAAAAAACAAATCAAGGAGTTAATAGATACTAGGATATAGGGATTGATCCATTTCGAAAATAGATACAAGAGTGGCAATACCCATATGGATGTTATCGAAATAAGTACTAAACAAATTAAGTCACCAATTATATTCAATGATATTAAGTCGGCATACAAAAAATTACTTGTAAATAATAATATAGCTAAAAACCATACGTTAGAAATGAGTAAATCTTTTAATTTTAAAAGTATCTTTACGATATATATTTTTATGCTATCATTTCGAAAGTATATATTCTGGAAGTTTCCTGCAGCTTCTTCTGCTTTATAATCATATAAAAACAACAATCCAATAAGTGTATACAAAAAGACGGCTTCCCACCAATATATTGAAAAACTTTCTATAATACTCGGTCCAACAAGTAATATAGCTATTAAAATCGACAAGCCAGGAGCTATTATCAAGAATTTTTTGGATGTATTTTTTCGCTGTTTTAACCATTCTGATTTAAATATTTTTATCATATTGCGTCACCTCCATGAACAATTCTAAAAAATAAAGATTCTAAATCATCACTTTGAACATTCGAACCGTCGTAAAAAATTTGACCATCATGTAAAATAACAATTTTATCTGCCACTTTACTAACTTCATACAGTTGATGGCTAGATAAAAGAATTGTCATTCCTGATTTCTTTAAAGAAATCATTAAATTCAATAATTCCTTTATACCATTTGGATCTAATCCATTGGTAGGTTCATCCAAAATGAGCAAATCTGGACTAGTAATTATTGCCATGCCTAATCCCAAACGTTGTTTCATACCTAAAGAAAAGCTCCCTGCTTTTTTCTTTCCCGTATTAGATAGCCCAATCAAGTTTAATACTTCATTAATTCGTTCGTCAGAAATGTCATATAACAATGCTCTAGTTTTTAAGTTATCAAATGCAGATAAGTTCATATAGATAGCAGGAGTTTCAATAAGCGCTCCAATCTCATATATGCCCGCATTTTTTCCCCCATTAAAAATAACCGTACCACTATCAGCGTTTTCAAGACCAAAAATAATCTTCATAATTGTTGATTTTCCAGCACCATTGATACCTAATAATCCACAAATACTTCCCTCTTTTATTTCAAAAGAAATATTTTTCAGCACTTCTCTATCCTTATATGATTTTCTAAGTTTTTGAACTTGTATATTCATAACTATAATTCCTCCTTGTTTTATACTTGTATGTTACACTTTATTTTTCAAAATTTGTTCAGACTTTTCAATTTTAAAAAATAAAAAAATAGATATTCCTCAATTTAGAAGATTATCTATTTTTATATACATAACTATTATATGGAAGCTATCTAGTATATCCCTATAGAATTATTTTTTAATAAGCAACGTCACTTGAGCACCACCTCTATCTGGATTTGATAAAAACAATTCTCCAAAATGTCTAGTTGCAACTTGTTTAGCAAATGCTAACCCTAAACCATAGTGCTTATTATTCCTACCTTTATTCTCAGTATAAAATAACTTATCTGCATTTAATAAGGACTGTTCAGTAAAAGGGAGACCATTGTTCCACACTCCAAAATTAATATACTCTGTTTCCTCAATGATAGTAAGAGTAACTTTTTTTTCTCCAGAACTATATCTTGCTGCATTTGCTAAAATATTAATTAATGCCCTATTTAAATTAAAACGATTTCCCTTAAAAAACATTAATTTTGTAGTATTAATAATTTTGAAATCAACCTTTGCATTATTCATTACAGATTTCGCCTCTACTGACAGATCACTTAAAAAATCAGGTAAATATATCTGTTCCCCATAATCTTTATCTTCAATTAGTAATCTTGAATAATCAATCATTGAACTAAAGTATCTTTCAAAAATCACTATACTGTTATTCATTGACTGAGTAAATTCCTTCTGTTGATCAGTCAGGTTAGTTAATTCAAGCAACTCTAAATTTCCCTTTAGTACTGTTAAAGGAGTTTTTACATCATGAGCTAATGCACCAACTTGAAAAGATAAATCTTCCTTCTCCCTTCTCTCTGATTTGAGTAAATTAGTTAACTCGTCGTCCTTTTGATATAATACAGAGAGAATTTCATCGAACTCTTGTATTTGAGCGGGAATGTTTTTTTCTTTAAATGTTAACTGCCCCATGTTTAAAGCTTTTTTTTGTATAAGTAGAAAATTTTTTGAAAATTCTTTTATTAATCTTGTAAGTGACCAAATGAGTAAAATCGTTTCGAAAACGAAGAAAAATAAATAAGAAAATAGATTAAATGAAATGTGACGCAAATTCGGATTAACAAACTCAGGTATCATGGGTTGCCTGACAGTAAGTACAATCTCTGAATTAGCATAATACCCATAATACACCTCACTATTACTTACAGATTCATTTTTATCAAAAACTTCTCGATAGGCAGGCAAATCCTTTTTTTGATAATTACCCTCTTCAATTGTACCTGTCTTGCGATTAAATACAACATAGTCAAATATAGAGTTATTCATTGATTGAACTACATCACTGAAATTGCTGGTATCACTCACTGAAATTTCAATTTTAGAGTCGTATACATTTAATTGTCCTGTAAAAACAAGTAAATAAGTAAATATAAAAAATAAAAGTATACTCAGTAACGTACCTGTTACTAGTTCTAAAACAGTCCTTATTATACGTCCTCTAATTGTACTATTCTTCTTAATCATGCCACTTGTATCCCATACCTCTAACTGTTTTTATAGGATTAATTCCATAGGATGAGAATTTTAATCTTATTTGATAGATATACTCAGATATTGAACGAAAGAGGGTTTCAGCATCATCATCATAAACGTTTTCATATATATCTTGTACAGTAAAAATTTTTCTTGGATTGCTAGATAATAGCTCTATGATATCATATTCTCTACTTGTAAAGGCAAGACTATCTCCATTAATACAAACAATTTTTTCTTGTAAATAAATCGTTATTGGAGATAATTCTCGAACAATTTGATTACTTAATTCACCTTGTTTGTATCGTTCTTCTCGTTTGAGATTTGCAGCAACTTTAGCAATTAATTGATTGATGCTGAAAGGTTTTGTAATATAGTCATCTCCTCCTAAATTCAATCCTGATACTATATCATCTTCGGTGTCTTTTGCACTAACAAAAATAATAGGGGAGCTTACTTTATTTCTAATCTGCTTACAAATTTGCATACCATCTATATTAGGCATCATTACATCTAATAAAATCAAATCAAATCCTTTGAAATTATTAATATTGATTGGTGCAGTCACTTCTTGATACGTCGTTACCTGATAGTTTTTCATCTCTAAAATAGTTCGCATCAATTTCAAAATTTCAAAATCGTCATCTACAACTAATATCTTATACATTCTATCACCTCAAAAAATTTTAGAGAACTACCTGCAATGCTCCGTATTTCTGACAAAGAATAGTCTCAATACATCAGTTTGTAATGTAAATTAAATTTTTAGAAACTAGTATAAATCTATTTTACACTATCTTGAACAAAATTCGTAATATTTAATAATATAATTTGAGTGCCATCAATATCATTTCTTATCCAGCAGAAATAACCATAACTTTCCCATCTATATGTGAATAATCCTCCCCCTTAAGTTCTCCAACGTAATGTTTCAATGCTTCTTGATTATTTTAATCTAGACCCTCATCACCTACTGAAGCAACAATTATTGAACCTTGACATTTGAGATTGTATCAGAGAAAATTCAGATTTTATTCAGAGAAAAAATCATCTTTACACTACTAGTGAAATTCAAATTTAAGAAAGAATCAATTTCTAAAATTTTTCATGTCCTAAAAAAACGGAATACGTTTTGAACTTGTTCAGATTATTTTCTATCCCTTCTTCCACTTATGCCCAGCCCAGCCTGCCAAGACAAGTAAAGCAAGGTTAAAAATGATAAAGAAATGTGACCTTTTCAACTTTTCTTTTCAAGATAGGTTGAGTATTCCTATCCTCCTCATTCTCAAAAAGAATTTTAGGTAATTTATAATACCGTTCTGAAGTTTGGTATTGATTTGCGGTAATTCGTTTCATAGCGCCCCTCCAAGTTCTTTGAGTATTAAATCTCCACTTTATTCCAATCGAACCAAGCCACTTTTTTCTAATTCAGCCATACGAGAGATGGCTTCAACAATATCAATTCTCATTTCACGTACTAAAAATGAAATGACAATATAGCGTGATGATTGTAATTCTTTTGTCATTTTCCCTCCTGAAAATAAAAAAAGGAGAACAATATTCAACTGTTCTCCACGATAAATTTGTTAAAAAGAAAAACCCTGCCAAATTAATTTTTGGTAGGGTTTTTGGTAGGAAACTAAATTAATTTATCAGTTTCTAAAATGTGTTCACGATTCTAAAAGGCTGATACTATAGTATTCCGAATTCTAATTGGTATATGCCTCTTATTTAAGAGTAACTGAAGCTCCAGCTTCTTCCAATTTAGCTTTGATTTCTTCAGCTTCTGCAGTTGCAACGCCTTCTTTAACAAGTGCTGGTGCACCGTCAACAAGTTCTTTAGCTTCTTTAAGTCCAAGACCTGTGATTTCACGTACAACTTTGATAACGCCAACTTTTTTGTCGCCTGCAGATGTCAATTCAACGTCGAATGAATCTTTAGCAGCACCAGCGTCAGCAGCACCAGCTGCAGCAACAGCTACAGGAGCAGCTGCAGTTACACCAAATTCTTCTTCGATAGCTTTTACAAGGTCGTTCAATTCAAGGATTGAAGCTTCTTTAATTTCAGCAATAATGTTTTCAATGTTCAATGCCATTGTTATTTCCTCCAAATATGTTTTAAATTTATAATAGATTTTCGTAGCTAGGCTACGCTGCGTAGCTTAAGATTAAGCTGCGTCTTCTTTGCTTTCTGCAACCGCTTTGACTGCAAGAGCAACGTTGCGCACTGGCGCTTGAAGTACAGAAAGGAGCATAGAAAGAAGTCCTTCGCGGTTTGGAAGAGTTGCAAGTGCAAGAATCTCTTCTTTAGATGCGACAGCGCCTTCGATTGCACCACCTTTGATTTCAAGTGCTTCAGCGTTTTTAGAAAAGTCGTTCAAGATTTTCGCTGGTGCGATAACATCTTCGTTAGAAAATGCTACTGCAGATGGTCCAACAAATACAGATGCAAGATCTTCAAGACCAGCTTTTTCAGCTGCACGACGCAAGATTGAGTTTTTAATCACTTTATACTCAACTTCGCTTCCACGAAGCTCACGACGAAGAACTGTATCTTGCTCAACTGTCAAACCACGAGCGTCTACAACGACGATAGATGCAGCAGCTTTCATTTTTTCAGCTACTACGTCAACTAGTTCCGCTTTTTTAGCAATAATTGCTTCACTCATTAGTGTGTTCACCTCCGTTATTATTTTGCTTGGGGAATTTTTCCAAAAGAAAAACGCGCCCAAACCTAGACACGAAAGTACAATACGCTTCTTTTTACATGATACGTCTTGTCCTCGGTAGGATATTTATGAGTCGAGCTCCCCTACTGTCTTAGGCAGTTTTTTCAAACCGTATACAAGTATAGCATAGTCAAAAAAAGAATGCAAGATTTTTGCAAACTTTTTTTAAAATTTTTTCGTGATTTTTCTTTTAAAGTTCTACTGTCAGTACTTGACCTTGCTTAACAACCTGTTCTCCGGCAATATAAACATCATCTACATCACTAGATTTAACTGCATAAACCAGATGAGAAAGCATATTTTCTTGGGGTTGAAGATGGATTTTCCCTTGTGGTTGAATAACGAGAAAATCTGCCTGTTTACCAACTTCTAGACTTCCTATCTGATTTTCCATTCCTAGAACCTTAGCCCCTTCGATTGTCAGTGCCTTGAGAACTGTTTCGATAGGAAATTGGCTGGCATCTCCACTCTTCATTTTCTGAAGAAGGGCTGCAGTTCTTCCTTCCTCAAACATATCTAGATTGTTGTTGGAAGCAACTGAATCTGTCGCAATTCCTACTGCCACTCCCGCTTTTTGGAGTTGGATGATTGGAGCGATTCCTGAGGCCAGTTTGAGGTTACTGATAGGATTGTGAGCGATAGCCACTTGAGAAGTTGCCAAACGTTCAATTTCTCTCTCGTTTAATTCGACCCCGTGAGCAAAGACAGATGGATGATTTAAGTAACCCAGTTCTTCTAAAAAGGCTAGAGGACGTTTGCCGTATCGTTTCAGGAGAATTCCTGACTCCTCCTTGGTCTCCGCAACATGGATATGGATAGGAATATTCAACTCTTTTGCCATATCTAAGCTTTCTGCCAGCAAGTCTCTACTACAGCTGTAAGGAGAATGTGGTGCTACCATAACCTTGAAATTTGGATTTTCATATCCTAAAATTTCCTCAATAATTGCTCGAGTTCTTGCAATGGTCTCAGCAGTTGTTTC
Organism: Streptococcus mitis; assembly: GCF_946190335.1. Lineage (GTDB taxonomy): Bacteria > Bacillota > Bacilli > Lactobacillales > Streptococcaceae > Streptococcus > Streptococcus mitis_CH. Next base: position 374,111 of record NZ_CAMHZN010000001.1, read on the forward strand.
TGCCCCTGAAGAAAAGAGGGTCGGCGAGAAATAACAACGCATCTTGGAATCTTTCACTGTCTGATAAATCCGCTCAATATCCACACCATTGGGATTATACATATCATTAAAGGTTGTTGTTCCTGACTGGAGCATCTCTGTCAGAGCTTCTTTAACTGCCTTGGTAGTCATGTCGGGTGTAAACTCAGCTTCTGCAGGCCAAATATAGTCATTGAGCCATTCATGGAGATTGCTGTCATCCCGAATTCCTCGCAAGCCTGTCATAGCAGAATGGGTATGGCAATTGACCAATCCCGGCATAATCCAGGCTCCCTGATAGTCTATAATCTGCTCAGCTTGCTCTAAAATCTCTGACTTCTCTTGACCAACATAGACGATTTGAGAATCCTTAACAGCTAAGATTCCATCTAGATAAACATGGAAATCTTGATCACAAGTCACGATATTTACATGCTGATAGACTTTCATTCTAGGCTCCTTTTCTAAAAGACAATTTACAGTGAATAATTTTTCTAGCTATTGTAACAAAAAAGTCACCCGAAGGCAACTTTTTTATCTATAAGAGTTCGAAATTAGAATGGCTTATTCAGAGCTAAAAGCTGTAGCTTGCTGCATTTGGTAATACTTGCCCTTTCGAGCCATGAGTTTCTGATGGTTCCCATACTCAACAATGTCGCCATCCACTAAGACTAGAATCATATCCGCATCCTGAATGGTTGACAAGCGGTGGGCAATGATAAAGCTTGTGCGCCCCTTCATGAGTTTAGCAAAGGCATCCTGTACCAGCACTTCTGTCCGCGTATCGATGGATGAAGTTGCTTCGTCTAAGATAAGAATCTTTGGAATAGCCAGAAAAACTCGGGCAATAGTCAAAAGCTGGGCCTGACCAGCAGAGAGAGATTCTCCAGCATTTTCCAACTTGGTATCGTAACCCTGTGGCAACTGTTGGATGAAAAAGTCTGCATTGGCTGCTTTGGCAGCAGTAATCACCTGCTCCCGACTGGCTTTAGGATTTCCAAAGGAAATATTGTCATGAATGGTTCCTTGCTTGAGCCAGGTTTCTTGGAGCACCATACCAAACTGCTGGCGTAAAGAGGCGCGACTATAGTCATAAATGGATTTCCCATCCAGCAAGATATCTCCCGAGTTAATGGGATAAAAACGCATGAGGAGATTAATAAGGGTTGATTTCCCAGCACCTGTCGGACCAACAATAGCTACCTTACTACCAGCTGGAATATCAATAGATAAATCCTTAATCAAAATCTTTTCAGGATTGTAGCCAAAAGAGACATGTTTAAAGGAAATAGCTCCCTTAACTTGGTCACTGGTCAAGACTGCTTTGCCTGTTTCAGCTACCTCAGGACTCTCTAAGACTCCATAAACACGCTCTGCGCAAGCGAGAGCACTTTGCAACTCAGCTAGCACTGAAGAAATATCGTTAAAGGGCTTGGTGTACTGTTGGACGTAATTCAAAAAAGTCACTAAACGTCCGATAGTCAAGGTGGACCCCATCATGATACGATAAGCTCCTACTCCAGCAAGAAGAGTGTAAATGAGCGCGTTGACAAAGCGAGTCGAAGGATTGACCGTTGAAGAATAAAAGATGGCCGACTGCGAATAGCCTGCGTAGTTGTCATTAGCCTCACGCAGCCTTTGGATAAACTCTTCTTGAGCATTAAAGGACTGGATAATGTTCTGCTGACTAAGAGATTCTTCAATCAACTGAGTCTGAATCCCTCTTGTCTCTGTTTGCTTCTGAAATAGATGATAGGAGCGTTTGGCAATGAATCGTGAAATCACCATGGATAGTGGCGTCAACAGCAAGACTAAGAGAGTCATGAGGAGATGAATCTGAAGCATGGCTAGAATACTAACCAAAATCATCAAGACACCAATGAAAAATTGGTTAAAAATCATGGTCAAGCCAGCTGCCAACTGTTCGATGTCAGTGGTTACGCGACTGACCATTTCTCCACTGCCTTGCCGATCCACAAAAGCAATCGGTAAACGATGGAGTTTATGGATGATTCGCTCTCGCAAGTCTCTGGTATAAGAGAAGATTAAACGATTATAAAGAAGAGGATTGGCCCATTGTACCAGTGTATTTCCTATGACTAGCAAGATCATCTGGATGAAAATCTGCCAAAAAACTGGTGAAGAACCAGCTACCATGACTTGATCTATGACCTGTCCAATCAGGATAGGTAGGTAAATTGATAAGCCAACTTGGGCAATAGTTCCTAGAAAGGCTAGGAAAAGGAGGAAGGGATGGCTTGCTAAATCCTTAGCCAAACGTGAGAGTGTTTGACTTGCAGTTTGTCGTCTCATACTAGCCCTCCTTTCCATGTTGGGATGCATTGATTTCACGATAGACTTGACTTGATTTCATCAAGTCCTCGTGCTTGCCGATAGCTAGTAACTCACCTTTTTCCAAGAGGAGAATCTTGTCAGCCATCTGTAAAGTCGAGGTTCGTTGAGAGATCAAGATTAAACTTGTATTTGGCAGATTTTCTCGGATAGCTTTCAAGAGCTTAGACTCGGTAATGGTGTCGAGGGCCGAAGTCGCATCATCTAGGATGAGAAATGGAGCTTGGCGCAAGACTGCGCGAGCAATAGACAGCCTTTGTTTTTGTCCACCTGAAAAATTTCGACCTCCTGCCTCAACTAAGGCATCTAAGAGTTCTTCCTTATCACTGACAAAATCCTTTGCTTGCGCAATTTCCAAAGCCTGCCAGAGTTCTTGGTCAGTTACTTCTTGATCTAAACCTAGAGTCAAGTTGGAACGAATGGTTCCTTTAAAGAGTTCGACCTTTTGGGACACATAGGCAATCCAAGACCGCCACTGCTCCAAATTAAGAGGACTACGTCCATCTCGATAAAGGTCAATGCTCCCCTTGTCTGCTGGATAAAGGCCAAGGATGAGTTGCACCAAACTTGATTTACCAGAACCCGTTCCCCCAATGATACCAAGGATTTGACCTTGCTTCATATCAAAGGAAATGTCTCTCAGAGAAGGCTTGGCCGCATCAGGATAGCTAAAGGTCAGTTCTTGAACTTGTAAAACCTGATCACTGGTAGCTTGCTTTTGTGCTAATTCTGAATGAATATCTTCTGGAGCCTCAGCAAAGACTTCCTCGATTCGCTTGACTGAGATATAGGACTGGTTGAGGGAATTGATCAGCATGGCAAGCTTGACCAATTCCACCAAGATCTGTAGTAGATAATTAATAAGGGCAATGAGAGCACCTTGACTGAGTAAACCTCCTTGAATTGAAACATATCCCTGCCAGATAATGACTAGGAGAGTTCCATTAACAATCAGATAGGTCAAAGGGGTTAATAAACTAGACCAGAAACCTGTCTTTTCTTGTAATCTAGCATAGACTTGGTTAAGGGTTTGAAAAATATGTAACTCTCGTTTTTCTTGACCAAAAGCACGAATAACGCGCATACCTTCTATTTGCTGACGCGTTTCTTGAACTAGTTGGTCCGTTTTCTTTCTGAGACTGCTGTATAGAGGATTGACTAACCGAGAAAGGCCTACAATGACGACGGTCAAAAAGACAACCATGACCAAGAACCAGAAAGTCAGCTCAGCTGAAATGCGATAGGCCATAAAAATGGCTCCAAAAACGATAATAGGTGCTCGCAAAAAGAGGCGCAAGAATTGATTGATCCCAGTCTGAATCTGGTAGGTATCCGAAGTCAAGCGAGTCACCAAACTAGAAGTTGTCAAACGGTCTCTGCTGTCCTTGGGCATGGAAAGAATATGTCGATAAAGGTCATCTGTCAGTCCTTTGGCAAATCCAACCGCAGCCTTAGCTGAGTAGAACTGGGCTATTAAAGCCACTACAACACCAATTACTGCAAAGATAAGGAGCAAACCAATCTGCATCCAGAGATGACCTTGATTTCTCTGGGGCAATGATTGGTCAACAATCCCAGCAATCACCATGGGAACCAAGAGCTCAAAAACAGCTTCTAACAACTTGAACAAGGGTGCTAAAATTGATTCCTTGATGTAGGGTTTAAAGTAAGATAATAGGTGTTTCATAAATCCCTTCTATTCGTATTCTAGAAATGAAGAAAGTGGGAAGTACCCACACTCTCTGTTTTATTTATTTAAGTATGGCAATAGAAAGCCATATCCTGCCTCTTCCATATCATCCTTGGCTACAAAACGCAAGGAGGCAGAATTGATACAGTAACGGAGGCCGCCTAACTCACGCGGCCCATCTGTGAAAACATGACCCAAGTGAGCATTTCCTGACCGAGAACGAACCTCGATTCGCTCCATTCCATGACTCATGTCCTTGTAATAGTGAATCAACTCTTTGGAAATTGGACGGCTAAAACTTGGCCAACCACAACCTGAGGCAAACTTATCCTTGGCAAAAAAAGTGGCTCACCTGTCGTGATGTCTACATAAATTCCCTCTTCAAAGATTTGGTCATAGGCATTGGTAAATGGAGCCTCTGTAGCAGCTTCTTGGGTGACACGATAAGCCTCTTCTGATAAGCTTTCCTTTAACACTTCTTGGCTAGGCTTTTCATAGTTTGCTGCATCAATCAATGGCTTCTCAGCATCGGTCACATCGATATGACAGTAACCTGAAGGATTTTTCTTAAGATAGTCTTGGTGGTAATCTTCAGCTAAGATATAGTGGCGAAGTTTCTCCACCTCTACTGCAATCTTTCGACCAAGCATGAGCTCCTGCTCCTGCACCACTGTGTAGATAGCTGGCAAGTCTGCTTCATCCTGGTAATATATACCGGTCCGATACTGACGTCCACGGTCATTTCCTTGTTGATTGACTGATAATGGATCAATAACACGGAAATAATAAAGTAAAATCTCTCTGAGTGACACTGCCTTCTCATCGTAAATCACTTGAACCGTTTCTGCATGGTCTGTTTCCTTGAGCAGCTGGTAATTGGTCGTTTCGACTTGCCCATTAGCGTAGCCAACACTGGTTGCTAGCACTCCAGAAATTCGTGAAAAATACTCCTCTAAGCCCCAAAAACAACCTCCTGCTAGATAAATTTCTACCATCTTTATTTCTCCTTTATCAAGTTTTTAACTAATACTCTTCGAAAATCTCTTCAAACCACGTCAGCGTCGCCTTACCGTAGGTATGGTTACTGACTTCGTCAGTTCTATCCACAACCTCAAAACAGTGTTTTGAGCAGCCTGTGGCTAGCTTCCTAGTTTACACTTTGATTTTCATTGAGTATAAACTTCTTTTCAAAAAAAGGATAGGAAGCCCTCTGGTCGAGAGTTTCCCCATCCTATCATCTATTCTTTATTTTGCTTCGACACGGACACCTTGGGTATCAACCTTCAAGTCATGAAGTTTTCCTTTGAAGGGTTGCTTTTCCAATTCTGCCTTAATCGTTGACATCTTGTCATGAGAAGCCAAGACCATAACTGTCGGCCCAGCACCGGAGAGATAGGTTGCATAGGCACCATTTTCTTTAGCTACTTGCTTAATCGCCGCAAATTCTCTCACCAAGTCCTGACGATAGCGTTCATGGAAGAGGTCTCCCTCGATTGCTTGACCAGCTGTCACCATATCTCCTGCCAACAAGGCAGCAACAGCCACATTGGCGATAGAACTGGCAGTAACAGCTTCCTTGTAAGACAATTTCTTAGGCAAGACACCACGGCTGTCTCGAGTACGCAATTCATAGTTTGGAATGTAGGCTAGGAAATCACACTCTGGGAAGTCTGCTACGATAGCAGAAACTTGTCCATCAACAGAGCTTGCAATAACGAGATTACCATAAATGGCTGGAGCCACATTGTCAGGATGTCCTTCAATCTTGGTCGCCAACTGCAATTTTTCAGGGTCAGATAAGTTGAGATTTCCCAGTTGGTTGGCTAGTTCAATCCCAGCAACAATAACAGAACTAGAAGAACCCAAACCACGCGCCAAGGGAACATCACTGGTCATTTTCAAGCGTCTTGGTTGCAAGTCTGGTACAATTTGCAAAGCGATTTTGAGCAAGAGATTGCGCTCGTCATGTGGAATCCATTTGCCAATCTGGTGTTCAATCAGCCACTCATCTCGTTCTTCACATACCTCAATTTGAAGATACTTGGTTACAGCTACACCGACCGAGTCAAAACCTGGCCCAATATTGGCACTGGTTGCAGGTACAATAATTTTCATCTTATTCTCCTAGCACCTTGAAGGTATTCAAGAGGTCAAATTCTGAAACCTTCTTCAATTCAGCTGAGACATTTTCAAGCTGGGCTTTATTAATCTTGTGTGTGATGATCACGACACGCGCCTTGTCCCCCTCTTTGCCATCTTGGAGAATTTGCTTGAAGGAAATATCTTGAGCATTGAAGATTTCAGCCAATTTCAAGACCTGACCTTTTGAGTCTGGAGCCAAGATTGAGAAGTAGTAATTAGCTTTGACATCCTCAGGATTTGCCAAGACCAAGTCACGGCTATATTCGTTGAAGTCTTTGCCAATGGTTCCATCATTCAGGCGACGAACGATACGGACAATATCCGCCACAACACTTGTTGCAGTTGGTTTTTGACCAGCACCTGGTCCGTAGTACATAGACTCACCGATACCGATAGATTCTACAAAGACAGCGTTCATTACCCCATTTACACTGGCAAGTGGATGCGCTTTAGGAAGGAAGGTTGGAGTCACTTCTGCAGCAATTCCTGAAGAAGTTTCCTCGATAGAACCAACCAATTTCACTACATAACCCAAGTCTTGGGCTACAGCTACGTCTTCTGGTGTGATGTTACGAATTCCCTTGTGAGCTACATCATCAAAGGCAACCTTCATGCCAAAGGCAAATTGGCTCAAAATCACCATCTTGTAGGCTGCATCAATCCCATCTACGTCATTTGTCGGGTCGCTTTCTGCAAATCCTAGACGTTGCGCTTCCGCAAGAGCATCATCGTAAGACCAGCCTTCTTCCACCATCTTGGTCATCATGAAGTTAGAAGTTCCGTTGACTACTCCAAGCACGCGCGTGATTTTATCAGAAGCCAAGGAATTTGCCAAGGTACGAAGAATTGGAATCCCACCAGCTACTGCTGCTTCGTAGTAAAGTGCTACCTTGTTAGCTTTAGCGATTTCTAACAATTCTGCACCATGGACAGCCAAAAGGTCCTTGTTAGCAGTAACAACGTGTTTTCCAGCTTCCAAGGCACGAGTGATAAAGGTTTTAGCAGGTTCGATACGCCCCATCAATTCCACTACGATCGTAATGTCTTGATCTGACAAAATGTCATCCACATTGGTTACAAAGTTAAAGTTATTCCCTGCTGCAAGCAAGCGATTTTTCTCATCTTCATCCTTGACCAACACCTTAGCAACTTCAATCTCTGAATGTGCTGATTGATTAATTTTTTCTCCATTTTCCTTTAGGAGGAAAGGCACACCACTTGCAACGGTACCAAATCCTAGTAAAGCAATTTTAACTGTCATGTTTGTCTCCTCGAAATTTTCTAATATAGCCATTATAACAGAATTTTGTGAAAATTCCTATTATAGTAAATCACTATTTCAATCTAGAAAAGAAAAAACGAATCAGACGATTCGCTCTCCTTAAAATCTAGAAAAGGCTTTCCAGAAAGTATTATCCAATCTTTTGCAGATTGAGCACTGCATCGTGATTCATCAAGACTTGGCCATACTCTTGCAAGACTGAACGACTGATGTCACTATCATCCGCAAACTCGCGCATACGGGCTAAAAGCCAAGCTGGATATGGACTTGGATGATTTTCAATATCCACTAAAATGGTCAAATAATAGCGCTCGTTCATCTTGTAGAGTTCAGAAGTTTCCATCTCAAAAGTCACTGTCTGGGCAAAAGCCACCAAGTCAGCTAGTTTTGCAAAAGAAAGGATGTAGTAGATGTAAGGCTCTTTCTTGCTCTCAGCTTCTTGTTCAGCCTGTTCCTGCTCTTCTTCCTTGGCTTCGACTTGCTCTAGAGATTGAATCGCTTCGATATCATCCTTAGTTTTGTCCGCGATACTTTTTTCCAGGGTTTTGATAAATTCATCTGGCGACATTTGGGCTAATTCTTCCATATCTGGTAAATCCGATAAGTCTTCAAAATCTAGATTTTGATCAATCTTTGATTTGGTTACAAAGACATCGACCTTATCAGGTTTTGGAGTCACACGGAAGCTCAACATGCCTGTATCCAGAAAACTATCAGGCATCTCTAACTCATCCAAGATAGCATAAAAGAACTCTTCTGTTTTTTCTTGAGGAACGAGAAAGTCAGCAATCTCCATTCCTCGATCCATCAAATCTTCTAAAGACATCGTGATTTTTAAAGTTGTATCACTGATTTGTTTCATTTTCATTGCTAGTAACCTCATACTTTCAGTTCTATCTATTATACTAGATTTTTACGATTTTATCAAAAGAAGGCTCCTCTGTCGGGATAGATTTTCCATAGGGTAACTTCTGTAGAAGACTCTAAAAGAAAATTTCTGCAGACAAATAGAAAAAGCCTTCAAAATCGGCTCTTAGCCAACTTTGAAGACCTAATACATCAGAAAGCTTATAGTTTAAAGGTTGCTACACCGAGGATAGAACGATTTAAGTTTCTGAGAATTTGAAGACTTTGCTCAAATTTCTTATAACGAGTGACTCCGTATTCTTCAACAAGAAGGACTGTATCTCTTTCCAAAAGAGATGGTACATCTTGTAAATCTACAAAATGCATTCCTTTCAAGGCCTCTTGATTTTGTTTTAATTTATCTAGAATAGCTTTATTTGAGCTAACAATAGTCAACTCTTGTCCAGCATTTTTGTATGACAAGACATCTGCTAGGTTAGCAATTGTTGTAATCTCTGTTACAAAATCAATTTGATACTGAGAAAAATCACCTGCTCTATTGATTGTTGGATTAAAGAGATAAATCAATACATTTCCCATCACAACCAAAATCACACAAACTACTCCAATAACAGCTAAACGAAGAATCAGATTCTTGACGTTTAATCCAAGCGCTGTCTCACCGTTTGCGTTCAATTCTTTAGAGTTGATGGTTTCCAATTTTTCAATTTTTACATTTGCATAAGTGTGTTTAAATTTCTCAATCAATCCATCAATTTTTCGCTCCAACAAGTCATTAGCATCTTTACTTGGTGTCAAAATTTTCACACCAACCCCTGCATCGTCAATCATATAGTAGACAGTCAGTTTTTTCCACCAATAATCATTCGTAGAATTTTTCAAGGTTGTTTCTGTCGTATCTAATTCACTGGCAATTTTTTTCAACTCACTCGGCTCTACATCATTGAAAAGATAAGCTCCATTCAAATTCCCATCAATCAATTTTCCGTAGAAATCACTATAACCACCAATTTGATGATTCAAAATCGTTTTAGCTGAATCTTCTGGAGGAGTGATTTTATAGCTGATATAAGTTGAATAACTTGTTGTGTCTTTGACAGTATTTTTATTCTTAACTGCTTTAATTGTAAATGGTACAGCAATGAGAGCAAATAAAGCGATGAGAGCTAGAATATTTGCTTTTCGTTTTTTGTATAGATTTGCAAATAAATCAGCTACTGAATAATGTTCAAACATGATTTTTTTCTCCTTTGTTTAGTAGATACTGGTTTTCCTTTGTAAGCATTTTCGCTACAAATATAATCACAAGAACAATTCCCCAGAATTGCATTGTAAATAAATTGAAGAAACTTTCTGAAAAGCTACTTCTTGGCATAAAGAATAGATTATTCAAGATGAGTAGGGACAAGGCAAATAGGATTGTTCTTGAACGATAGGCTACTTGCAACATGGCTATGAATAACATACCTAGCAAGAGACTAAGTAGAAAGACTCCTATCATACCATAGTCGGTATACAACTCCATAATATAGCTACTTCCGATACCATGTCCTTTCAAGTATTCCTTGTTCAAGACAAGATAGGATAGATTATGGGCATAACTATTACTATCAATAGCTAGTTCCACACTATTGGTTGTATGTTCAAAGGCTTTTCCTCCGAAAATGGCCCCTAAACTTCCCCTTGCAAAATAATCAATAACAGGACCAAAAGTAAAATTGCGTAAATCTCGGTAAGGGAGGCTACTGTTAAATAGAAAGCCTCGAGCCAAAACACCAAAACTGGTTCCTTGTTTATAGATAAAGTCAAGCAGGATATCCCAGAAACCTGTATGGGAAACCTGGACATTATCCCGTACATAATTGAGTATTCCCATCGCTAACATGAGAATAGGAGAACCTACAAAAATCGCTAACTTTTCTTTAAATCCAATCCATTTTCCCTTTTCTGTTTGCTCCCGCATAAAGTAGTAAACAAAAGCAAATAGAATACTTAAAATAAAGGGATTGCGTGTCCCGATTGCCAAATGAATAGTATTAGCTGCAATAAAGGAGACAAGCACTGCTGTTGCCTGCAATTTCTTTGGCTTGGTTGCCAAATACATACACATTGCATAGACCGTAAATGTTGATAAGATATAGGTAAAATAAGGCAGTTTACTTTCAAAGTTTGCATAGTAGGCATAGTAGGAAGTCTGCAAGCGATACAGGAGCCGTTCAAATAACCGAATGAAATAGAAAGGATAGGTTAGAAGAAAAACTCCTAGCGATACAAAGCGCAACCGCTTGATGTAAACATCTTTTAGAGAACTTCCTATCTTGGGTACTTTTATTTGCTTTCTAGCTATAAAATAGCGAGCTAGGAGCCCCCCTGTGGTCAATCCCAATATCGAAACCATGACGACTATAAAGGCAAAACGATAGGCTATGGGATGATAGGTATCCAAAGCACCATCCCTAAAGTAATCAATAGTCGGTCTTGATACCAGAAATACAAAAATAGTTAAAAAGAAAATAAAATGGATTAAGTAATACTTGATATCATTCCAACAAGCAATTAAGCTACTAACCAGTAAGAACAATAAAGTAGAAAGCAAGCTAACATTGTTATTATTAAACAGATATACAATTCCACTTACTAGCGTCAAGGCATAACTGACTATGGTCAAACTAAATAATAATCGTTTTCCATCAATCACTTGCTCACCCCCGTTCTAATGTAATTTTTTAGATTTTTCAATATTTTTTAGTAATAAGAATCGGTATAAGGAAATATTTATAAATAGAGCCAAAGCACTAATTCTTCTCCCCTTGCGGAAAATAGGATTCCTAGCAATAGCAAAGGCGTGGCCTTTTAAAAAACGATGAATCTGAGAATAGGCTTCAAACTGTTTATACTGATCATCTAGTAACATCTTATCCAGAATAAAGAAGTGGGCATAAGCCAATCTGAAAAAAGCAACCTCTTTCAAATCCGTATAGTTTTTCACAACTTCATTGTAAAACTTTTGATAGATATCAATATAGGCTAAATCCTTCTCTGCATAGGGTTTAGTCGTAATACTATCCCCTCTATGGAAATAGTAATAATAGGGTTTGGTATTAACAACGTACTTATTAGCCAACTTGATTAAATCAAAATGATAATAAGCATCTTCATAAATCAATCCCTTTGGAAAGGATAGGGCAGTTGCAATCTCTCTCTTGATTAGCTTATTGCAGATCGTTCCAGGTATTTTTTCACCTATGAGGTATTCCTTTAGAAATGTTTGGGAATCACAGACAAAATAGTCATCCTGATTGGTTGATTGTGGGCTTTCATCATTAGCATAGACATTCATGACACCACAGCTCGAAACATCCGCATCTTCTTGAATTAATTGCTCATATAAGCTCTGAATCATTTCTGGATGGATATAATCATCTGAGTCAATAAAAATCAGATAATCTCCGTGAGCCTGCTTCATTCCATCGTTTCGTGCTTGTGACAAGCCTTCGTTCTTTTTATGAAGCACTGATACCCTATCATCTTGTTCAGCGATTGCATCACACAAGCGACCACTTTCATCTGTTGCACCATCATCAACAAGAATGATTTCCAGATTCTGATAGGTCTGCTTCTGAATGGAAGCTATCGATTTTTCTAGGTACTGCGCCACATTATAGACTGGCACAATGACACTAATTAGTGCAGTTTCCATGCTACTCCTCTAATAGTTTTTCTACTTGTTCGATTTGTTTGGCAATTGTAAATTGTTGAATGAACTGGCTAGCCTCATTGACATCGAAGTTTGAGGCAGAGGTCATGTAGTTCGTAATTGCCTGAGCTGCTTCTTGATTGCTCTCAATGATTTGTCCAAATCGTCCTTCTTGGGATAATTCCTCAGCCCCTCCAACATCAGTAGAGACAAAAGGGATTCCAAGACTCAAGGCTTCCACATACACTCCAGGAAAACCTTCTTGTTTAGACATAGACAAGAGAACTTTCGTCTGAGATAAATACTGATAAGGATTTTTTTGATAACCAAGGAAATGTACATAGTCTTCAAGCTCATACTCTTTGACGCGGTTTTTCAGTTCCTCTTCCATATCACCAGCCCCTATGAAGTAGAGATGATAGTTTTTCCCATCTTGGTGTAATAACCTCATCACTTCCACCACACGGTCAGAACCCTTATTTTCCTCAATCCGTCCGATAGTACAGATACTTTGAGGTGAAATCTCGATATCTATCTTCTCTTGAGATTTTTCTAGAATAGTCTTAAAATCATATCCATTATAGACCGTCTGTAATTTCGAAGCATAATCTGGATAGACTTCCTTGATAGAATTACTGGTCTTTTTTGAAATTCCTACAATGGTATCCGCAGCATCCAACTGGCGTCTATGTGATTCTCTTTTGGAGCTATCCTTAAGAAATTCTTCGATACTTCCATGAATCCAAGAGATTTTCTTGACTTCTTTTCTTTTAGAAAACAAAAGTGGAGGATTCATAATGGTAAAAGAAACTTCAACATCATAGTCATCTTTTACAAGCAAGCGACGAGTCAGCCTTGGAAAATAAATTCTCATTCTCCACAAAAAAGCTCGTAACCATCTAGCTTGGCGATAATCTTGAAAGGATTTTAAAATTCCTACATGCTTGGGCACAGATTCGTACCCCTTGTCAAAATGCTCCATTTCAAGAATATCAATATCATACTTTTCTGGATCCAGATTTGAAACAATGGTAGATAGAATCTTTTCTGCACCGCCTCCGAGAGAAAAAGACCACATAAAAAATAAGATTTTTTTCTTAGCCACCATATTCTCCCTTGTATTCTGTATAAGACTTATCCATATCTGCTATAATGGCATCATGATGCGGTACTTGCTTGTCTGCTGGTGGTGGCGTCATATAATCCCCAAAAGCAGTGCTAAGATAGGCATCATAGCCGATTGGAATGGGCATCTCAGTTCCTTCAAATGGCAAGAAGAGATTATCCTCAAAAGATGCGATTGGGTACTTGTTTCTCATATAGCCAGGACCTGAACATAATTCCGTGATTCCATCGCTCTCAGCTAGACCATACTTGGTCATTTCTTTTTCAGCTTTTTTCCAAATGCGATAACGGAGTGATTTTGGCGTCAAACCGAGTAAAATGCGACTTCCCCATTTCATAAGTGCACCATGTTTTTCTGGAATAGTTTGCGCACAAAAGAGTGAATAAATCAAGGCCCAACGAACCTGCTTTTTCCGCTCAGCTGGATTTTTCGGATAATAATCCAAAGGTAAAACATCCAAGGCCAGACCATGTGGCAAATCCAAATCCTGCTGATAAGGTTTGATACAGGTGGTTTCCTTGTCACGAATGGTAATAAAAAGATTGCGGTCGACAAAATCCTTATTACTCTTTGACAAGAAATAACGCTCATCTGCATAACGAGGCCATAATTCTGCTAATTTTTCATAGTCCTTACGGGGCATAAAAAAGTCTAGGTCGTCGTCCCAAGGAATAAACCCCTTGTTTCGAAGGGCGCCAATAGCACCTCCTCCACAGAGATAACAAAGCAAATCATGTTCTTTACAAAAGGCCACAAAATATTCAGCCATCTCCAGACTTCGAGCCTGAATTGCTTTTAAATCAGTCATATTGTTCATTATTCTTTCTATCGTATCGTTCCATTATACCACAAATAAGGGATGAAAATCTATTGCAGACTGTAAAAAATCAAAGCCTGACTGCTAGATAAATAGCCTTCAAACTTTGATTTTTCTATCTTATCTCATTCCCATTTGAGATAGCTTGGTTTGATATTTATTTTGGTCTACTAAGAGTGCCTGTCCTCCGTAAACATCATAGGCATCGACCCAATCACCTAGTTCTGGAACTGTTAATCTCTCAATACCATTTTGCGCTCCATCTAGGAAGGATAAACCATTGGTCAATAAGAAACTATAAGGAACATTCGTAGAGGTCATCCCAAAGACCTTACCGAGTGCTTCTGATCCAGTAAAGAGTTTAGTTGGATCCTTAAGTTGCTGCAGAACAGCTGTCAACACTTGCTGTTGTCTCTTGGTACGACCATAATCACCTTCGTCATCATCACGGAAACGTGCATAATTGAGCAAGGTCGAACCGTTCATCTGCTGTTTCCCAACTTTGATAGTCTGGGTTGGAGACTCTGTTTCTGTAGCATGCAAGTCATCTCCCACGGTAACTTCGGTTAAAGGTTGACCTTCTAAGGTTGAGAATTTGGCATCAATCGTTACACCGTCAGGGAAGAGAGTGTCAATAGCAGTTGCGAAGGCTTGGAAGTCTACCAAGGCGTAGTACTTAATGTCCAAGTCAAAATTATCTTTCAATACTTGGCGAACCATTTCTGCCCCTTTTTGGCCTTCTTGCTCTCCTAGTTCATAGGCCACATTCAACTTATTATCGGATTGCTTTCTACCATTAATGACTTGACTGTATCCGTCTATATAAACCAAATTGTCACGCATAAAGCTGACCAGCTTAATTTTCTTATCTGAGCCACCAACGTTTAGAACCATAATCGAGTCCGTTCTCGTCTCAGCACTATTTTGGCCAATCCGTCCATCCGTTCCCATAATCAAAATATTGACCCCATCCTTGGTATCTTGACCATGAAAAACTTCTACTTGAGCTGCCTTAGCGTTGGCAGGTTTGGTTGGATCCGCATTTGAATAACCTTTTAGGAACATAAAAATCATGCCAAAACCAACACAGGCTAGAAGAGCAAGCAATCCTGCAAAAATGCGCCCCCAACGAATCTTACGTTTTTTGGACTTAACCTTTGGAAGAGGATGACTTTTCTGATATTTTTTTGCACGACTACGGTTACCATAGGATGGAAGAGGAGACTGATTGACTGGTTCCATGAAAGACTCTTCCATATCATGATTTTCATTATGAATTTCTGGTGAAGGTCCACTACCGCCAGCCATATTTAACTTACCTTGCAGGTAAGCAAACTCTTTTTTTTCTCGCTCATTGAGGTAATGAATGTTCTTAAAGAGATAGTCATAACGCAGCTGCTCATGATGACTTAAGGGATTTTCTTTATTCATCTTTTCTCCTTTCCATGGTCTGATATTGGATAAATAGGATAGGCGCCCAGCACTTTATACTTGATTCCAATCGCTTCTAATTCTTTTTGGGCAAAGTGGACCAAGTCCTTATCAGCATAGTCCACATCGATAATGAAAAAGTATTCGCCCAGTGCTGTCTTGAGTGGCCGACTTTCAATTTTTGTCAGGTCAATTCCTCTCCAAGCAAAGGTCGACAGGGCCTTATAAAGTGCACCTGGAAGATTGTCCGGTAAGGTCATGGCCAAACTCATTTTCTCAGTTTGTGCTTTTAAGGGAATACTAGGCTTTTCAGCTCCCAAAACCCAGAAACGTGTGAAATTGGCTTCCATTTCCTGAATATCCTCGGCAATCAGTTCTAAACCATATTCTTCAGCAGAACTTCTAGGAGCAATGGCTGCATAAGGCTGGTCTGGATGTTCGGAAATAAAACGGGCCGCATAAGCTGTACTAGCTGTTACCTCGATTTGGGTCTCTGGATATTGTTCATCGATGAATTTCTTTCCTTGAGCCAAAGCCTGAGGATGAGAAAAAATCTTTTCAATCTTAGTATGACCTGTAACCACCATCAACTGCTGATGAATAGGCTGAACAATTTCTGCCACTGCTTGGATGCGAGCCTGATGAAAAAGGTAGTCTAAGGTTTCATGAACACTACCTTCGATAGAATTTTCAACTGGCACCACAGAATAGTCCACCAAGCCTTGCTCATAGGCCTTGATGACATCTGTAATATTGGCAAAGGCCTGCAATTCCTCATGAGGAAAAGCTGTCTGCACAACGTGGTGTGAAAATGATCCCTTGGGACCTAGATAAGCAATTTTCATCTCAGTTCCTCTATAATTTCCTCTGGGCTTAGCTTGGTCACATCCAAAACCCGACTGGCCACTTCCTCATACCAAGTCTGTCTTTCTTGGAAAATAGCTGCAAGTTCTTCCTTGCTATTATTTAGAAAAAGCGGTCGCTGATTGTCCTTATCAGCTGCGATACGTTGGTAGAGGGTTTCAAAATCCGCTTTCAGGTAGATGTTATCTGTATTAGTCTTGAGTAAGTCGCGATTTTGTTGAGAAATGACAACTCCTCCGCCAGTTGACACAACTTGATCTCTTTGTAATAACTCAGCTAATACTTCTGACTCTACCTGTCGAAAGGCCTCTTCTCCCTTTTCCGCGAAAAATTCCGCAATGGACATGCCTAAACGCTTCTCAATCAGTGAATCCATATCGAGATAATCTGGATCCAATCCTCTTGCAATAGTCGATTTGCCAGCCCCCATAAAGCCTAATAACACCTTAGCCATGAATCAAGCTCTCCAAATCATCAAAGAAGCTAGGATAGCTGGTATTGATGGTTTCAGCACGGTCAAGTTCCACTTCTCCATCTGCAACCAAGAGGGCTGCGATAGCTGTCATCATGCCGATACGGTGGTCACCAAAAGTATTGACTCTAGCACCGTGAAGGGCTGATTTTCCTTTGATAATCATTCCATCTGCTGTAGGTGTGATATCTGTACCCATGCTATTTAAAGCGTCTGCCACAACCTGAATGCGGTCTGTTTCCTTAACCTTAAGTTCCTCAGCATCCTTAATAACTGTTACACCTTGAGCTTGGGTCGCAAGTAGAGCGATAACTGGCAATTCATCAATCAAGCGTGGAATCAAAGCGCCACCAATCTCTGTTCCTTTGAGGTCTGAAGACTCAACAGTTAAGGCAGCAGATTTAGCCACTGGGTCAATTTCAGTTACTTCCAATTTTCCACCCATGGCGCGAATGACATCGATGATACCTGTACGCGTTTCGTTAATACCCACATTCTTCAGCACTACACGAGAATTTGGAACAATCAAACCTGCGACTAGCCAAAAGGCTGCACTGGAAATATCTCCTGGTACGACCACCTTCTGTCCTGTCAATTTTTGTGGCCCTTGGACTGTGATTTTCTTACCGTCCACACTTAAATGACCACCAAATTGCTGTAGCATATCTTCAGTATGATTACGAGTGCACTCTTTTTCGATAATTACGGACTCTCCCTGAGCCTGCAAGGCCGCAAACATCAAGGCTGACTTGACTTGGGCAGAGGCAATTGGCAACTCATAATGAATAGGTCTTAGGTTTTTCGTCCCTTTTAAATGAAGGGGAGGCAAGTCTCGTTCAGTTTGCCCTGAAATGTTAACACCCATTTTTTTCAATGGAATCGTCACACGGTCCATAGGACGTTTGGAAAGACTATCATCTCCAAACATTTCTACTTCAAAATCTGCACCAGCAAGAACACCTGAAATCAGGCGAATCGACGTTCCAGAATTTCCCATATCAAGGGCATTTTGTGGCGCTTTTAAGCCATCCATACCTACACCTTGAATGGTAATAACCCCATCTTTATCCTCAATCTCAACACCAAGGTCACGAAAGACTTGCATGGTCGAAAGGACGTCTTCGCCACGTAATATATCATAAACCTTGGTCTCACCCTCAGCCAAACTGCCAAAGATAATGGAACGATGGCTAATAGACTTGTCACCTGGAACTCGGATACTGCCGTGTAAGTGGCTAATGTTTGTTTTTAGTTTCATACTCGACCTCATACTTGCAATACTTTTACCTATTTTATCATAAAAAGTCAGAAATTCCTTAAAAATTCCTGACTTTATGATAGTTATTTTCTTATTTTAGCAATTCTGAAACTGGTTCGAAAACAATTTTTTCAATGTCAGAAAGGTAAATTGCCAATTGTTGTTGCTTGGTAAAGAATTCTGACAAGAGGCTATTTCCTTGAATCTGTTTACCAAAGCCTTCCATCTTAGCTTGGAAGGAAGCATCTGGCATTTGACCTGTCTGTGCTAGTTTTTGAATTTCCTCTTGGAAGGCAACATATTCTGTAAAAATTTTGCTTGCCTCAACATCTGCTGAAATAGCATCTTTAGCTGCTTTAACAGCCTTGTATTCTGGTAATTCGCGTAGACCGCGACTAAGTTCGTTTGCACTATCGTAAATATTTGACATAATTTTCTCCTTATTTGATAACGACTGTGTAGTCGGTATTTTCTGTTATGAGATGCTCAGCTCTTTCTAAGTCTTGAGCATTTTTAAATGAAATTTGTAGAATCCCGTGAATATCCTCACGGTTTTCCTCGTTGATATGAATATTGACCAAGGAAGTTCCACGTAGCAGTTCCAAAATCCGCAAGATGACATCTTCTTCATCGGGAACATCGACATAGAGGTCATAAGAGCTATCCACGCCACCACGCTTATGGATTTCCATAGCCTGACGTTGCTCACGCGCTTGGTTGAAAAAGTTCCAAATCTGCTCTTCATCTCCCTTGCTGATGGCTTGTCCAACCTCATCCAAACGTTCCTTAAAATCCTCAATCCGCTCTAGGATAGTCTCACGATTGGACAAAAGAATGGAAGTCCACATACCTGGTTCGCTTTCCGCAATTCGAGTCATATCTCGAAAACCACCTGCCGCAAAGCGCCTTGCCATCTCATGTTCTTGAGCATAAACCGCGGTCTGCTCCATGAGACTAGAAGCCAGAATATGAGGAAAATGGCTAATCTGAGAAGTGACACGATCATGCTCCTTGGCATCAATTTCGATAAAACGAGCATGAAGACCTGAAAGCAGATCCTTCATTTCCTCAAGCGTATCCTGACCTGTCAGGCTCGAAGGTGTAAAGATATAATAGGCATTTTCAAAAAGATTGACATCCGCAGAAGCAGCCCCTGTCTTGTGACTACCAGCCATAGGATGGGCTCCGACGAAGCGAACAGGTTTGCCAGCCAAATATTGCTCCGCCGCATCCACAATAGCTGACTTGGTCGAACCGGCATCTGAAATAATGACACCTTCTTTCAAGTCCAAGTCGGCCAACTCCTTAATGAAAGCAATGGTTTGTTTGATTGGCAAGCTGAGAATAATGATATCTGCCAAAGGAGCAAAACTAGCAAAATCATCCGTTGCACGGTCAATCATGCCTTCTTTCAAGGCGATATCTCTCGAAGCTTGACTGCGATTGTAACCTAAAATTTCATAATCTGGATGATCGCGTTTGATCCCGAGTGCCATAGAGGCACCAATCAGACCAAGACCTGCGATATAGACTGTTTTTGCCATAGGAACTCCTTAATAGTTCTTTGTAAACTCTCGGTGTTTGGCTACCGATTCTTTTAGTTCCTCAAGATTATCTGATGAGAATTTTTCAAGGATTTCTTGTGCCAGAACTGTTGCCACAACGGCTTCCATGACCACTCCTGCAGCTGGAAGGGCGGTCGGATCACTTCTTTCAACAGTTGCCTTGTAAGGTTCGTGGGTTTCGATATCCACACTCATGAGTGGTTTGTAGAGAGTAGGAATGGGCTTCATAACTCCACGAACAACGATAGGTTGCCCATTAGTCATACCACCTTCAAAGCCGCCAAGATTATTGGTACGGCGGGTATAACCGTCTTCTTTAGACCAGAGAATTTCATCCATGACTTGGCTACCTTTGCGGTAACCAGCTTCAAAGCCAAGACCAAATTCCACCCCTTTAAAGGCATTGATAGAGACAACAGCTTGGGCCAATCGCGCATCCAATTTTCTGTCCCATTGGACATAGGAACCAAGACCAACTGGAACACCTCCGACGACTGTCTCCACAACCCCACCGATGGTATCACCGTCACGTTTGATTTGGTCAATATAATCCTTGATTTCCTGTTCTCTTTCTTGGTTGACAATAGAAACTTCTGACTGGGCAGCTCGTTCCTTAATCTCAGCGACTGTCAGATTTTTAGGTACATCGATTTCCTTGCCACCAAAGACCACGACATGGTTGGCAATCTCCATATCTAGCTCAGCCAATAGGCGTTTGGCTACTGCCCCAACTGCCACCCGCGTGGTGGTTTCACGGGCAGATGAACGCTCCAAGGAATTACGCAAATCATCAAAACGGTACTTGATGCCCCCAACCAAGTCGGCATGACCTGGCCGAGGATGAGTGATTTTCCGTTTGCTTTTAAGGCGGTCTTCAATGTCCTCCGCAGACATGATGTCCAGCCATTTTTGGTGGTCCTTATTGATGACATCCATGGTAATGGGAGCTCCTGTCGTCTTCCCGTGGCGCACGCCCGAAGTAAAGACAACCTGGTCACTCTCAATCTTCATACGACCACCGCGGCCGTAGCCACCCTGACGGCGTTTAAGGTCTCCATTAATATCCTCAGCTGTCAAAGGTAGTCCAGCTGGAATTCCTTCAATAATAGCCGTCAGACGGGGACCGTGTGATTCTCCTGCAGTTAAATATCTCATACGTTCTCCTTATTTTACCAAGTAGTCTTTCATCTCTTCCAGAGAAACTGGGTGAATAATCGCTGAACCGAGCTCTGGTACCAAGACCAATTTCAAGGTATTGCCACGCGCTTTCTTGTCATGAGTAAGAGCCTGATAAAGCTTATCAACATCCCAGTTTTCATAGTCAACAGGTAGTCCAAATTTCTGACACATCTCTGTGATAGATTGGGTAATGCCAGCCGGCATGAGGCCTTTTTCCTCAGCAACCTTGGATATCTGCACCATTCCCATAGCCACAGCCTCTCCATGCATGACTTTACCATAGCCAGCAGTCGCTTCAATAGCATGACCAATAGTGTGGCCAAAATTGAGGTAAAGGCGAACACCATTGTCCAACTCATCCTCAACTACCATCTTGCGCTTGACCTGACAAGAATGTTCAATCAAGGTCTCTGCATGTTCCAGAATGCTCTCCACAGAACCATCCAGCTCTGCCAAGAGAGCCCACAGTTCTGGATCCTCAATCAAGCCGTACTTGATGACCTCTCCCATCCCTTCAATCAACTCTCTTTTTCCGAGCGTTTCAAGGACAAGCGGATCGATCAGAACCCCATCTGGTTGGGCAAAGGTCCCCACCATATTTTTAGCAAATGGAGTGTTGACACCTGTCTTTCCACCGATAGAAGAATCCACTTGGGCTGTCAAACTAGTCGGAATCTGAACAAAATGAATACCTCGCATATAGGTAGAGGCTACGAAACCAGCCAGGTCCCCAACGACACCACCACCAAGAGCCACGATTCCATCGCTACGAGTCAGACCTTGCTTGACTAAAAATTCATAGACTTTCTGGACAGTGGTTAAATTCTTTCTTTCTTCCCCTTCTAAAAAGTCAAAAACTGCTACCTGAAAACCAGCATCTTCTAGGCTGAGCTTGACCTTCTCCGCATAGAGAGAGGCTACATGGTTGTCTGTTATGATAACCACTTTTTGTGGTTGCCAGAGTTCTCGCAACCATTGACCAGCCTGAGCCAGACAACCTTTTTCAATCTGAATATCATAAGGATGATGAGGAATATCGATTCTGATTTTCATAGGAGAATCTCCTTTTCTTTATTGGTATTTTTCTGTTAGGGACTGCCAAATCTCTTCTGTCGGCATTTCCTTTCCTGTCCACAGTTGAAAAGCTTCTGCAGCTTGATATAGCAACATTCCCAGGCCATTGATCGCTGGATTGCCCTGACTTCTGGCCCACTTCAAAAATGGCGTTTCATAGGGTTGGTAAATGATATCTGCTACTAAAAGAGTTTCTGATAGGACAATGCTTTCAGGAACTGGAGATGATTGACCGTCCATCCCTACACTTGTAGCATTGACAAGTAAATCCGACTCGGCAATCCTTGCTTGCAGTTCAGGAACATCTTCTAAAGCATACAGGTCCACTTTAAAACCTGTCTGCTCCTGTAACTTGTCTAGATAAGGTCTTGTTTTTTCCATCGAAACTGAACGAACAAAGACCGAAATCTGACTGACGCCGTCCAAAATAGCTTGCGCCAAAATGGATTTAGCCGCACCACCTGCACCCAGCAGGGTCATCTTCTTACCTGTAATTGTAAAAGAAGGCAAGCTCTTAAAAAATCCCTTGCCATCTGTATTATATCCAATTAAATTGCCATTCTCATTGACAACCGTATTAACCGCACCAATCAAGCGCGCTTCGTCGCTCATCTCATCCAAATAAGGAATCACCTGCTCCTTATAGGGCATGGACAGATTGATGCCAAACATCTGGTAGCGACGAATATTAGCCACTGTGACTTCCAAGTCAGCCGCTTCAATCTCCCAAGCCACGTAAGCACCATTGGTAGCTGTCACCTCAAAGGCACTATTGTGAATAAAGGGGGAAATAGAATGCTTAATAGGATTAGCAACAACGGCAGCTAAACGTGTATAGCCATCAAGCTTCATCCAAAATCTCCCGAATTTTTTTCATGTTAGCTAAGGAAATCTGCCCAGGAGCACTAGCCTCATCTAGACTAGCAAAAGACCAGCTAGAACCCGTCACATCCGCAGTGATACGAGATACCTTGCCCACCTTGCCCATAGAAATCGTTACATATTCCTGCTCAGGATTGAGAGTTTTAAAGCCTCGTGTATAGTTCATCAAGTCTAGCACATCCTGCTCCGTGTGAGCCATCACCGCAACCTTAACAAGTTTTGGATTTAGGCTCGTCAACTCTGACAAGATTTCCATCATGTTCTCAGGTGTTTCTTGGAAATTGTGGTAACTCAAAATAAGATTTGGGAAGTCCAGCATTTCTTCAAAAACATCCTTGTAGCTGTAGTACTCAAAATCAATATAGTCTGGTTGATAGAGTTGCGCCACTTCCTTGATTAGATGGATATATTCTTCTGGAGAAAGGTCGATTTCTCCCCCTTCAGAGCGAGTTCGCAATGTGAAAACCAACTCACGGCCTGCGAATTTTTCAAAAATAGCTGGAGCCACCTGCAAAATTGCTTCCTTAGGCAGATAGTCGGCACGCCATTCAATGATGTCGGCATCCAGATACCTCGTGGCATCCAGAGCCTGAGCTTCCTCTAAACTTCTTGGCATTACTGAAACGATTAATTTCATTTACTAACCTTCATACTAATCACCTTGAGGTAATTACTACTTTCATCTTTTTTATTATAGGCGAAATCTGCTGGAAGACCGTATTTGTTTAAAATCTGGTAACTTCTTCCTGCAAAGCCTTTATCAATTTGTTCTGTAAATTTCTGGCGGGATACATTGGCAGCATTGGTGCTGGCAATGATAATACCGTCCGGATTTAAAATCTCAAGACTCTGGGAAATCAACTTGTGATAATCCTTGGCCACAGAGAACGTTTGTTTTTTGTTCCGAGCAAAGCTAGGCGGATCTAGGACAATCACATCATAAGTCAAGCCTTTTCGCTTAGCATACTTGAAATACTCAAAGACATCCATGACTATAAAACGATGGTCGTCTGTGCTGATTCCATTTGCCTGAAAATGTGCTTGAGACAATTCTCGTGAACGTTTAGCTAGGTCAACCGAAGTAGTCTGGCTTGCTCCTCCCATGGCCGCAGCTACTGAAAAGGCTGCTGTATAAGAAAACATGTTGAGCAAAGATTTGCCCATAGCCAATCCATCCACTAAACTACCGCGAACTTCATGCTGGTCTAGGAAAATCCCTGTCATCAAGCCATCGTTCATAAAGACTTGATACAAGACACCATTTTCCAGAACAGTGAAAAAATCAGGTGCTTCTTGGCCATAAATATGGGCAGATTCATAGTCCAAACCCTTAAAGCGGATCTTCTCATAGGTCCCTAACACCTCAGGAAAAACCTGTCTAAAAGCTTCTGAGATAACCTTGCGAATCTGATAAACATAAGAGTTATACCAAGAAAAGACAGCATAGTCGCCATAAAGGTCCACTGTCAGACCACCAAAGCCATCTCCCTCTTGGTTGAAGAGACGAAAGGCAGTTGTCAATTCATCTTGATAGTAGGCACTTCTCTTTTCTTTAGCTTGTCTAAACAGCGTTTCAAAGAAAGCTTGATTGAAGGTCACCTTGTCTGTGCTCACAAACCAGCCCAAGCCCTTGTTTTGCTGAGAAAGGTAGGCAGTACCAAGAAAGGTGCCTTCTTGACGATAGACTTCTACTTCCTGATCCTTGAGATTGACATTCTCAAGATCACTGGCTTCTAGTAAAACTAGCCCCTTAGCGAGCTTCTTTTCAACCCGTTTGTTGACTCTTATTCTATTCATAGTCACTATTATAGCAAATTTTGTGACAATTCTCAAAAAAGAAACTACCCTTGCTTTTTTACTCTAGTTTTAAAAAATGGTATACTAATACTAATAAAAACTTAGGAAGTAATTGTGTGAGAATTAATTTTAACAAAATCCAAAAAGCTATGGGTACCAGACTGGGTTTTGTCCTAACCCTTTTAATCCTCTATTGGCTCAAGACCTTACTAGCCTATACCGTTGACTTTAATTTAGATATTCAAGTAGGCAAATTGCAAGGAAATTACCTTGCCTTTATCGCCTTTTTCAACCCCCTTCCTTTGGGACTCCTCCTGCTGGCTCTAGCCCTCTATACTCGCTCAACCAAGGCCTTTTACAGTCTTAGTATAACTATTTACAGCCTTTTATTCATTTGGCTTTATTCCAATGTCTTTTACTATCGAGAATTTAGCGACTTTATCACGGCTAATACCATGAAAGTGGTCAGCAAGGTATCTGTTGGTACTGCGGAACTAGAGTTACTACGCCTTTGGGATTTCATCTATTTTATGGATTTCCCACTGCTAGCTTATCTTCTCTATAAAAAGATCATCCAGCTGGACAGGAGACCTTTCAAATTCCGCTCCAGTGTTGCTATCACTGCTCTCTCAGCCCTGCTCTTTTCTGCTAATCTTTTCTTGGCTGAAATCGAACGTCCCGATCTCCTATCGCGAGGATTTTCTAATTATTATGTTGTCCGCGCCCTTAGTTTGCCAGCCTTTTTAGGCTATAGTGCCAACCAATCCTACAGTGCCAACAAAGAACGTGCCAAGGCCTCTGAGACTGATCTTCAACCTATCACAGACTATATTCAAGAACATGCTGCTAAGCCTAATCCAGACTATTTTGGCTTGGCCAAAGGGAAAAATGTAATTTATCTCCACTTGGAGAGTTTCCAGCAATTTCTACTTGACTATAAACTCAACATAGATGGAACTGAGCATGAAGTCACTCCCTTCCTTAATTCCCTCTACCATTCGCAAGCAACCCTAGCCTTTTCGAATATCTTTAACCAAGTCAAGGCTGGTAAGACCTCAGATGCGGAAACCATGCTGGAGACTGGTTTGTTTGGACTTGACCAAGGTTCCTTTATGGTCAATTACGGTGGGACCAATACCCAGCAAGCTGCGCCTTTTATCCTATCAAAAAATGGCTACCAATCGAGTGCTGTCTTTCACGGTAATATCGGGACCTTCTGGAATCGAAATACAACTTACAAACAGTGGGGCTACCAATACTTCTTTGATGCTTCCTATTTTACTAAGCAAGACAGTAGCAATTCTTTCCAATATGGTTTAAATGATAAAATCATGATGAAAGATTCTATCCAATATCTAGAGCACTTGCAGCAGCCTTTTTATGCTAAGTATATCACGGTGTCCAATCACTATCCCTATGCTAGCAATCTGACAGGCGATGAGCTTGGTTTCCCACTGGCTAAAACCAAAGATGAAACAATCAATGGCTACTTCCAAACAGCTAACTATCTGGATAGTGCTATCAAGGCCTTCTTTGACTATCTCAAAGAAAGTGGCCTCTATGAAAAATCCATCATCGTCATCTATGGAGACCATTATGGCATTTCCAATTCCCGCAATCCTGAGCTGGCACCCTTGATTGGAAAGACTTCTGAGAACTGGTCGAATTACGACAATGCCATGTTGCAACGAGTGCCTTTTATGGTGGTCATGCCTGGCTATGAAAAAGGACAAATCATCAATACCTACGGTGGACAAATCGATATCTTACCGACTCTCGAACACCTCTTTGGTATTGAGTCCAATTCCTTCCTTCAAGTCGGCCAAGACCTTCTGTCTCCAGATCATCAAGAAATCGTTGCCTTTCGGACTGCCAATTCCTTCGTCACACCAAAATATACTAGCTATGACGGACGAACCTACTATACTGAGAGCGGTCTTGAAATCAGCAATCTTGATGAACAAGCTCAAACTGAACTAGAAAGCGTTCGGCAAGCAGCTATTCAACAGCTGAAAATCAGCGACCAGATTCAAACTGGTGATTTGATACGTTTCTACCAAGCAGATCATCTTGGAAAAGTTGATACAGAAAGTATTTCTTACCTCAATTCTTTACCAATTCTGCAAAAGATTGAGCAGGAAAAAGGTAGTCAATCAACCAGTCTCTTTAGCCAACGACAAGGTAAAACCAGTGCTGACCTTTTCAAAGCTCCAAGTTACCAAGAACTCCACCCAGAGTCGGCAGAAACCGAATCAAAATCACAATAAAAAATGCTCTTCCGTCTTGGAGGAGCATTTCTTTTTATAAAATAAAATTCAATGAAAATCAAAGAAGAAACTAGCCTACTACTAGATTGTAGGTAGAGAGGTTGTATCAGCAATATATGTCTGTCAAATTTAGTGACGAAGATAGTAGAAGAAATATGAGGATATAAATCAGCTTCATCAGATATCTGGAAAATTTGATTTTATAGAGAAGCCTTTTGTTACAAACTCAATATACTATCAATAAATAATATTATAGAAGCAAGAATAATTATCATTTCACCTATCTGCATAATCCTATTCCGAACTCTAAATATATGTTCTATCAAAAATACTTGGATCACACACATTATAGGAATTAACGTTTTTGAAATTGAAAAATATCCAAATAAATAAACTATAAACAACAATAATAGAACTATATTATATTTCTTATTCAAAACATTCCTCCCTATATATTTTTGATTACCAATCTTAATCATTTACAACTACATTCTAACAAACTATAAAAGCGTTTGTCGAATTGAATTTATCAAGCAAGCGATCAACTAGCTCATCTTTTTTCTATCTCTGCCAATATGCGTGACAGGTAGTAATGATAGCCAAAAATAGCAAGACCAAGCAAGAGGATAAGAGCTCCTACTCCCAAGCTGATGGCAAGAACAGGGGCGAGAGACCGAACCAAGAATAAGCTCCCTATTACAAGGGCCATTAAGATTGCACTATAAATAAAAATCAAAACAATTGCTACTATACGATTTGAACGGTTCACCAAGTCCGTAATGCTACTCCAATTGGTTGACAGATTTTTCACGTCCTTAAAGTAATTGTGGCAAGAAAGGATGACACTGGCAAGGATCCATGCCACAAGAAGGTAAATCATCGAAAGGATGGGCAAGCCTAGATATAGAGAAAGGCCAAGTAAAGTCAGAACTGGTAAAAAGGACTGGACAGCAAATATAATCCAAAATTTCACTTTCACATAACGAGCAAAGTCAAAGGGTAAACTCTTAAGAAAATCAACATTTTCCCTCTCCAAGG
Source organism: Streptococcus mitis (assembly GCF_946190335.1). GTDB lineage: Bacteria > Bacillota > Bacilli > Lactobacillales > Streptococcaceae > Streptococcus > Streptococcus mitis_CH. The sequence continues at coordinate 401,929 of NZ_CAMHZN010000001.1, forward strand.
ACAAGGCAATTGAATGCAGACTGGTGATATTGTTATTGACAACTGCTATAAAGAGAGCTATAAAAAACAAGGGTAACCAGTATGGAGGATGAATGTCTGGAACTATCTGAGAATCTCGGATGTTGGAAATCAGACCGATCATCATGAGATAGGGAAGGAAAGCACTTGTAAAAAGCACTGTAACCACGCCAGTCCCCTGTCCCAAGAGGGTGAGGTGGTAGCGTAAAACCATACGGAAAAAGCCCTTTTTATTAGTAGTTGAAATTCTCTCCTTATTGCGACGTTCTTTCTTGACCTTCTCCTCACTGTTAAGCAGAATCACGTCATAAAAATGAGGAAGAACCTTCTTTTTGGTCAGGTAAAGCAAGAAAACAGTTAGAGAAATCCAAGCGAGCAGACCCAGGATGGCTTCTGTCGAAAAAGGCTCCACTGCTATTTTATAAAAGATATGAAGAGGATAAAGGAGAAATGGAATGTCTCTAACTTTGTCAACAATACTTCCAAAAATCGACTGTAGAAAGAGGACAAATATTAAAGGTATGAGAACCCCTATCCCAATCATCACATTCGAAAAAATAGACTGATACTTTCTGAAGACCGTAGTCTGAGCCAAGAAATGTACTGCCACTACCATCACTAAAGTAACAGAGACAAATAATAAGGCCAAGGACAGCAGCATCAAAGGCAAGCCCAGCCAAAGAGAAGGAGCTAGCCTAATATAGAGGACTAGAAAATAAGCTAGGATTGGTACAATTCCAGCTAGAGCTGGCAAGAGAACAGACAGTCCTTTAGCAATTATAATCTCTGATTCTTTAAAGGCATAGGGCCTATAAGATGCCAAGTCCTTACTCTCATAAAAGACATTGTAAAATGCAGTGAAAGAAGTTGAAAAGGCAAGCACCAATAAAATAGCAACCATGGTACTAAAAAAACTTGGCATTTCCTCAAAAGGAAAACGAAAGGCTATATTTATAAACATGAAAAGCATCAAGAGACTAGAAAAAATGTAAGAACTGAGGACTCTAGCAGAAACATTTACTTTTTTCCCAGGATTCTTAGCCTGCTTCTTTCGTAGGTTAGCCAGATTCGCTTCTTGAGATGAATAGAGGATATTGATATCAACTAATTTTTTAATGACCTTGAAACGCATCTGAAACCTCCTCTTTTCTACCAGCAAGTCTAAGGTAGATACTTTCTAAAGACTGGTCTGGATGGTCTTTTCTCAAGTCCTCTACGCTACCACAATAAATCAAATGTCCCTTTTTCAAAATGGCAATCCGATCACAGACTTGCTCTGCCACCTCTAGGACATGAGTTGAAAACAAGACCGTCTTGCCTTTTTGTGCATGTTCCTTCATCATTTGCTTCAAATCAAAGGCAGCCTGGGGATCCAAACCAGTCAAGGGTTCGTCCAAAACCCAAATATCGGGATCGGATAAGAGTGCTCCGATGACAAAGACTTTCTGACGCATTCCATGAGAAAGGGTTTCAATAACCTGATAACGATTTTCAGCAAAATCAAAAACACTCAATAGCCTAGCTAGACTAGTCTCCAAGTCAGAGCTAGTCAGATCATAGGATGAGGCGATCAATTCCCAAAATTCATTGGCAGTTAAGCGTAAAAATAAGTCAGGCGAGTCTGCTACGTAGCCAATCTTTCGTTTGATCGCCAAGCGATTTTCCGATAACTCCTGACCGTCTACCAAAATACGACCACTGCTGGGTGAAATGATACTGACTAAGGATTTTATAGTGGTCGATTTTCCAGCACCATTATGGCCAATCAAGCCCATAATCTCTCCATTTTCAATCTGAAGATTGAGATTGCTCAAAGCCTCTTTATCACCATACAACTTACTAACATTTTGAAATTCAATCATGAGAAATCTCCTCTCTTTATCTATGTAATTCACTATAATTATAGCGCTTTCATTTTAAAAATCAACATTTTATATAAAATAGTCAAAAACTTATTATTCAGTTTTACGCAAACGTTTGAGCTAACCAATACTTTATGATAGAATAAAGAACAAGATTGACAAGTAAGAGGAAACATCATGCAAAATCAAACACTCATGCAATACTTTGAATGGTATCTGCCCCACGACGGTCAGCACTGGACGCGTCTGGCTGAAGATGCTCCACACCTAGCTGATCTGGGGATCAGCCATGTCTGGATGCCACCAGCTTTTAAGGCTACCAATGAAAAAGATGTCGGCTATGGGGTCTATGACTTATTCGACCTAGGCGAGTTTAACCAAAAAGGAACTGTCCGCACCAAGTATGGTTTTAAAGAAGACTATCTTCAAGCCATTCAAGCTCTAAAAGAACAGGGAATCCAGCCTATGGCCGATGTGGTGCTCAATCACAAGGCTGCTGCTGATCACATGGAAGCCTTTCAGGTTATCGAAGTGGACCCTGTAGACCGTACAGTGGAACTTGGAGAACCCTTCACCATCAATGGATGGACTAGCTTTACCTTCGATGGTCGCCAAGATACCTACAATGACTTCCACTGGCACTGGTACCACTTCACAGGTACTGATTATGATGCCAAACGCCGTAAATCCGGGATTTATCTGATTCAAGGAGACAACAAGGGCTGGGCCAACGAGGAATTGGTCGATAATGAAAACGGCAACTACGACTACCTCATGTATGCAGACCTAGACTTTAAACATCCTGAAGTCATCAAAAATATCTATGACTGGGCTGAGTGGTTCATGGAAACGACTGGTGTAGCTGGTTTCCGCTTGGATGCCGTCAAACACATCGACTCCTTCTTTATGCGCAATTTCATCCGCGATATGAAGGAAAAATACGGTGAGGATTTCTATGTTTTTGGTGAATTTTGGAATCCCGATAAGGAAGCCAATCTAGACTATCTTGAAAAAACGGAGGAACGCTTTGACCTTGTCGATGTTCGTCTCCACCAGAATCTCTTTGATGCTAGTCGAGCAGGTTCCAACTACGACCTTCGTAACATTTTCACAGATAGCTTGGTAGAACTCAAGCCCGACAAGGCTGTAACCTTTGTCGACAACCACGATACCCAACGAGGACAAGCCCTTGAGTCGACTGTTGAAGAATGGTTCAAACCAGCAGCCTATGTCCTCATTCTATTACGCCAAAATGGCCTTCCATGTGTCTTTTACGGAGACTACTATGGTATTTCTGGTAAATACGCCCAAGAAGATTTCAAAGAAGTCCTTGACCGTCTCCTATCCATCCGAAAAGACTTGGCATATGGAGAACAAACAGACTACTTTGACGACGCTAACTGTATCGGTTGGGTACGTTCAGGTGCTGAAAATCAATCCCCAATCGCAGTCTTGATTTCAAATGACCAAGAAAATAGCAAGTCAATGTTTGTCGGCCAAGAATGGGCTAACCAAACCTTTGTAGATTTACTTGAAAACCACCAAGGTCAAGTCACAATTGATGAAGAAGGTTATGGACAATTCCCTGTCTCAGCTGCTTCAGTAAGTGTCTGGGCAGCCAATACAATCTAACAGATAATGATAATCAAGTCAGATCCAATCGGATTTGGCTTTTTTGTAATCACAAAAAGACCTACCCAAATGGATAGATCTTTGTTTTCTTACAATTTACCTGCTACGGCATCCAAGAGTTCTTGGATTTTAGCTTGGTTGCTTCCTCCTGCCATGGCCATGTCTGGTTTACCACCACCACGTCCATCGACGATTGGAGCCAATTCTTTGACAAGGTTTCCTGCATGCACATCTTTTGTCTTGCTAGCTACAAGAACGTTCACCTTGTCACTGATAGCGGCAACTAGAACAAGCAAATCAGAGTAGTCTTTTTGTTTCCAATTGTCCGCAAAGGTACGAAGGGCACCGGCATCTGATACAGACACTTGACTAGCAATGTAACGATGACCGTTGACTTCCTTCACATCCTTAAAGATGTCGCCTGCGGCTGCAGCTGCGGCTTTTTCTTTCAACTCAGCATTTTCTTTTTGCAGTTGACGAAGTTGTTCTTGAAGTCCTTCTACCTTGTGAGGAACTTCTTTAAGTTGAGGTGCTTTCAGGGTTGCCGCAACAGCTTTAAGAGCGTCTTCTTGTTCACGGTAGGCTTCAAAGGCTTCCTTACCAGTCACTGCCAAGATACGGCGAGTTCCTGATCCGATACCTTCTTCTTTGACAATCTTGAAGAGACCAATTTCAGAAGTATTACCAACGTGGGTACCACCACAAAGCTCGATAGAGTAGTCACCGATAGTAACAACACGGACTTCCTTGCCGTATTTCTCACCAAAGAGAGCCATAGCTCCCATTTCCTTGGCAGTGTCAATATCCGTTTCAACTGTCTTAACTTCAAGAGCTTCCCAAATTTTCTCGTTGACTTGCTGTTCAATCGCACGCAATTCTTCAGCAGTTACTGCTTGGAAGTGGGTAAAGTCAAAACGAAGGAACTCAACTTCGTTAAGAGATCCTGCTTGTGTCGCATGGTTTCCAAGGATATTGTGAAGGGCAGCGTGAAGCAAGTGAGTCGCAGTGTGGTTTTTCATGACACGGTGACGACGATTTGTATCAATTGCTAAGGTATATTCTTGGTTCAAGGCAAGCGGTGCAAGGACTTCAACAGTGTGAAGAGCTTGTCCGTTTGGTGCTTTTTGAACATTTGTCACAGTAGCCACGACCTTACCTGACTCGTCCAAGATTTGTCCATGGTCAGCCACCTGTCCACCCATCTCAGCGTAGAATGGAGTTTCCGCAAAGATAAGAGAGGCAGTTCCTTCAGATACAGCTTCTACTTCTGCATTGTCAGCCACGATAGCTACCAATTTAGAAGACAATTGTGATGCTTCATAGTTAAAGTGGCTCTCCACTGTGATATTTTGGAGGGTTTCGTTTTGCATACCCATTGAGCCACCTTTAACAGCTGATGCACGCGCACGTTCTTGCTGTTCTTTCATGGCTGCTTCAAATCCTTCACGGTCCACAGTCATACCAGCTTCTTCAGCGATTTCTTCAGTCAGTTCAACTGGGAATCCATAAGTGTCGTAAAGTTTGAAGACATCTGAACCAGCGATGACAGATTGACCTTTTTCTTTCAAGTCTGCTACGATACCTTGGGCAAAATGTTGACCTGAGTGAAGAGTACGAGCAAATGACTCTTCTTCGCTCTTAACGATTTTTTCGATAAAGTCACGTTTTTCAAGCACTTCTGGGTAGTAACTTTCCATGATTTTTCCAACAGTTGGAACGAGTTTGTAAAGGAAAGGCTCGTTGATCCCCAATTTTTGACCGTGCATAGAAGCACGACGGAGCAAACGACGAAGAACATAACCACGACCTTCATTTCCTGGAAGGGCACCATCACCGATGGCAAATGAAAGAGAACGGATGTGGTCAGCGATGACCTTGAAGCTCATGTTGTCGCCATCTTGGTCATAAACCTTACCAGACAATTTCTCAACTTCACGGATAATCGGCATAAAGAGGTCAGTTTCAAAGTTTGTCTTAGCCCCTTGGATAACCGCCACCAAACGCTCCAAACCTGCGCCCGTATCAATATTTTTGTGTGGTAATTCCTTGTATTCGCTACGAGGAACAGCAGGATCCGCGTTAAATTGTGACAAAACGATGTTCCAGATTTCGATGTAACGATCGTTTTCGATATCTTCTGCAAGAAGGCGAATACCGATATTTTCTGGGTCAAATGCTTCTCCACGGTCAAAGAAGATTTCTGTATCTGGCCCAGAAGGTCCGGCACCGATTTCCCAGAAGTTGTCCTCAATAGGAATCAAGTGACTTGGGTCCACTCCCACTTCAATCCAGCGGTTGTAAGAATCTTTATCGTCTGGATAGTAGGTCATGTAAAGTTTCTCAGCTGGGAAATCAAACCATTCAGGACTTGTCAAAAGCTCATAAGCCCAAGTGATGGCTTCGTCACGGAAGTAATCACCGATAGAGAAGTTCCCCAACATTTCAAACATGGTATGGTGACGTGCAGTCTTCCCTACGTTTTCGATGTCGTTGGTACGGATGGCCTTTTGGGCATTGGTAATACGTGGATTTTCAGGGATAATAGTCCCATCAAAGTATTTCTTAAGGGTTGCTACCCCAGAGTTAATCCACAAAAGTGTTGGATCATTTACAGGAACCAAACTCACTGATGGTTCTACTGAGTGACCTTTGGTCGCCCAGAAATCAAGCCACATTTGGCGTACTTGTGCACTAGATAGTTGTTTCATATTGTCTCCTTATTTACTTGTTTAATGTGATTGGCTTTCCAGCATTTCCACATAGTCAATCGCGACACAGAGAGAAATGACTAGGTCTGCATAAGCGTCCTCAAGAACGGTTACGGTATAGGTAGAGGTCAGATGGAAGAGTTCTTTCCTGATTTCCGCAATCAACTGATCGCGATCATCCAGTAGTTTGAAATTCAAATCCCAGATATTGCCCTCGATACGAAGACCTAGATTATCAAACTCATACTTATCTCGCCAGAAGGTCAACTTCTTGCGAATGACAAAACTCGACCCGTCCTGAAGCTGAATCTCAAAACGAGGAAGTAGAGTCCAAATCTCCTTACTAATCTCACTGACTTGTTGACCAGCCGCATCATAGATGGTAAAGGTTTTAGGAATCTTAAAAAATGATCCCTCCACCTGATAGGCGATTTCTCCCCTGTCATCCTTGATAGCGAAGCGTTCGCCTCCAAGACGAAACTTTTGTTTGACAAGAAATGTTTTCATCAACACCTCCAAAAATCAAAAGACAAGCTCATATCACGAAGGGCGAAAAACCGCGGTACCACCTTCATTCAATGAACTTGTCATTCTCTTATTCTTATGCAATTGTATGATTGAGTAGCATGATTTTCTAGCTTAGATGGCTTGCAGCACCGCCATTTCTCTGGACTAAGACAACTGAAAATCAATTCTCAACTTTCTTATTATATCGTTTTTTTAAGTCTGCGTCAACTGGAAATGATCCCCATTTAAATAACCCATTCTCTACATCTCTGCTTACTTTTTCAGGATATATTTTTTCTTACTGCCATTTTTCTTTTTATCCCAACTTTTATCCCAAGTTTTCGAATTGCTAAAGATGGCTACGCAAATATTTGCAAATATAAAGTTTCCTATCACCAAATATATAGACTCAGTTGTTAGGTATTGTCGTTCCAAACCATTCTTGAGATAGAATAGTATAACAGTTTGCTGAACAGTCAAAAAGGTTGGCCAGAAACTTTTTTTGAAAAAAGTAGACATTTCCATTATTTGTTACCGCTTTCTGTAAGGTTAAGCTTAGTATACTACTAGGCAAGAAAATAAGCAACTAGAATAGAAAAAGATACCTTTATAAAAATTGCCTTTTACATAAAAAACGAACCAGCTTAACTGATTCGTTTTCTTATGTTCCACTCCTACTTCCGATACATTTTAAACTGTAGGAAGAGGTCGCTATATTTTCCTGTCCATTTATGGTCAAATTTCTCATAAACTTCTAGGTGTTTCATGGTTTCAGCATTTGGATAGAAGGCCTTGTCTTCTTTTTTCTCCTCTGGGAGCAATTCCTTAGCTGGTAGGTTTGGTGTTGAATAGCCGACATACTCTGCATTTTTGAGAGCATTTTCGGGTTTCAACATAAAGTTGATAAAGGCATAGGCGGCATCTTGGTTTTTGACTGTTTTGGGAATAACCATATTGTCAAACCAAAGGTTGCTGGCCTCTGTCGGTACCACATAGCGTAGATTTTCATTTTTTTCTAGCATTTGGCTGGCTTCACCAGAGAAGGTCACGCCGATAGCAGCATTATTCTGAATCATGTAACCCTTCATTTCGTCCGCAACGATGGCCTTGATATTTGGAGTCAACTTGTAGAGCTTGTCTACTGTCTCTTCCAACTGCTGTGGATCCTTTGAGTTGAGGCTGTAACCAAGCGAGTTAAGCCCGAGTCCCAATACCTCACGCGCCCCATCAAAGAGCATGATAGAGTTCTTATACTCTGGTTTCCAAAGGTCATCCCAATGCTCAGGCGCCTCATCTACCATGGTTTCATTGTAGACAATTCCCAAGGTTCCCCAGAAATAAGGGATGGAGAATTTATTGCCTGGGTCAAAGGACTGGTTGAGGAACTCTGGTCCGATATTTTCAAGACCTTCAAGTTTTGAATAGTCAAGCGGTACCAATAGGTCTTCGTCCTTCATCTTGTTGATCATATATTCACTTGGGATAGCAATATCATAAGTCGTTCCACCCTGCTTGATCTTGGTATACATGGCTTCGTTGGAGTCAAAGGTCTCGTACTGTACTTGGATTCCTGTTTCTTCTGTGAATTTCTCCAAGAGTTCTGGATCGATATAGTCACCCCAGTTGTAGATAACCAGTTTTTGACTATCTCGGCTGTTGATTTTACTATCTATATGCGTCGCAATTCCCCACAAGACCAGGATAATCGCAGCAATTCCTGCTAAAAATGAATAGAGTTTTTTCATGCTTGCTCCTCCTTCTCACGTGAGATAAAGTAATAGCCTACAACTAGGATAATACTAAAGAGAAAGACAAGGGCAGACAGGGCATTGATTTCTAGCGAAATCCCCTTACGAGCACGAGAATAAATCTCGACTGACAGGGTTGAAAAGCCATTTCCCGTTACAAAGAAGGTCACAGCAAAGTCATCTAGCGAATAGGTAAAGGCCATGAAGTAACCTGCAATGATAGACGGAGTCAGGTAAGGAAGCATGATTTCCTTGAACATCTGAAATTGACTGGCTCCAAGGTCATAGGCCGCATGAATCATGTCGCCGTTCATTTCCTTGAGTCTAGGCAAAACCATCAAGACCACGATAGGAATGGAGAAGGCCACGTGGCTAGATAGAACGGTCAAAAAGCCAAGTGAAAACTTGAGTTGAGTAAAGAGAATCAAGAAGCTGGCACCAATCATAACGTCAGGCGCAACCATGAGGATATTATTGAGTGATAGAAAGGCTTCTTGGTATTTCTTACGAGACTGGTAGATGTAAATGGCACCAAAAGTCCCGATAATGGTCGCAATCAAGGCTGATAGGAAGGCTAAGAAAAAGGTCTGAGTCACAATCAACATGAGACGACCATCGCTAAACATGGTTTTAAAATGGCTCAAGCTAAAGCCTGTAAAGCTGTTCATGTCGTTGCCTGCATTAAAGGCATAGCCAATCAGGTAAAAAATCGGCAGGTAGAGGACAAGAAAGACCAGTCCCAGATAAAGGTTGGCAAATTTTTTCATCGTTCTCTCCTTTCCTTGGTCACCCACATGGTGATGAACATGGTCAGGATGAGAATCACACCGATGGTAGAACCCATACCGTAGTTGTCATTGGTTAGGAAGTTTTGCTCAATAGCCGTTCCCAAGGTGATAACGCGGTTCCCACCAATCAAACGGGTCAGCATGAAGAGACTCAAACTGGGGATAAAGACGGATTGAACCCCACTTCGCACACCATTCATCGACAGAGGGAAGATGACATGACGGAAGGTCTCCCACTTGGTCGCACCGAGGTCATAGCTGGCATTGATGAGATTGTTATCCATATCGTCCAAGACATTAAAAATCGGTAAAATCATAAAGGGAAGCTCGATGTAGCTTGCGACGAATATAAAGGAGAAATCAGTAAAGAGCAACTGCTGCGAACCGATTCCGATAAATTCCAAGAATTGGTTAATAGAGCCATTCTGACCAAAAATCCCAATAAAGGCATAGGCCTTGAGGAGCAGATTGATCCAGGTTGGCAAGATAATCAGCATGAGCCAGAGTTGACGGTGCTTGAGACGGGTCAAAAAGAGGGCTGTCGGATAGCTGATAAGGAGGGTTACAAAGGTCACAATTCCTGCATAAAGCACAGAGTTAAAGCTCATTTTAAGATAGGTCAAGTTTTGTGACGCAAAGTAGGATTTGTAATTTTCTAAACTGAACTGACCTTCGATGTTGAAAAAGGATTGTCCGAAAATCAAGACCAAGGGTGCCAACACAAAGAGGGCAATCCAAAGCATGTAGGGTACTACAAAGAGTTTAGAGCTTGTTTTCTTCATCTCTTTCCTCCTCGATTGCATTGATCAGACCTGCTTCTTGCTCTTCGATTTCCACGTACTCTTCGATGCGAGCATCGAACTCTTCTTCAGTTTCGTTAAGGCGCATGATGTGGATGTCTTCTGGTTCAAAGTCCAGACCGATTTCCTCACCCACGATGGCCTTACGGGTCGAGTGAATCATCCATTCATTTCCAAGTTCGTCATAGGCGATAATTTCATAGTGAACCCCACGGAAGAGCTGGGTATCCACCTTAACTTGGAGCTTGCCTTCTTCAGGAAGAGTAATGCGCAAGTCCTCTGGACGAATCACGACTTCAACAGGTTCATTTGGCTTCATCCCCCCATCGACTGCTTCGAAGCGTTTGCCGTTAAACTCAACCAAGTAGTCCTCAATCATGGTTCCTGGCAAGATATTTGACTCACCGATAAAGGTGGCAACAAAGTGGTTAATCGGCTCATCGTAGATGTCCACAGGTGTTCCTGATTGGACAATCTCGCCATCATTCATAACAAAAATCCAGTCACTCATGGCGAGAGCTTCTTCCTGATCGTGAGTGACAAAGACAAAGGTAATCCCCAATCGTTGTTGCAGTTCACGCAGTTCGTACTGCATGTCTGTTCTTAATTTCAAGTCCAGCGCTGACAAGGGCTCATCCAACAAAACCACACGAGGTTGATTGATGATGGCACGGGCAATGGCCACACGCTGGCGTTGCCCTCCAGAGAGTTTACGGATGGAACGCTTCTCATAACCTTCCAACTGAACCATCTTAAGAACTTCCGTTACGCGTTTCTCGATTTCTTTCTTGTCAATCTTACGCAAGCGAAGTGGAAAGGCAACATTTTCAAACACATTCATATGTGGAAACAAGGCATAAGATTGGAAGACCGTATGGACATCTCGCTTGTTGGTCGGGATATCATTGATACGAACACCGTCCAGCAAAATATCTCCTGTCGTCGCATCCAGTAAACCTGCAATGATGTTCAGGATGGTTGATTTCCCTGAACCAGATGCGCCTAGAAGGGTATAAAATTTCCCCTCCTCCAACTCAAAGTTGATGTCTTTGAGAACCTTGGTGTTGCTGTCTTCAAAAACTTTAGAGACGTTTTTGAATTCAATAATTGGTTTTTTCAATTGTCATTTATTCCTTCTTTTTCATAGATTAACAGATCAGGGCTCTGTCAGGCCGCCACTACCTCGTGTAGGAGATTGAACTGCCTACATTCTTCTGCACTAGCGATAGGCTTTCACCCCCTTTCCATGACATAGCAGCAGCTTTTCAACTACAGCTTCCTACTTGCTTTCTCCTAAAATACGGACTTCCCTCTCAAGAGTAACGCCAGAGTGTTCCTTGACTTTTTCGATAACAGACTCAATCAAGTCCTCGTAGTCTTTAGCCGTTCCGTCAGCAACATTAATCATAAAACCTGCGTGTTTTTCTGATACTTCTACTCCACCGATACGATAGCCCTTAAGTCCCGCTTCTGAAATTAATTGACCTGCAAAATGACCAACTGGACGCTTAAAGACTGAACCACAAGATGGGTATTCTAAAGGTTGCTTGAGTTCACGTAGATGCGTCAAGCGATCCATTTCTTGCTTGATAACCTGATGGCTTCCTGGAGCAAGGGCAAATTTAGCTGACAAGACAACTGCACCAGACTCTTGAATGGCTGAGTGGCGATAACCAAAAGCCAAGTCCTTGACAGACAGGGTCTCGATTTCTCCGTCCTTAGTCAAGACCTTACAAGACTGTAAGATATGGGAAATCTCGCCACCATAGGCACCGGCATTCATAAAGACAGCACCGCCAACGCTCCCTGGAATGCCACAAGCAAATTCAAAACCAGTCAAACTATGACGAAGGGCAATACGTGTCGTTTCAATCAAGTTAGCACCAGCTTCTGCTTCAATGGTATAGCCATCAACGGAAATGTTGTTGAGCTTGTCACACAAGATAACAAATCCACGAATCCCACCATCACGAACAATGATGTTGCTAGCATTTCCAAGAACCATCCAAGGGATATTTTCTTGATTGGCAAATTTAACAACTCGAGCCAACTCAAAATGATTTCGTGGAAAGACCAAATAATCGGCCTCTCCACCTACTTTTGTATAACTATAAGTTTGCAAGGGTTCCTTGAAACGGATATCAATCCCTTCTAAGATTTCAAGCATTTTTTCTTTTACTAACATGACACTCTTCCTTTTACAAAATTCATTCCATTATACCATTTTTAAGACCATTTGACGACCCTAAAAAAATCTTGAGCTTATTTTAAACAAAAAAAGAGGTTCCCCCTCTCTTTATGATTTTTTGCAAAAGATAGCCTTTGTTCCATAGGCAAGCAGAACAAGTTCAAGTGCTAGGACAACTTCAACCAAGACTGGATTGGTCAACCAGCCAACTTGGGCAAGAGATGGTGCCAGGTCAAAGAAGGCATGTAGGCCATAAGCTGCTAGGAGATAAGTCCATTTCTTCTGGCGAACAGCTTGGTAAACCCAAACTGTCAACAGCAATTGGAATCCTAGCGCCAAGATTCTCTCAAAACCAAGCAAATAAATCTGCCAGACTGATAGCGACTGAATAGTTTTCAACATATTTTCAGACAGCAATTGCATAACCTGTGGATTTTGCGTTTGAACTGCTGAGAGAACGATGTAGAGATTAATCAAACTAGTAAGGCCTAGGAAAATCAACTCCAAGCCACCATGCCCCAATCCATAAGCCAAGGCATCTGCCTTTTCCAAACTTCTCTTTTTCTCCAGCCATTTGAAGAAAATAAGACGAGCAGTTTCCTCAAAAAATGCTGCCATGGCTAGGCCATAGATGATATAGACAAGCGGATGGTCTTGCAAGAGGGCAATACTATCGTCTTTTTGAGGATGTAAAACCAAGATATGCACCATTTTTTCTAAAATCTGTGAAGAGACAAAGAAGGCAACAGCCCCCAAGCCCAAGACAGCTAGATTAATCTGGTATTTCTTTTTGGCATACCAAATGCTCCCTATCAAGAAAGCCAGCAACAGCACCATGGTAATGATAATATGAATGGTCATTTTCTTCTCCTATTCCGCCTTTTCAATATCTTTTTTCATCTCGTCAACATTGAACTTAGCAAACAAGTATTGACGGTCTTGGACTGGGAAACGTTGATCCAATTGGTCAACCGCTCCCACCTCGATAATCCCTTCCTTGATGACAAAGTCCATGACATGCCCACCGAAGGTCAAATCATCTGAGATGAAGTGTAGATGATAGCCTGCCACACTAACTCCATGGAAAATCTCTGGCGTCCAGAAACCAACGATGGTCCCCGCCACATTGTCACGACTATATTCCGGTTGACGAGTTGCGACCTCAGCAAACTTGGTATCTGGTGTTGACTTGGGAATCATGCGCACATGCATATGTGAAAATTCGCCACGAATCTTAATTGAGCGGAAAAGATTTTCTCCATCATAATAAGACTCAATCCGTTCTTCCAATTCCTTGTCTGTCATCTCAAAGCGCTGGCGGAAAATGACCTCTGCCTGATGCGGTACCACTGCTGCGTAAGGAATAAGGGCATCTGGTGACACTTCTACAATTTCCGGTTGCTCTCCTGAGCCTTTGGCCTGATAAGCCTTGCCATCCAAGACAATCAATTCTCCATCAATGGAATCCAAGGTTCCCAAACCAAGGTCACCATGCTCCAGCAATTCTCCTACTGTCATAGTACCACCATAAAGGCCTGCCATCAAGGCTCCAAGGGTATTGTATTGAAATAATTTCACTGGTTCCTGCACGTTCTTATCCATTCACTTTCTTGTCTGTTATTCTATAAATGTTACTCCTAAGTATACCACATTTAGCTTTATATGTGAACGAGAGAAACACTCTATACATTGCCAAGAAAGAAAAAAAAAGGTACAATGTAACAAAATCAAGGGAGGTCTGGAATGAAGAAACAAAGCAAGTACCAAGAGGTTGTTTCCTATCTGAAAAAAGGTATAGAGTCTGGACGTTTTCCAACGGGTAGTCGCCTGCCTTCTATCCGTCAACTGAGCCTTGACTTTCACTGCAGCAAGGACACCATCCAGAGGGCCCTGTTGGAATTACGGCACGAACAATACCTCTATGCCAAGCCTCAGAGTGGTTACTATGTCCTAGAACAAGGGCAACACCAGGATCTAGAAATCGAAGTCACTGACGAACATGCCAGTGCCTATGACGATTTCCGACTCTGTATCAATGAAACCTTGATTGGCCGGGAAAACTACCTCTTCAACTACTATGACAACCAAGAAGGTCTTGAAGAGCTCAGACAATCTGTTCATAAACTCCTCTTTGACCAAGCCCTCTACTGCAAGGCAGACCAACTGGTACTGACTTCTGGAACCCAGCAAGCCTTGTTTATCCTCTCTCAAATATCCTTTCCTAGCCAAGCCAAGGAAATCTTGGTGGAACAACCGACCTATCATCGGATGAATCGACTCTTGATTGCTCAAGGATTAGACTATCAAACGATTGAACGAGGCATTGATGGGATTGACTTGGAGGAGCTGGAAGGTCACTTCAAAACAGGAAAAATTAAGTTTTTCTACACCATTCCTCGTTTTCACTATCCTCTGGGGCATTCCTATTCAGAGCAGGACAAACGGGCTATTCTTGACTTAGCTGCCAAGTATGGTGTCTATATCGTAGAGGACGACTATCTAGGTGATTTGGACTCCAAGAAGGGCCAGACCTTCCACTATCTAGATACAGAGGAGCGCGTCATTTATATCAAATCCTTCTCAACCAGCCTCTTTCCAGCCCTGCGGATAACGGCACTCATCCTTCCAAATGCTATCAAAGAAGCCTTTGTCGCCTACAAAAATATCCTAGATTACGATAGCAACCTTATCATGCAAAAGGCCCTGTCACTTTATATTGATAGTCAACTGTTTGAGAAAAACCGGCTAGCTCGCTTATCCAATCAGGAAGCTTACCAAAAACAGATTGAGGAAAGACTAGCTAAAAAACCTTGTCCCCTTCCTCACTTTCCGCTTCATGATGGTTTATTGCTAGACCTCAGACAGTATCCTAAAATTGCTAGTCTCAAACACAGTCAGCTGAAATTGGACTTCTTTGAGAAGGCTTACTTGGATGCCTGCCCTTATCAATTTGCCAAGGTGTCCTTAGAGAACCTGGAAAATGTTTTAAACTATTTAAAAGCAGAATTGGAATGACCTCCAACTCTGCTTTTTTTTATTGTTCAACTTCTGTTAGGCTTGCTGCCTTTTCAAGATAGCTTTGGTAAGTTCCTTCATCCTTGAGTTTTTGGATGACCTTGTCAACCACTTCTTTCAAATCAGCACTATTTTTTCTAAGGGCAACTGCATTAGCTTCGCCATCCTTCATCTTCAAGCTGACAGTTGCGACAGCTAAGTCAGCGTTTTTAGCAGCATAACTGAGCGCAACAGGCTCATCCATATGAACAGCATCTACTTTTCCAGCCTGCAATTCATTGACAGCTTCCCCCATATTGGTTAGGGAAGTCAATTGAGCTTTTGGCAATTGTTCCTTGACCATAGCTTCTGGAACAGTCCCTTTTTGGGCCGCAATATTAGCACTTTCAAGGCTAGTTAAATCCTTGTATTTTTCTACATCAGACTTACGAACCAAGAAACTAATCTTGTTTTCATAGTAAGGGATTGAAAAATCAAAAACTTCTTTTCTCTCGTCAGTAGCGCTAATTCCTGCAACTGCTAGGTCAGCCTTACCAGTTTGAAGACTGGTCAAGACATTATCAAAACTCATGCTTGAAATTTCCAACTTCACCCCAAGTTCATCAGCGATAGCTTGGGCCATATCAATGTCCGCACCGACTACTTGATTTTTTCCGTCAACTAAAGACTGAAATTCAAAAGGTGCATAATCAGGACTAGTCGCCACAACTAATTTCCCCTTTTGCTTAATGGCTTCAACAGCTGACTGAGAACCATTAGAACCTGACTGGCAAGCTACTAAGAAGAAACTTGCAAGAAAACTACATAAAACAAATATCCATTTTTTTGATTTCATAAATAAACAACCTCTCTGTTGATTTTGTATAATTATAACGCTATCTAAGTTGCTTGTCAAGTGTTTTTCTTACATTTTCATAAAATATATTTACTAAAAAATAGAAATACAGTGGTTAGTTTATCTATCTATTGGGAACTTATTTTCAAAAAAATCATTTATCATATCTTGATGCTGCTGGTTTACAATTGCAATATTTTGTATGTCACTATGATCAAAAAATCCTAATTCTAAAGTTTCATCACTTGTAAAAAAATTTGTAGAGATAGAAGTTTCAGATGAAACTAAATACAAGATTGTAAGAACTTGAGCCTCATCACCATTCGGATAACTGTCTGAATATTTTGTATAAACATTTAAGAGTTTTTCCACCCTCACTTCGACTCCTGTTTCTTCATAAAACTCTCGCACTAAAGCTTCTAAAGCCGATTCTCCTAATTCAAGAGCACCACCTGGTAATCCCCACGTTCCTTTATCTGCTCGTTTTTGTAATAAAATTTTTCCTGATTGACTTAATATTCCACAGGTAAAATTTAAAATAATTTTATCTTTTCCAACTTTTTTTCTGATATTCTGTATGTAGTTCATTATTCACCTCTGACAAAGTAAACTATCTATACAATGAAAGCTTACTGTATTAAAAAGTAAGCTTTCACAATAATTTTATCCTTTGAATACTTTATAGTTCGACAATCTTACCTGTTTCAAAGTAAACAACCCATTCACAGATATTCTTGGCATAGTCTCCAATGCGTTCCAAGAAGGCAATCACTTGGAAATAATCACGACCTGTAACAATGGCATCTGGATTTTTCTTGATTTCTTCTGTAGCCAAGTCACGAATGCTATCAAAATAATGATTGATTTTTTCGTCCATAGCTGCTACTTCATAGGCCTGATCAACTGAACCATTCAGGTAGAGTTCAAGGGCTGCTTCGACGAAGTTCTTGACATCGCGACCCATTCTCTTGATTTCTTCTTCAACAGCTGGAATGCGTTGCTCCCCTTTCATACGAATTGCTGCTCTTGCAATGGAAACGGCATGGTCACCCATACGTTCCAAGTCAGATACAGCCTTCAAGACTGTCAAAACAGTACGCAAGTCCTGAGAAACGGGTTGTTGAAGGGCAATCATTTCAAATGATTTCTTTTCCAATTTCACTTCGTATTCGTTTACTTCTGCATCGTCTTCGATGACTTCCTTGGCCAAATCACGGTCATGCGTAACAAAGGCACGCACTGTCCGATTGATTTGGGATAGCACTTCTTGTCCCATAGCATAGAACTGGTTGTGCAATTTCTCTAAATCTTCCTCAAATTGAGAACGTAACATCATTTATCTCCTTATCCAAATTTTCCTGAAATATAATCTTCTGTTTCCTTGTGTTGTGGGTTGAGGAACATCCTCTTGGTATCGTTAAACTCAATTAAATCTCCATCTAGGAAAAATCCTGTCTTGTCAGAGATACGAGAGGCTTGTTGCATAGAACGTGTAACCAAGAGCATGGTATATCTATCTTTTAGACCATACAAGGTTTCCTCAATCTTACCAGCCGAGATAGGGTCCAAGGCTGAAGTCGGTTCATCCAAGAGAATGATTTTAGGACTGGTTGCCAAGACACGGGCAACACAGACACGTTGTTGTTGTCCACCTGAAAGCCCGATAGCTGAATCATGCAGGCGATCCTTGACCTCATCCCAGATAGAAGCTCGTTGTAGGGCCTTTTCTACCGCTTCATCCAGAACCTGCTTATCCTTCACTCCATTGATACGAAGCCCGTAAACAACATTTTCGTAGATAGACATAGGGAAGGGGTTTGGTTGTTGGAAAACCATACCGATTTCCTTCCGCAATTCAACTGTATCTGTACGTGGGCTGTAGATGTTGTGACCATTATAAACTACTGAACCAGTTGTGGTTACCTCTGGATTGAGATCACCCATGCGGTTGATAGCCTTTAGGAGGGTTGATTTCCCTGATCCAGATGGACCGATCAAGGCTGTAATTTCCTTAGGTTGGAAAGATAGGGAAACACTATTCAAGGCCTTCTTTTGATTGTAGTAAACGGACAGGTCTGACACCTGTAAAATCGCTTCTTTCATACTGTTTCCTTTCTATCCAAAGTGTCCTGTTACGTAGTCATTGGTTGACTGCAACTTAGCATTTTGGAAAATATTAGACGTCTTATCGTACTCGATCAAATCACCCAAGTAGAAGAATCCTGTGTAGTCACTAGCACGCGCAGCCTGCTGCATGCTATGGGTCACGATGATAATGGTAAAATCCTTCTTCAACTCCAACATGGTTTCTTCCAGCTGGGCTGTCGCAATCGGATCCAAGGCTGATGCCGGCTCATCCATCAAGAGGATATCTGGTTTAACAGAGATAGCACGAGCGATACAGAGACGTTGCTGCTGACCACCTGATAGGGTCAAGGCCGACTTGTGCAAATCATCTTTGACCTGGTCCCAAAGGGCAGCTTGACGGAGAGAAGTTTCCACAATTTCATCCAAGACTTGCTTGTCCTTAACCCCTGCACGTTCATGGGCAAAAGTGATATTACGATAGATAGACTTGGCAAAGGGATTTGGGCGTTGGAAGACCATCCCAATGTGCTTACGCATTTCATAAACGTTGATTTCTGGACGGTTGACATCAATCCCTTGATAGAGAATTTGACCTGTTACCTTGGCAATATCAATGGTATCATTCATACGATTGAGACTGCGGAGGTAGGTTGATTTCCCTGAACCAGAAGGGCCAATTAAGGCTGTAATTTTATTTTTTTCAAATTGCATATCGATGCCCTTGATGGATTCATTTTTACCGTAGTAAACATGTAAATCCTTAGTAGAGAGGGCCACTTTCTCTTCAGGAAAGGTGATGATATGCTTTTCATCCCAATTATATTTTGACATGGCTTCTCCTTTAGGCAGCGGTTAATTTCTTATGTAGGTAGCTTCCGAGTTTGCGAGCTCCAAAGTTAAAGATGAGGATAAAGATAAGGAGCACAGCTGCAGAACCTGCTGATACGATAGTTCCATCAGGAATGGTTCCTTCGCTATTGACTTTCCAGATATGGACAGCCAAGGTTTCTGCTTGACGGAAGATAGAAATTGGGCTGGTCACACTGAGAATATTCCAGTTAGACCAGTCAAGGGCTGGAGCAGATTGTCCTGCTGTATAGATGAGAGCAGCCGCCTCACCAAAGATACGGCCAGAGGCCAAGACAACCCCCGTTACAATACCTGGTAGGGCTTCTGGAATGACCACATGGACCACAGTCTCCCAACGAGAAATCCCAAGGGCCAGACCAGCCTCACGTTGCGTATGGTGAACGTGTTTCAAGCTATCTTCAACATTACGAGTCATCTGAGGCAAGTTAAAGACTGTCAAGGCCAAGGCACCTGAAATGATTGAAAATCCATACTCAAACTGAACTACAAAGATCAAGTAACCAAAGAGACCTACAACCACTGATGGGAGTGAAGACAAGATTTCAATACAGGTTCTGACAAAGTTTGTCACCGGACCTTTTTTGGCATATTCAGCTAGGAAAATCCCAGCCCCCATAGACAAGGGAACAGAGATAATCAAGGTAATAACCAGAAGGAAGAAGGAATTATAGAGCTGAATTCCAATCCCTCCGCCTGCTTGGTAAGAAGATGATTTGCCAGTCAAGAAAGACCAAGAGATGTGGGGCAAACCACGAACCAAGATATAGAGAATCAAGGATGCCAAGATGGCAACGATAATTCCTGCAATTGAGTAGAGGACAGCTGTTGCAATTTTATCTAATTTCTTAGCGTGCATAGTTTTTCTTTCCTCTTTCTTTCGTAATCAATTTAATCACACTGTTGAAAGCCAAACTCATCAAGAGCAAGACTAAGGCCAGTGACCAGAGAACGTTATTATCAACAGTTCCCATAACGGTATTTCCGATACCCATGGTCAAAACAGAGGTCAATGTCGCAGCAGGTGTTGTCAATGAAGTTGGGACAACGGCTGAGTTTCCAACTACCATCTGAATGGCCAAGGCCTCACCAAAGGCACGTGCCATCCCAAAGACCACTGCTGTAAAAATACCTGAACGCGCCGCCTTCAAGGTCACACGCCAAATGGTTTGCCAGCGAGTGGCCCCCATAGCCAAACTAGCTTCGCGGTAGTGACGAGGCACCGCACGCAAGCTATCCGTTGTCATAAAGGTTACCGTCGGTAAAATCATAACAAAGAGAACGAAAATCCCTGACAAAATCCCAAAACCAGTTCCACCAAAGACACTACGGACAAAAGGAACTACGACCTGCAAACCGATAAATCCATACACGACTGAAGGAATCCCGACCAGCAATTCAATGGCTGGTTGCAAGATTCTAGCACCTTTTGGTGAGACTTCGGTCATAAAGACAGCTGCTCCAATGGCAAAAGGAGTAGCGATAAGGGCTGACAGGATTGTGACAATAAAGGAACCCAAAATCATAGGAAGGGCACCAAATTGTTTACCTGAAGGATTCCAAGTTTGGCCAAAGAGGAAATCAAAGATGTTGACCCCATTGACAAAGAAGGTCGACAAACCTTTTTGGGCTACGAAAATCAAAATCATGGCCACAATGATAACAATCAAAGATAGACAGGCAAAGGTCAAGCCTTTTCCTAATTTCTCTAGACGAGAGTTCTTTGAGGGAGAAAGTAATTTTTTAGCTAATTCTTCTTGATTCATTAGTGACTCCCTTCTAGTGCTGTCACCGTTCCTACAGCATCTTTTTCAACCTTCATTTCCTTAACAGAAATATAGCCCATTCCCTTAACGATTCCGCTTTGCGCTTCATCAGAGAGGACAAAGTTGAGGAATTCTGCCACCAATTCATTTGGTTGACCTAGGGTGTACATGTGTTCATAAGACCACAAAGGCCAGTTATTGCTTGTAACATTTTCTGCAATCGGCTCATAGCCATTCAACTTCATGCGTTTCACCGAGTCATCCACATAGGCAAAGGCTAGGTAAGAAATGGCTCCTGGTGTCTGGGAAACAATGTTTTTGACCATCCCGTTTGAATCCTGTTCTTGACTCTGCACGGCAGATTGACCATCCATGACAACACTATCAAAGGTTGCACGCGAACCAGAACTTGCCGCACGGTTGATAATAGAAATGGCTAGGTCTTTCCCACCGACTTCTTTCCAGTTGGTTACTTGACCTGTGAAGATGCTACGGAGTTGTTCAGTTGTCAGATTTTCAACATCAACTTCCTTATTTACAATGACTGCCAAGCCCGCTACGGCTACCTTATGATCCACTAGAGCGGATGCGTTGATACCGTCTTTTTCCTCGGCAAATACGTCTGAATTTCCTACATCAACGGCTCCAGACTGAACCTGAGACAGACCTGTACCAGATCCTCCACCTTGGACGTTGACTGTTTTTCCAACGTGCATAGAGCCAAATTCATCTGCTGCTGCTTCGACCAAGGGCTGAAGAGCCGTTGAGCCAACAGCTGTCATGGATTCTCCACGATCAATCCAGCTAGCACATCCCGCCAAAGAGCCTGCTAGCAAAAGAGCTACAAGGGATAGAGCGAGTTTTTTCCTTTTTTTCACTGTTTTTCTCCTTGAAAATAATGGTGAATGCTGTGAATTTTTTCAACTATTTATTTATGTTTTTCTTTTGAAAATGGGGAGCCAACTGAAGTTCTTTACTTGGTTTTACTAGAAATTTGCTCAGTTACCTTTCCCACCAATTTTGACTTAAAATGAAAGACAATTTGAAAAAAATCCATACTTCCACTATAACATAGACAAGCTACTTTGACTAGCATTTTCACTTGAATCTGAGGCCTTTTGGAAAATAATTTTTCAAAACATTTCCAGTCACCTTTCCAAATCCCAAACCATTTCCTTGAACTAAAACTTGGTACCAACCATTTGGCAGACTGTCCGCCAGCTGAACGGTTTCTCCAGCCACATACTTGACAAACGCTTCTTGGTCAATTTCAACCGACTGCTTGACCTGACTCGGTTTCAAGGCTAGACCAAGAGCAAAACTAGGTTCAAAACGTTTCTTCTTAAAAGTACCCAGATGCAGGCCATTCCGAGCAATCTTGAGTTTCCCTAAATCTGGCAAAAGTTCTGGCAGGAGATAGAGTTGGTCACCAAAAGTCTGCAAGATTCCCGGTAGATTGACCTTCAAATGTTTTTGGGCAAATTCCTGCCACAAAGTAACTTGTTCTCGACTGAGATTGCTCTTACTTGCCTTACATTTTGGTGCTAGATTTTCACCTTTAAATTGCAAATGGGCTACAAACTGCCCCTCTCCCTTAAAATGATGAGGATACATCCGAGCCGTTTCTGGCAAGTCAATTCCAGCTACCATTCCATTGATATACTCTACTGGCAACAAATCAAAATCATACTCCTCCAGTAGCCAATTGACAATCTCTTCGTTTTCCTCGGGGGCCCAGGTACAGGTTGAATAAACCAAGCGACCACCTTCAGCTAGCATGGTTACTGCATCTTCCAGAATTTCTCTTTGCAAGCTAGCACATTGACTCGGATAATCTAAGCTCCAATAGTCCATAGCATCTGGTTGCTTACGAAACATCCCTTCACCAGAGCAGGGGGCATCAAGGACAATGAGGTCAAAATAGCCTTTAAAAACCTTGGCCAAGCGGTCAGCAGATTCATTGGTCACCACGACATTTGTCGCTCCAAAGCGCTCCATGTTTTCTACTAAAATCTTAGCCCGTTTGCTTGAAATTTCATTGGAAACAAGGAGACCCTCCCCTGCTAGATAGGCTGCCAGCTGAGTTGATTTTCCACCCGGTGCAGCGGCCAAATCCAAAACTTTCATACCAGGACTAGGCTGGGCTACCTGAGCAACCATCTGAGCAGCAGGTTCTTGCGAATAAACCAAACCAGTAGCATGCTCAGACGATTTCCCTGAAACCTTACCATAGTGGCCCCAAGGAGTTTGAGGAATGGGATCAGAAAAGGAAGCTGGCGCTTCTTTTAAAGGATTGACCCGAAAGGCAGAAACCGCTTCCTCCTCAAAAGAGGCAAGAAAATCTCTTGCCTCATCTCCTAGTATCTCTTCATATTTTTCAACAAATCCTTCTGGAAATTGCATTTAAGTTATTTTCCTTTCGTAAATATAGGACTGAATTTCCTCCTGCATCTCAAGAGGTAGCATTATGACCGGCTGTCTGGTTTGAAAATCAAGAGCCTCACCAGATAGAGTCACAACCCGATAGCCCAGACTTTCCCCTAAAATACTAGCTGCGGCATAATCCCATGGTTGCAGATAAGTGATATAAGTCAACAAACGCCCTGACAAAATCTTGGCAAAACTAATGGCCGCACTTCCATAGACACGAACACCGAGGACCGCTCGACTCAAATCAGCCAGACCCCATTCGTTGGTTTCCAGCATACCACTATTTCCTGCAATGAGAAAATCTCCAAGTGGTTTTGCTTGAAAGGGAGCTAGGGGCTTATCATTTAGACAAACTGGAAATTCCCCACCACCGTGGTAACAATCCCCTTTGACCACATCATAAATCAGACCAAACTGTCCCTGACCATTTTCAAAGTAAGCCACCATAACAGCAAAATCTTCCTGCTGGGCCACAAAGTTATTGGTACCATCAATCGGATCAATGACCCAAACCTTGCCCTCTTGAACCGAGGCTCGCAGACAACCTTCTTCAGCACAAATCTTATCCTCAGGATAACGAGACAAAATCTCACCAACCAATAGCTCCTGAACTTCCTTGTCCAGTCTGGTCACCAAATCTGTTGGAGAGGACTTGGTCTCAACACACAAGTCTTCCTGCATGTGGTCAAGAATGTACTGGCCTGCTTTCTTAATTAGCTCTTTAGCAAATTCAAACTTACTTTCCAAGAGAAATCTTTCCTTCCCCTTTTTCCTTAGCCGCCTGAACTGCTCGGTAAAGCGAATAGCCACTCACTGTTTCAAATTCTCGTCCCAAACGTTTTTCTTCGCTCTTACTTGGCACGACCGCTTTGAATCCTTTATAGGAGTCCAGTAACTTTTGAGCCTCTACCTTGCCCTCATAGGCAGCTTCAACATCATTAAAAAAAGAAAGCACTGAAGCAAGTTCTTCAGTGCTCCACGACAAATCTAGTGGGTAACTATACTGTTTGTTCATTAACTAATACCAGCTCTCATTCTTGCTTCTTTTAGTTCTTGCTTACGGTAACTACGAGGGAGAAAAGCACGAATCTCATCTTCATTAAAACCGATTTGCATACGTTTGGCATCAATAATAATGGGACGACGCAAAAGACTAGGGTACTGCTCAATCAAATGAAGCAATTCCGATACCGAAATACTTTCTACATCAATATCTAATTTTTGAAAAATTTTTGAACGAGTTGAAATGATGTCATCAGTACCATTTTCGGTCAAGGAAAGGATGTGTTGCAATTCTTTTCTTGTTAAAGGACTGGTCATAATATTGTGTTCCTCAAAGGGAACCTTATGTTTTTCTAACCAGGCCTTTGCCTTACGACATGAAGTACAGCTCGGTGATAGAAATAGTGTAATCATGCTTTTCTCTTCTTATCTATACTTTGCTACTTCTATTATACAAAAAAATAAAGCGCTTGACTAGAGATTTTTAGAAAAAAAGCCTATTTTTTCAAGAAAAATAGACTGTTTGCGAACGATTAATACATTTCTTATTTAGTTAATTCACTCTTGGAGAGCTATATAGGGAAGTATTGGGCTCACAAAAAAGAACGCCACAATCTTGCGACACTATTTTACTTTTAAACGTATCTTCTAATCTCGATAGTAATAATCTTCAGCTCTATCTGATTTTCCAAATTCCTCAAAGAATAGACGGTCTTTGGATGAATCTGACGCACCGTGAGGCGTTCCTGCCGGTATAAAGAGTACAGGTGTTGTTGCTCGTCTTCCAATCTCAAATCTCTTTCCAACTGCTCCTTCTTGGTTCTTGGACAAAAAGATTCGTTCATATTTATTGACTAAGCCAGAATCATGAATAATCCAGTTTTTAGGTTCTGAACCAGTCCTTGACCAACTACCTGCTACTAGTGATATTTCATCCTTTTGAGGATTTCGAACAGAAGGATTACCAACTACAGGTTCACGACTCGAACTCTGAGACGTCTCCTGATTAGTACCATTCTGAGAGCTTGTATTATCAAAAGTTGTTATGCCATCTGATTTTCTGTAGAAAAACTTATCTGTTGGAATAAATGGACTATTTGAGAAGGCTATCCGATCCTTACTACTATCTGACCGGCCACCTTGAGAATGACTTGGTGTATTAGCTGGATAAACAAGGACACCTTCTTCTGTTCTTCCAACAATCAGTGCAGCTATATCTACTTTCTCTGATCCTATTTGCAAGCGATCTCCGTTACTCATACTGCCATCTGGTTTGATAGTGATTTCTTCACCCGCAGCATTAACCCAGGTATCTGCTATTAGATGCAAATTTCCATTCAAGATTTCCGGTACCTTAAATGAACGTCTCGTAGCAATCATATTGGTAGGGTAATGATTTGTTTTAGGATCGATAATATCCGCTTGCAGTATAAAACCAGTTTTACCTTCTACATCAATTTGGTACCAAATATGGCCTCTATCTTTTCTCTCTCCAGCAACCGAATTAGAAGCCGTTATTCTTTGATCCTTGCTGAGTTCAGTGAACACTTCTGAATCATAGAGTGGTTCCTTACGAACCGCAGCCTTTTCGGCAGTGACTTTCAATTCCATGGGTTGCTCCAGCTTATAAAGATAGACTGTTGGTTTATCTTCTTTACCATCTGTCAAAATCAGATAGCCGTTAGGGTCCTTGTAGCCATAAAAAGTATAGGACTGATCTTTAAAGTCTGTTTCAATGCGGTCAATCTCTTCCTGAGATATAGAAAGCGATACCTCAACTTCTGGTAGGACTGTTGTTTTGGAATAGGTCTTTCCAACAACATATGTTTTGTCGAGCTCGTAATCAATGGTCGTGATCTTCGTGTCCCCTGCATACTTTTTAATCGTAAATTGACCTTTCATCATTCCACCACGATCACGGCCATGCAACATCTCTTTTCCATCTCTTACAATAATGGCCTGACCATTATAACCAAGATCAATGGTTCCAAATAAGGGCATCTCACCTGATAAATGTTCAATCGTTCCAAAAGAACGATACCACTCATCAAAATTGTCTGTTTCAAGAGAATTCGCAATATCAATCTGATCCATTACCTCTGAAGAGGATTCTTCCTTCTTTCCACAAGCCCCTAAAAAAAGCAGGGCAACTAGGAAAACAATACTATATCGTAAATACTTTTTCATCTTTTTCAAATCTTCTCAATGATTCCTTTCTGATTGTATCCATTTTTTGTCCACCAAATAATAGCCAAATAAGATCCATCCAAAAATGTAAACAATATAACCTAAACCAGGACGACCATGTTGAAAGTCAAAATAGCATAGTTGGTAATTGAAGACACTGTTTTATCCATTGTAGCAAGTAAATTACAAAAATACAAGAATGATGATAGTGGCATGGTTATAACAGAAATTGGTACTCATAGTTTTATTTCAAACACAGAGAAATCCTTTTAAGATTATTTCCTAAAAGGATTCCTTTTCTCATACAGATTAGGCTCTCTCGTTTTTATTTCAACCAATATCTTACTAGCGAATCCATTTACCTGAGCCATCTACACGGTAACCATCTGGTGTACGTTCATTAACAGCCATCTTACCGTTAGCTTTAAGATAGTAATCGCCTACCCAAGTATTGCGGGCATAGCTACCTTCACTAGTTAAGTAATAATAAGCTCCATAATTTCTGTCATAAATCCACTCACTCTTGGCCATTTTACCATTAGATTTGAGATAGTAATTTCCAATCCAAGCGTTTCGAGCGTAGCTTCCATTTGATGTTAAATAGTAATATGATTTATAGTAATTATCATAAATCCACTCACTCTGAGCCATTTTACCATCAGATTTGAGGTAGTAATTCCCAATCCAAGCGTTTTTTACATATCCTGATTGAGCTAATATATAGTACCAGGCCCCATAATTTTTATCGTAAATCCACTCTTGCTGTGCCATTAAACCACCAGGTTTAAAGTAGAAATTCCCAAACCATTTATTTTCAACCAAGTTACCATCCGAATCTACATAATATACTCCTCTTCTATCAGAACTGCGAATATATTCGTTTCTTGCTTTAACTCCATTTTTATAGTATGAATTACCGAACCAGCCATTTTTTGCCTGATCGATATGAGTACCTGTTCCAACCATTTTATGGTCTTGGATGGTAACAATCTCAGTGTGACCATAATAACGATAGTAACCATACGGAGGCTGTTTCCAATCTCTCAAAACAATTCGATACTCGCCATCCGCAAAAGCATTCAAATTAGCCTGATTCATATCATATTCCCTTGTCACGCTTGGTTGACTAGGTGTAAAAATAGCATCAGCTAATCCAGGGAACTTTTCAGTCACTTGAGTTTTAACATTAAATAAGAAGAAGGGAATAGAAACCTCATTCATTCCTTCCGGGAAGGTATCAATACTAGCTGTAATCTTTAATTTTCCCGAACTTGTATCTTGACTCAAATTCATCTGTACTTTTAAATTCTTAACTTTAGCAGGATCGTAGTCTGATTTAGCAAGTTTAGGAGTGGCAGCCATTACTTCCTGAACGTTAACGAGAGCTGCAGTGCCTACGGCAAAAATAAACAAGGCCGATACTAATACTGTTTTCATTTTCATCATAAATTACCATCATCTCCTACTAACGAATCCATTTACCTGAACCATCTACTCGATAGCCATCTGGAGTTCGTTCACTAACGGCCATCTTACCATTAGATTTAAGGTAATAATCACCAATCCAAGCATTACGTGCATAACTACCTTCACCTGTTAGGTAATAGTATGCTCTATAATTTCTGTCATAAATCCATTCGCTCTTGGCCATTTTACCATTTGCTTTGAGGTAATAGTTACCGACCCAAGAACTACGAGCATAGCTACCTTCACCAGTCAAATAGTAATAGGCTCCATAGTTTTTATCATATACCCACTCATTTTGTGCCATGTAACCGCCAGATTTGAGGTAGTAATTGCCCACCCAAGCATTTTGAACATAGTTACCCGCAGCATCGATATAGAAGTAAGACTTATATTGGTAATCATAGATCCACTTGCTGTAGACCTTGTTGCCATTTTGGTAGTAAGAGCTGCCTGACCAGCCATTTTTTCCAGAAGCTGTGCTGCTAGTAGTAGAATGTGTTTGAGCTTGAGAGCTTTGAGACTGGGCTGTAGCTTGTCCTCGTCCACCGATACTAACGATTTTATGATCTTTAATCGTTACAATTTCAGACTGTCCGTAGTAACGGTGTTCATAGCGAGGAGCACCTTCTGTATCCTCTAATG
Organism: Streptococcus mitis; assembly: GCF_946190335.1. Lineage (GTDB taxonomy): Bacteria > Bacillota > Bacilli > Lactobacillales > Streptococcaceae > Streptococcus > Streptococcus mitis_CH. The sequence goes on from NZ_CAMHZN010000001.1 coordinate 430,479, forward strand.
TATCAGAATACACAATCCAATAATCTCCATCTGCTAAAGATATCAAATTATCATTATTCCAATAAAACTCTCTTGAAACTGACAATTCATAAGAAGTGAACGACATATTTGGTAGAATATATTGATGAAGTTCACCAGTGTTAACATTTTTAAAAAAACCAAAAACACTACTAATAGAATTACTGTATACTCCTCTAGGTAAACTATCAATCGTAGCCGTGATATCTAATTTCTCTAATGTAGGATGCTGTTTTAGTGTAATTTTCACATCATGTTTTTTAATCCCCACGATATCACTCGAATCTGCATGAACAACCTGTGATGAGAAAGGCAGGTTTCCTTCTGTATCAAGAACTGTCGCAGCTCCTAGCGCTGCTACTGCTAAACTAGCAAACAAAACTGGTTTGAATTTCATAGACAAACTCCTTTAAATCTTATTCCCCTAGAGTATAGCAGATTTTTCCCACTCGTGAAGAAAAACGACGAAAAAAATAGTTTTTCGCCGAAACCCCTTACAAAACTTCTCAATATCGTATCTTTTTGTTGTTTTTTTCTTATCTAGTTGAAATAGTGTATAATAAAGTAAAATCACAAGGAGATTAGTAAAATGGAAATAAACTTTGGTTCAGTTATCAAACAAATCCGAGAGGAGAGAGGCTTTACTCTAAAAGAAGCCGCTGGTACTGCTATTAGTCCCAACAACCTCAGTAAATTTGAAAAAGGCATCACAACCATCAAGGTTGACACCTACTTCAAAATCCTAGAAAATCTCAAAATCCATGATAACCATGATGTTATAATGTTGCTTACGCGTTATCAGTATCAGGATCCTTCACTTCCCGAAGCTATAAAAACTGGGTTCACAACACAAACTAAGATTCTAGAATTGATTCAAATATTAGAATCTGATACCTATTTCACTGATCATGCCTATATCCAATCTTTAGGCATGTTTAGAAATAAGGAGAATTTGTTGAAAGAAGATTGGACTATCCTCAATCGGGCTAAGACTGCCTTATTTCATCTAAACTACTGGCTTCCAAAGGATTACACCTTATTTGCACTTTTAGTTGAATATTTTGACTTTCCTACAGAAACACTTCAACAAATTGCAAAAACAGCTCTTGCTTTGCTAGAAGAAACATTTGTTGATTTCAAACAAAAACGAGAGCTTATATTGACACTCTCAGACATCATCCGAACCTATTCTCGAAATGGGCATTACCAACTTGCCCAAAATTTAGTGGACAAAATTGATGTATATAGAATTAAGGAATTACATCCCCTAAAAGTAGTATTGCAAGAAGCATTTTTTATCATTAAAATGCAAGAATGTTATAATTTGCTCAGACAAGATAAGAAGGAGGGAATAAAACTGGCAAGTCAGATTTTAGCCTATCTGGACAGTCTGAATGGTCTTTTCCTGGACCAAACTATTTCTCAATTTAGAGACATCTTCTATCAACAAGTCAAAATGCTCAATAAAACTGGAATTGATTGGCCATAAACTCTGGGCTGAGTTGCTACTGGCAGGTAGAGGCAGACCCGATAAACAGGGAAGAAATTAGAAAACAGCCGAAATAGCCACAGTTAGGAAACAACTGTGGCTATTTCGGCTGTTTTTAATGATGAAGCTTCATCCAAAATTTTACTTCCTACGACTTTTCAGGTACAGAAAACCAAAGAAAATTTCATAGAGGGCAAAAAAGAGGAGGAAGGCATGAAGGAAGAAGGTCTCTGGCAAAATCAGAATCACTGGATCCTTGGCTGGGTCAAAAAGCCAGGTATCATCTCCCACAAAGAGAATTTGATGGAAAAGAGTAAAGAATTGGTCAAAACCAATCAGAACTCCCCCAAGTCCAATCAGCAAAGGCAAAACCACTAGGGCCAGGAGCCCTTTACTAAATAAAGATAAAAATCCCTTTTTCACAATCTTATTGACAAAGAAATAGAAACTTGGCAGTGTCACTAGGGCAACTAGCTGCACCAAGTGAAAGAGGTTCTTCACCACCGCAAAGTGGTGCAGACCAGCTGCTGACGAACGAAAATCTGGCATCTCTAAGACCTGACTAAAAGGATTGGTAAGGTAATTCATCAAGATATGAAAGTTGTACTGAATAGTTTCTGGTTTTAAATAGGTCCTATCCGTTAAGTTCAGCCACTGAATTTCCAGCGGATAGAAAATCCAAGCCAGATAGATGGTCAGAAGGATTGAGAGGGAGAGGAGAAAAAGCATAGAGGCCCAAAAGGTTAATTTAGTTTTCATCAAAGTTCCACTCCGCAAGGCTAGAAACCACATGAGTCGGTGCGATTGGCAGGTCTGCCACTTCTTCTGCCTTGGTAAAACCTGTCGTCACCAAGAGCGTTGGAATGCCATTGTCAATCCCTGCTCGAATATCAGTCAAATAATTGTCCCCAACCATGATTAATTCTTCACGTTCCAAACCTAAGTGCTCAACCGCCTTATCCATAATGATGGCATTTGGTTTTCCAATATAAACAGGCTTCACTCGTGTTGCCACTTCAAGAAGGGTAATCAGTGAACCAGCACCTGGCAAAAGACCGCGTTCTGTCGGGATGTTGAGGTCAGGATTGGTTCCGATAAAGTGAGCACCCTTTTGGATAGCCAGAGTTGCTGTCGCAAATTTTTCATAATCAACTTGCCAGTCCAGACCTACTACCACATAGGCAGGATTTTCCTTGTCTTCCACATAACCAGCCGCCTTGATGGCTTCCTTGAGACCTGATTCTCCGATGACATATACTGTCTTTTCAAGCCCCAAGTCGTTCATATAGTCGATAGTCGCCAAAGTCGCTGTGTAGACAGTCGATAGGGGCGTATCGATATTAAAATTCTGAGCCAACATTTCCTGAACACTCTCTGGAGTACGGGTTGTATTGTTGGTTACAAAGAGATAGGGAATGTCCCGCTTTTGCAATTCATGGACAAAAGCCTCTCCTGCTGGAATTCTATCTTTCCCCTTATAAATTGTTCCGTCTAAATCAATTAAATAGCCTTTATATTTCATCTATTTCTCCCTAATCCTTTTTTATTTCTTGCCAAGTGATGATAGCTTGGGCGTTAGTAGCCCCGTCACTTGTAATCTCATGCTTACTTTCCAATCCAGTCCGTTCAACAGCCGATGTAATCACCCCACCTGGTCGAACTTCCTTGACATACTTGAGGTTGATTTTCTTGGGAATATATTGGGTCAAAAAGTCCGCTCCCATAACCTCAAAAATCCAGTCCAAGTATTTACTGTTATTGACATGACCATTCATATCCAAGTCGTAAAAGCGAACATGGTAATCCTTGCTGATTGGCTCTTCCAAAGTCTCATACTTTGGTCCGCGGATAAGCTTTTTATCAAAATCAGACTGGTAAGGAGCCACAATCTCAGGTTCGACAGCATGGACTTTTCGACTATCTCGATCCATGAGAACAAAGGTCGCCATCATGTGGATGAGTTCCCGTCCCTCTTCATCATAAATAGTAAAGCGACGGTAGCAAAAGAGTCGATTGTAGCTCAGGGCTTCCGTTTCGATGGTGATTTCTTCCGCAAAACGAGGCAAACGAGCCACCTCAATATCATAGTCTGTGATAATCCAGACCAGATTATAGTTTTCCAAAATGGCCTTATCACTAACTCCCAGTTCAATCGACTGCATCCCTGAAACTTGCAAGGACAGTAAAATCACATCTGGAAGCTTGATATGACCGTTCATATCAGCCATATCAAAAGGAATCTTCATTTTCATTTGATAAGTTAAGCCCATCATCCTACTCCAAAATAAATCGTTCTGCTACAGTGTCTCCCAAAAAGAGACCTCTCTTTGTCATGCGCACGCGGTCACCCTCAATCTGCATGAGACCTTGTTGCACCAAGTCATTGACAATTTCGCCATAAAGTCCCTCAAAGGACCGGCCAAATTTTTCCTCAAATCGTGTCATAGAAACCCCTGATTTCTTGCGGAGCCCCAAGAACATTTCTTCTTCCATTTGTTCTTTTTGACTCAGCTGCTCTTCTGTGATACGAGCATTGCCTTCCTCAACCGCACTGAGATAATGACGAATGGGACCATGATTTTTATAACGAACACCATTGACATAACCCGATGCCCCAGCACCAATGCCATAGTATTCGGCATTGTCCCAGTACATGAGATTGTGACGACTTTCAAAACCGGGTTTGGAGAAATTGGAAATCTCGTAATGCTCAAAACCTGCTCGCTCCAATTCTGCAATGATGTACTCAAACATCTCAGCTTCCAGTTCCTCTTTAGGAAGAGGCAATTTCCCACGTCGCATCCGATTCATAAAGACCGTATGGTTTTCTAAAATCAAGCTATACAAACTCATATGAGGAATATCCAGTCCAATGGCTTTAGCCACATTTTCCTTGACTTGCTCCATAGTCTGGCCAGGCAGTGCATAAATCAAGTCGATAGAGATGTTGTCAAAACCAGCCAGTTTCAGGCGGTCGATATTTTCATAAATATCTTTCTCCAAATGACTGCGCCCAATCTTTTTCAGCATCTTATCATCAAAGGTCTGCACACCTAGCGAAACACGATTGACAGCCGAGTTTTTCAAAACAGCTATCTTTTCCGCATCCAAATCGCCTGGATTGGCTTCAATGGTCAACTCTTCCAAGACTGACAAGTCCAAGTTTTTAGTCAAGCCATCCAGCAATACCTCCAGTTGCGGAGCCGACAGGGCTGTCGGTGTACCACCACCGATATAGAGGGTTCTCAACTTTTGAATATCATAAGATTGAAACTCTTCTAACAGATGTTCCAAATAACTATCTACCGGCTGATTCTTGATAAAAACTTTTGAAAAGTCACAATAATAACAAATCTGGGTACAAAATGGGATGTGCACATAGGCTGACGTTGGTTTTTTCTGCATAGTAATTATTATACCACAAAGACAGGCTAGGAGAAAAAAATCACCATCCCCAGATACACAGTCCGTCCAGAGATGGTGATGGTTTATTCTTCTGTTATGTCAATAACAATCTCTTCTGATTCATCAAGAGTTTCGGCCTTTTCTTGCCATTGCTCCTTGAGATTATTGAATCGATCTTTTGATGCTTTTGTCGCTTGACGAGCACATGATTTGGCTTGAGCAAGTACACTATCCACAGTGATTTCACCCGACTCAACCTGTTCTTTGGTTTTAAGAACAAAATCTGTAGCCTGCTCCTTGACTTCTGTCAGTTTTTCACAGACCTGCTCCTTGGCATACTCAGGATCTTCTTTCAAATCATCTAGAAAATCTTGAGCCTGACTGCAAACTTGTTTGCCCTTGTCGCTTGTTAAAAACAAGGCAAGAGCTGCACCTGAAACGGTTCCTAAAAGGATTGAGGATAGTTTACCCATAAGGATTCTCCTTTTTTATTTTTTGAATAATTTACTTGCGACACGAAGAGCTGACAAACTTGCACCAGTCTTGAGTGTTTTTGACCCAGCTGATGAAGCTTTCTTGCTCAAGACACGCGCATGGTCATTGAGGTCTGAAACAGATAGAGATAAATCTGCAACAGCGCTAAAGAGCGGATCAATTGTTGCCACCTTGACATTGATATCATCTGCCAAGACATTGACCTTAGCCAGTAATTCATTGGTATGATGCAAGGTCACATCCACATCTGAAGTCAAGGTCTTAATCGTCTTCTCTGTTTCATCGATAACACGGCCAAGCTTTTGTACAGTAATGATTAGATACACTAAAAATACAATCAAAGCAAGGGCGACAAGAATATATGCAACTTCTAACATTTAGTTTTCCTCCTCAGTAAAATAGTAAGGGGCCTTCTTTCGATTTTGATAAAGAATGATAAAAATACCCAGTCCGATAAGAACAACTGATAACCATTGAGATACTCGAAGGCCAAAGAACATGAGACTATCTGTCCGCATGCCTTCGATGACCATACGACCGAAACCATACCAAATCAAGTAGAAGGCAGTGATATGACCTCGTCTGAGGCTCTTCCATTTTCGTCTGGCAATCAAAATCAAGGCAAATCCAAGTAGATTCCAAAGAGACTCATAAAGGAAGGTCGGCTGACGGTAGCTCCCTTCAATATACATTTGGTCACGGATAAAGCCAGGTAGATAATCCAAATTATCTACTGCAGCCCCGTAGGCTTCTTGGTTAAAGAAATTTCCCCAGCGACCCAAACTTTGGGCAATCATGACGCTTGGCGCCGCAATATCTAGAAAATCCCAAGTATTGATGAGTTTACGATCAGCAAAGACATAGAGGACAAGGGCACCAGTTATCAAACCACCGTAAATGGCCAAGCCACCATTCCAAATGGCAAAAATTTCTCCCAAGTTCTGACTATAGTAATCAAAACGGAAAATAACATAATAGAGCCGTGCTCCTAAAATAGCCAGAGGAAAAGCGATCAAGATAAAATCTAAAATATCGTCTGGTATGATCTTCTTTCTAGGCGCTTCTTTCATGGTCAAATAAACCGCAAGAATCAAACCTGTCACAATACACAAGGCATACCAACGAATGGCTAGAGGACCTAGATGGATAGCAATTGGATCAAGCATTAGGCACCTCGTTCTGAGCAATGAGATTTGTCAAGCGTTCTTCGAACAAACGAGTCGCATCAAATCCCATTTCCTTGGCACGATAATTCATGGCAGCTGCCTCAATCACAACAGAGATATTACGACCCGTTTTAACTGGGATTCGGATACGAGGAATAGATACGCCAGAAATTTCAAGTTCCTCTGCATTGTTTCCAAGACGATCAAAGGTCTTATGTGTATCATAGTTTTCCAAGTAAACAGCCAGCTGGACTTGTGAAGAATCCTTGACCGCACTCGCACCGTAGAGGCTCATGACATCGATAATCCCAACCCCACGAATTTCAATCAGGTGTCTCAAGATTTCAGCCGGTTCACCCCAAAGAGTAATCTCATCCTTGGCAAAGATATCGACCCGGTCATCAGCTACCAAGCGGTGACCACGTTTGACAAGCTCCAGACCTGTCTCACTCTTACCGATGCCACTATCACCCTGAATCAAGACACCCATACCATAGATATCCATCAAGACACCGTGCACACTGGTCCGTTCTGCTAAACGTGAATCCAGATAACTAGATAACTCTCCAGATAAACGACTGGTTGCTGTACGACTAGTTAAGATGGCAATCTTACATTCTCTGGCTGCCTTTAACATTTCCTCCGGAACCACCAAACCACGAGCAACAATGACCGCAGGTGTCTCAGGTAGAAACATTTTTTTCAAGACTTGGTAACGGTTGTGAGAGGACATCGAAACGAGGTAGGACCACTCCTTCATTCCCAAGAGCTGGATTCGCTCAGGCGTATAATAGTCAAAATAGCCCGTCATTTCAAGACCAGGTCGCGTAATGTCCGCGGTATTAATTTCCTTTTCAAGTAATTCTGGTTCGCCATAGACAATGTCTAGTCTGAGCTTTTCAATCACTTCTTTTACTAAAACCGACATCATTTCCTCCTTCAAATGAGTTCTTCTCTCTATTATATCAAATTGTAGGAGGATATTTGAGATTTTTGCAGGCTTTGGAGTATTTATTTAAAAGAAAAAGACTAGATTTCTCTAGCCTTTCATTTCTAATTAGAATTTTTTACGTTTACGAGCTGCTTCTGATTTACGTTTACGTTTTACAGAAGGTTTTTCATAGAATTCACGTTTGCGTGTTTCTTGAAGAGTACCAGCTTTAGTAACCGCACGTTTGAAACGACGAAGTGCGTCGTCAAGAGATTCATTCTTACGTACTACTGTTTTAGACATTTTTTTCACTCCCTTCAAGTTCAAGATCTATTCTATTTTACACGTAAAAGGAATAATTGTCAAGAAAAAACTGCCATAAACTTATATTATCTTCAATTTTAATCTTGTTTAATCTTGTTAAAATTGATTAACATTTATAGATGGAAATGATATAATAGTGACACATATTGATTAGCAAAAATTAGTATTATTTAGAAGTGAATCTATAACATGAAAAGAATCATAAAAATTTACCCTGTGGTCAGTATTTTAGTTGTAATTTGTTTATTGCTAGGAATTCTTACTACCTTTTGGGGAAGTGTAATGTATGACTTATTTGCATTTCATTCAAAGCCAATTTATTGTTGGCAATACTTTAGTGGTACATTTATGCATGGAAGTAAAGAAGCACCAGTATGGTTTATATGGTTTCATTTAGTTTTAAATACTTTAATGTTACTTCCTTTTGGTGGGCTATTGGAGTATAAAAGGGGATCAAAATATGTATTTTTAGTTTTTATTACTTCTATGGTAATATCTTCAATTGTATTCCATCTATTAACACAGAATCAAGAAATTCAGGCATCGGGTATCTCTGCTATTGGCTATGCTTTTGTAACGGGTGGGGTGATGAATATGTTTAGTATATGGAAAAATTTCAATTTAGGATTAAAACTATTTTATATCCTTTTAATCGTTCTATCTCTCACCATGCTTCTACCAAATATAACAGGCTGGATTTCAACCTTTCTTCACATGTCAGGAATTGCCAGTTATATCATGGTTTCCAGCATCAACAACTATCGACTGTCTTAATAAAAATCGTATAGTATCATAAAAAATAGTCAATACAATTATATCACAGTTTACAGACATTTAATAATTTTCTATTGGATACCTTTTTATATGAAATATCGACAACTGTTACGGGGATTTACAGAAAAATTTCTTTTAGCAGGATAGTGAACATTTGAAGTAAAAAACCACTCACTCCAAAGAGCAAGTGGTTTTTATACTTTTTATTTTTCAAGTAAGCTAAGCGCTTCAGCATCTGCAATGATGGTCACATCAGAGTGGTTTTGTAGGCTACTTGCTGGTAAGTTCTCAGTCACTGGACCAGACACTGTTCCAGCAATAGCTTCTGCTTTTGATTCACCGTAAGCAAAGAGAAGGATTGACTTGGCATCCAAGATGTTTTTAATTCCCATTGAAATGGCTTGAGTTGGAACGTCTTCAATCTTGTCAAAGAAGCGAGCATTGGCTTCAATAGTAGACTGGTCAAGTTCTACTAGATGTGTTTGACTGTCAAATGGAGTACCAGGCTCATTAAAGCCGATATGTCCATTGCGACCAATTCCCAAGATTTGGAGGTCAACTGGATGGTCAGCCAAAATTTGGTTGTAGCGTTCAACTTCAGCTTCAGCATTGTCCTTAACACCACGAGGTAAGAAACTTTCTTTAAATGGTTTTTGGTTAAACAAGTTTTCTTGCATGAAGTAACGGTAAGACTGTGGATTATCTCCATCAAGTCCTACATACTCATCAAGGTTGACACTGGTTAGATTTGAAAAATCAAGGTCACTTTCAACAATTTCCTTGTAAAATTCAAGTGGGCTACTTCCTGTCGCAAGTCCTAGTGTTTGAGCTCCATTGGCCAATTTTTCCTTCAAAATCTCAAAAGCAACTTTTCCACCTTCGATTTGGTTTTCAACTTTAATAACTTTCATCTTTTCATCCTCCGTTTTAATCTATATTTATTATATGGTATAGACCAATTTTTGTCAAGTGAAAACGATTTAATTTCTAAAAAAAGAGCGTCCAAACTTGAAACATGTTATAATGGATAGGATTAGAACTTAGAAAGAATGAACAGATATATGAATACAGCTGATTTTGATTTCCACTTACCTGAGGAATTGATTGCCCAAACCCCTCTTGAAAAACGGGATGCCTCTAAACTCCTCATCGTCAATCGTGAGACGGGAGAAATGCAGGATAAACACTTCCACTCTATTATTGATATGCTGGAACCTGGTGATGCTCTTGTTATGAATGACACCCGTGTTCTTCCTGCCCGCCTCTATGGTCAAAAAGAGGAGACAGGAGGTCATGTGGAACTTCTCCTCCTCAAAAACACTGCTGGAGACGAGTGGGAAGTTCTGGCCAAACCTGCCAAACGCCTCAAGGTCGGGACTCGTGTTAGCTTTGGTGATGGTCGCCTCAGCGCTGTCGTTACAGAAGAATTGACCCACGGAGGCCGTATTGTCCGCTTTGAATACCAAGGAATTTTCCTAGAAGTTTTGGAAAGTCTAGGTGAAATGCCGCTACCTCCTTATATCCATGAAAAACTAGATGACCGCGAACGCTATCAAACTGTCTACGCCAAGGAAAGTGGCTCTGCCGCAGCACCTACTGCTGGTCTCCACTTCACCAAAGAACTGCTGGCAGAAATCCAAGCTAAGGGTGTTCATCTGGTCTATCTGACGCTTCATGTCGGACTCGGAACCTTTAGACCTGTTTCAGTTGACAATCTGGACGAACACGAAATGCACTCAGAATTCTATCAACTTTCTGAGGAAGCTGCTGCCACCCTTCGCTCTGTCAAGGAAAATGGTGGTCGTGTCATCGCTGTCGGAACCACTTCTATCCGCACATTGGAAACTATTGGTTCCAAGTTTGATGGGCAAATCCAAGCAGATTCTGGCTGGACCAATATCTTTATCAAACCTGGATACGAGTGGAAGGTCGTGGATGCCTTCTCAACCAACTTCCACCTTCCAAAATCAACTCTGGTCATGTTGGTTTCTGCCTTTGCCGGCCGTGAATTAGTCTTAGATGCCTATCACCATGCCATCCAAGAACACTACCGCTTCTTTAGTTTTGGCGATGCCATGTTTATCTACTAATTTTCACAATCAAAAAGCGCATATTATCAAGGTTTTATAAAGCCTGATAGTATGCGTTTTGTAATGGATAAAAAATGAGTTAATTTATTCTAAAGATCGGATCTTTCAAACTCTGAACACTGGCATTAATCACCGCACCGACAATTAAAATCTTAGCGATGAGAATAAACCAGAACATCATGACCACCACGACGACGGAACTGAAAAAACGGACGTCCACTAGGTGATTGACATAATTGTTGACATAGACTGAAAAGATATTGAGCAGTAAGACCAGAGTCAACAAGACAAAGGTACTACCTGGCAATACAGAGCGAATCCTTCGCACCTTAACATTGGGCAGGAAATAATAAAGCATGACCAGGATGGCAAAAATCAAGGCATAGACCAGGGGGCCTGTCAGGTCTTGCAGATAATCAAAGAGAGGATTATCTGATTTCCAGTAGCTTTTGATAAGGTTGAGAATCATGTGACCAAAGACACTCAGAAAGAGAGCTAAGGCAAATAGAATCTGCAAGCCAAAACTGACAAACAAACTCATGAGTTGATGAGAAATCATCCCACGATTTTTAGCTACTCCGTAAGCTTTATTAAAGGCTTTCTGTAGGAAATTCATGGATTTTGAAAAAGTCCAGAGGGCTGACAAAACCGCAAAACTCAATAAACCCGTTGAAGGTTGGGTCAGCACTTCTGTAATAATCTTTGCGACCACATCATAGACCGTATCTGGCAAAAATTCATTGACAACCTTTAAAAAATTAGAAACTGGAATCTGAAAATAAGGGAGGATATTAACCACCACCAAAAGCAGGGGAAAAATCGAAATCAACCAATAGTAGGCTACTGCGACACTGGTCAACTCACTATCTGATGCTTGATAATAATGCAAAAAAGCTTTTAATAAAGGCTTGTCTATCAGCTCTTTCCACCATTTCTTCATGTCACACTCCTTCACTTATAATCTTGATTAATTTCTTCTTACCAATTCCACCATATCATAAGGCAGGGTATTGGCAGCTTCCTTCAAGGAATAGTTCTCTAAGTTATTGACATTTTGTCGTAACTTCTTGGCATACTTGGTCGTAATCAATCGTTTTTCTTCGTATTCGAAAATCAACTTGCGCTCCAGATAATATCCTCTCAGCATTTCATCGATATTGTTGGGTTTGACACGATTGATAACCCGTTCGACAAAGGCACCACTGGTGATAATAGCTGTTTCTCGGAGACGAGAATCCTGCATGAAGCTGATCAAAGAACTCTTATAAACCCCTTTTAGGTTCTCCAAACTTTCGATAATCATCTCTGTATTTTCTAGATAGAGCTCTGCAATTTGGTCATAGTCAAGGGCTCTGAGTTTCTGTGATTCTTCATTTTTCCAACTGCGAAAAGTCTTGCCAAGAGTAAAGACTTCGTGAAGGAGAAAACGTAAAATCCGCAAGGAAACAAGGAAATAATAGGTCAAACGTGAAGCAAACTTGCGATTGATACTTTGTTCCATGTTTTTCAAATAACGTTGGTAAACCCGATAAGCACGCTCACTCATCTTGCCTTCTTCGTAAGCCTGTTCTAAACCATCACTTTCAATACTGAGGATGAGAAGTTTCAAGGCCTCCCAGTCTTCTTGAGCCCCCTTATTTTCTTGACTCAGGATGAGATTTTCAATACGTCCATGATAATTGTCAATGGCTGCATAGAGAGGGAGCTTATTTCTGGTATCTTCCAACTCTTTTTCCAACTCTATCGTTACTTCATTCAAAATGGCGATATGCATGAGATAGTCCTTGCTTTCTTCCTGTTCATCAGAAAGATGAGGCAAGACCAAGAGACCTGTTAAAAAGCTTACCAGCGTCACACCTGCGACAAGGAAAAGCAAGAGAGGATACTCCTGTTCTAGATTACTTGGTATCAGAAGGATCGTAGCAATCGACACCGTTCCCTTGACACCTGAGAAGGTCAAAAGAAGCATGTCCTTCATATACTTATTTAGCTTTTTCTTGAGACGTCTAGTCCTATAGGCATAATAGCCATAAATCATGACAAAACGAATAGCAAAGAGGACAAAGGTAAGGGCTATAAGAGATAGCAATAACAGTAAGGGATTATAGATTGGATTGGTCAAGATAGGCTCTGCTATCATTTCCAACTCCATCCCTAAAATCACAAAGACAGAACCGTTGAGCATAAAGTTCACTGTGTGCCAGACCGTCTCGGTTACCGTATCCACTTGGGCTTCGAGGAGCGTAATTTTCTTAAAACGGCTTGCCTTTAAAATACCAGCAACCACAACGGCAATAATCCCTGAAACATGGACTTCTTCTGCCAGGAAGAAGGTTACCAAGGGCAAACTCAATTCCAGAAGGAGCTCACTAGCAATATCCGTTGCTCTCACACTTAGCAAGAAGCTATGGAGGAAACGGTTGGTCATGGCTGTTAAAAAGCCAATCAAAAAACCGCCTAGGATTGAAAAGATGAGCGAACTACTCGCTTGCCCAAGGGAAAAGGCTCCAGTTGTCCAAGCTGTCAAAGCTACCTGAAAGGCAACCAAACCTGATGCATCATTCAAAAGTCCTTCACCCTTAAGGATATTGGACACACGCTTAGGAAAGCTAAACCGCTCCGAAAGAGAGGCAAAGGCCACCAAATCCGTAGGGCCAAGTGCCGCCCCAACAGCCAAGCAAGCCGCCAAGGGAAGACTGAGCCAAAGAAGATGGGCCAAGCCACCCAAACTCAGGGTCGAGATAAAAATCACTGGAAATATGAGATAAACAATGATTCGCCAGTGTTTTAAAATAGCCGTAATATCTGCTTCCTCCGACTCTCGGAAAAGCAAGGGCACGATAACCAGGGCCAAAAACAACTCTGTATTGAGATGAAAGTCGGTATTGGGTAAAAAGAGACCAATCACGATTCCCAAAAGAATCTGCACCAAAGGGAGAGGCAAAAAGGGCAGGAGCTTATTGGTGGTACTTGAGACAATCAAAACCAGTAAAAATAGGATTAGGTAAATCAGTAATTCCACGCACATCCTCCTTAATCTTTTTTACAACAGAATTCAAATATCTCCTTCTGCTCTTTGATTTTTTGGTCAATCTTGGAACAATCCTTGTGCTCAATTTTTCTCTGGCACCGTTCCATTTCAAGAGCAACTAATTTTTTCTTGATTTTAAGCATTTTTTTGCTCATATGCGCTTGGTCTAACACACCCACTGCTCGTTCGTGGTGGGTTGATTCAACAAAATTCTGGCGCATGGCATCCAGCTTTTCACGTAGATATTGTTTATCCATGTCTATATCTCTCTAATTTTTCAATCATTACTAAAAATGGTGGGTTGTTGACTTGGTTTAAAGTTCGGTAAATGGCAGCTGTGTACTCTTGTTGGTTCAACTGACTGACAAAATCCAAGACAGCATTCCTCTCGAGGTCGCCTCCTTCATGACCATAGTAGATCATGATAGCAATCCGTCCCCCTTTGACAAGCAAATGACACAGCTTTTCTAATGCTTCAATAGTTGTCTGAGGTCTGGTGATGACAGACTTATCAGCAGACGGCAAATAGCCCAGATTGAATATCCCTGCCTTGGCTTCTGTCACAAACTGGTCCAGTGTCTCATGACCTTGCAAGATTAACTGGGCATTTGTTATTCCAGCTTGGTTCAAACGCTCTTGCGTCTTTTCCAAGGCTTGTTCCTGAATATCAAAGGCATAGACTTGCTTGGCTAGCTTGGCTAAAAAAAGCGTGTCATGGCCATTTCCCATAGTCGCATCCACTACGATATCCTCTTTTGTAACTACTTCAGCCAAAAAATCATGTGCCATCTCAAGTGGTCTTTTCATTTTCAAACTCCTGTTTTACAGCCTTGCATCCTTGAACACTTCCACGACGTCGCATTTCCATCTCAATGCTGTTGAGAACTTCCCATTTATTGAGGCTCCACATAGGACCAATCAGCATATCTCTAGGTGCATCTCCTGTGATTCTATGGATGACAATATGCTTGGGAATGATCTCCAATTGGTCACAGATGACCTTGACATATTCGTCCTGGCTCATCAGTTGCAAACGTCCCTCGTGGTAATCCCGTTGCATACGTGTATTGGTCATCAGGTGAAGCAAGTGCAGTTTAATTCCTTGAATATCGTTATCCGTGACACAGCGGCGGACATTTTCAATCATCATCTCATGGGTTTCACCAGGCAAGCCATTGATCAAATGAGAAACAATCTCAATCTTGGGATACTTTCTCAAACGCTTGACCGTTTCCACGTACAATTCATAAGAATGGGCACGGTTAATCAGATCAGAGGTTGTTTCATAAGTGGTCTGCAAACCCAATTCAACCGTCACATGCATGCGCTCCGATAACTCAGCCAAATATTCAATGGTTTCATCTGGTAAACAGTCTGGCCGTGTTCCGATATTGATTCCTACTACACCTGGCTCATTGATAGCCTGCTCATAGCGCTCCCGGATGACTTCCACCTTTTCATGGGTGTTGGTAAAATTTTGAAAATAAACCAGATACTTCTGAACATCCGGCCACTTACGGTGCATAAAGTCAATTTCCTTATAAAATTGCTCACGGATAGGCGCGTCCGGTGCTACGATAGCATCTCCAGAACCTGAAACCGTACAAAAAGTACAGCCTCCATGTGCCACAGTCCCATCACGATTGGGACAGTCAAACCCCGCATCAATAGGGACTTTAAAGGTCTTTTCTCCAAATAGTTTTCGATAATAATCATTCAAGGTATTATAAGATTTCATAACTTTCATTATAACAAAAAACATCTACAATCTCAAAAACCTGACTTTCCTATAAATTCCTCTGTTTCTCGTTTCCTTTAGCGATTTTTTATGATACAATATGGGTATGATTTTAATGAAATTAGCATCTATTTTATTATTGATACTGACTTTAGTAGTCTGCATTATCATAACCAAACTTTTTAGATTAAAAAAACTAGGACGAAATTTTGCGGATTTGGCTTTTCCAGTCTTGGTATTTGAATATTACCTTATTACAGCTAAAACCTTTACTCATAATTTCCTCCCTAGACTAGGCCTAGCCCTCTCACTTCTAGCCATTATTCTCGTCTTTTTCTTCCTTCTGAAAAAACGCAGTTTTTACTATCCTAAATTCATCAAATTCTTCTGGCGCGCAGGATTCTTATTAACCCTTGTCATGTATATCGAGATGATTGTTGAATTGATGGCTCAGAAATAAAAAACTAAATCGAAAACACCTCAATCAAGCTAAAATACAATGATTGAAGTGTTTTTTCTTTATATCTTTTTTAATAATTCTTATTTTCCTTCTTTATCAGGAAAGAGATAACCAATACCTACACAAGCCAGCACACCTGCTCCAATTACCAAGCCACTTGAAATTGGTAAAAGGTCCAAAATTGCATTCGCAATAATAAAGGCTATAATCAAACACATCAGACTAGCCTTGTAGTCTTTTTTCAAAAGATTCTCTAGAGTGAAAAAGAGGAACAGCCCTACCGGAATCAATGACCAGAGGTTGACATTTAAACTTGGCCATCCAACAGAACCAAAATACACTACTGTCGCTGCTGCTACTAAAAATATAATCCCTAATAATTTTTTCATTTGTTTATCTCCAATTTCTTTTTTATGAACTTGAGTTATCTGATAGTGACGCCTCACGTCCCTTACAAAAATCATTATAGCAGAGGTTAATTTCAAGAACAAGCTCTTTTGTCTATCTGGTCTCTATCTCGGTCTAAATGGTTCAATAGTTAAAATGAAAGAAAAAGAAGCCCAGTAGAATGAGTTTCTTCACTTTGCCGATTGCAGGGTTTGAACCTGTGACCTAGGCTTTACGAGTGCCTTGCTCTACCAACTGAGCTAAATCGGCGATTACACTTACAGTATAGCACTCTGAGAATAGGTGTCAAGAAATTTTCATCTCTATTAAAAAAAGCCTGTCCTGAGACAAGGCTTTGATATTCTATTATTTACGAACCCGCACTTTCGTAGGCATCTAAGCCCCTATCCCAAAGTTTAAGGGAAATGACAAAGAAAACCAGAGAAATCAACATCAAACCTCCGATGTTAAAGATTACATCCTTGTCCTGCAAGAAATAGCTGGCAGGATAGTAGGCCGTAAAGGCAAAAGGTACAATAAAACTGATTAACCAACGAAGAAATGAATTATAAATTGAAATGGGATACTTGGCAAAATCATTAAACATATAGAAAATGTAAATCATTGCTCCTGACTGCTTGGTCCAAAAAGCGATGCTGGCTGTCGCGATTTTCAAGGAAGTATAAATCAAGGTCGCAAAAGGAATACAAACTAGGAAAAGCAGGAATTTTGGAAGAGTCCAAGCAATGCTAGATACCGTTGTCGCTAGTAGGATCCCACCAACCAAGAGTTCGCCCAAAGCATCAATCTGAAAGGTCTCAACTAGGATGTGAAAGAGAGGATTGATGGGACGAGTCAGATACTTGTCAAACTCCCCTTTTCGCACCAAACGTTGGCCCAGTGCCCAGAGATTATCAAAAAAGAGATGGTCCAAGCCCTTTGGAATCAAGGAAAAACCATAGATAAAGGCAATTTCTTGGAAGGACCAGCCTTCTAGGGATGGAATGTGTTGAAAGATGACATTGAGAAACAAGAGGTTCAATCCCTGAGTCAGAAAGACTCCTAACACGCCGACGACAAAATCGACCTTGTACTCCATGATTTGCTTGATGTATTGTCTGATAAAAATCAGATGCATGCGTTGATATTTTTTCATACTAACCTCCTTGAATGGTGATAAATGACTGGACTCGTTTCCAAATCAACTGAGACAAGCCCACCATCACTAAGAGCCAGAAAAACTGCAAAGCGAGCGCCTGAATCATCTGACTGGCATCGTATTTCCCAACGATAATCATGACCGGAGTGTAAATCAAGGATGAAAAAGGCAGGAAGGACAGAATATCTGAAACAACCTTTGGAAAGAAAGCCAAGGGAATCAAACTTCCAGACATAAAGGCCACTATGGAAGTCTTGAGTAGATTGGAACCCCAAAGATTTTTAAACACAAAGGCTGAAAAACCAAAACAGATATTAAAGAAAAAGTTAATCAGATAGGCCAGCGTTAAGCTAAAAAGATAAAGGACAGTTAATCCCAGCACTTCTACAATCCCTTGCCCAGATAAGATTTTCATCAAAAAAATGACACTTAAAAATGGCAGTCCAACAGAGATAAAAATCAACCACTTGGAACCAAGCTCCGTAAAGAGATAAGAGGCTGCAAAATGCACTGGTCTCAACAAGCGCATGATAATGGAACCATCCTTGACCTCCTCCCCAATCATAAAGGACGAATCTGACCTAGTCAGAAGATTTGTCACAAAACTCATGATGATGTAGAGGGTGATATCTGCCATACTGAAGCCCTGAATCAAAGACTCTTGCGAGGAATCAAAGACAGCCTTCCAGAGATAAAAGGCCACAAAAGCACCCATGACATCGCCAATCCGATAGAGAATGAAGTTAACTCGATAGGTGATCAATTCCTGAACACCTGCATTTATAAAGGGTTTATAACGTCTCCACAATTTGACCATCTTAGAGCTCCTTTCGATAGAAGCGGCGAATAATATCTTCAATATCCGTATCCATCATCTTCAAATCGCGGATTTCAAAATCAGATAGGGTTTGCTTGATAATATCAGCTGATTGGTAGCGAGAACTATCGAATTCAATGTTGAGGCTATTTCCTTGTCTATCAATAGTCATATCGGGCAGGCCTTCATAGTGAGAGACGAGATGACTTTGACCTGACACCAGTTCAAAGGAGAGCGTCTTCATCTTACCAAAGGTCTCCTTGAGTTGGCTCACCGTTCCATCAAAAATCTCTTGCCCCTTGTCAATCATAAAAATCCGATCACAAAGTTGCTCAATATCACTCAGATCGTGAGTGGTCAAGAGAATGGTTGTTTCTTCCTCCTGATTGATTTGGGTAATGGCGCGACGAATATTGTCCTTGACCGATACATCCAAACCAATGGTCGGCTCATCTAAAAAGAGAACCTTGGGATTGTGAAGCAAGGAAGCTGCAATGTCCGCCCGCATCCGTTGTCCCAATGAAAGAGTTCGCACGGGATCCTTGATAAATTCCTTCAAATCCAAGACTTCATTCAAAAAGTCCATACGCTTATGAAAAAGCGAGTCTGGCACATCGTAAATTTCTTTTAAGACCGTGTAGGTCTCTTGCAGGGCCAAATCCCACCATAGCTGGGTTCTTTGCCCAAAAACAACCCCAATATCCTTGACATAATCTTGGCGATTGTCCTGGGGAATTTTGCCATTAATCCGACAAAAACCAGATGTCGGTTTCAAAATCCCGGTCAGCATTTTAATGGTTGTCGACTTCCCAGCACCATTAGCCCCGATAAATCCTAAAATTTGTCCTTTTGGGACCTCAAAGGTCAAATCCTTGACCGCTTCAAAGGTCTGCTTTTCAGGATGAATAAAGGAGCGCAAAGCCCCCTTCAAGCCCGGTTCCTTAACAGTCTTCACAAAATTTTTCTGAAGATGTTCCACTTCTATCATTGCCATATCTATCTCCCTATGTAAGGAATAGCAACATTGTATTTTTGACTACAAATATTCTAAATCCTTACTTTCTACACCTTCTCAATATTATTACAGAAGTCTTTACACCAATCTATTATAGTCCAATAAAAACTAGAATGCAAGCGTTTGCTTAAAGTTTATGAAATTTGAGATTTCTCTCTTAAAGTGATATTTTTAGTCCAAAATTCTGATTTAATAGTCTCCTTAAAACACCAAAAAACCCACCCAATGGGTAGGTTTCATCTGTATTATTCAGCTAGATTAAGCTTTACCTTCTGAACCGAATACGTCGATACGTTCTTCAACTGATGCTTGGATAGCTTTTACACCGTCAGCCAAGAATTTACGTGGGTCGAAGAGTTTTTTCTTGTCGTATTCTGCTTCGTTTGCTTCGTAGTCACGAGCAAATTTACGAGTTGCGTTAGCGAATGCGATTTGGCATTCAGTGTTAACGTTAACTTTCGCAACACCAAGTTTGATAGCTGCTTGGATTTGCTCATCAGGAATACCTGATCCACCGTGCAATACGATTGGGAATCCTGGAACAGCTTCAGTCAATTTTTGCAAGTGATCAAGGTGAAGACCTTTCCAGTTTGCTGGGTAAGGACCGTGGATGTTACCGATACCAGCTGCCAAGAAGTCGATACCAGTTTCAACCATTGCTTTAGCGTCTTCGATTGGAGCCAATTCACCATCACCGATGATTCCGTCTTCTTCACCACCGATAGTACCAACTTCAGCTTCCACTGATACACCATTTGCATGAGCAAATTCTACAACTTTACGAGCTTTATCAAGGTTTTCTTCAACTGGAAGGTGTGAACCGTCAAACATAACTGAAGTATAACCAACTCGGATACACTCAAGTGCATCTTCGTAGTGACCGTGGTCAAGGTGGATAGCTACTGGTACAGTGATACCCATTGATTCAACAAGGTTAGCGATCAAGTTGCGAGCAACTTTGTAACCACCCATGTATTTAGCAGCACCCATTGAAGTTTGGATCAAAACTGGAGCTTTTTTAGCTTCTGCTGCGCGCAAGATAGCTTGAGTCCACTCAAGGTTGTTTGTGTTAAATCCACCAACTGCATAACCGTTGTCACGAGCTGCTTGGACAAATTTTTCTGCTGAAACGATTGCCATTTTATCAGGCCTCCTGTATATTTTTATGGGTCATCCCATTTACATTGTTCATTTTATCACTTTTTGACAAAAAAATCTAGTTTTTCCCGCAGTTTCGATTGAATTTCTTCTAGCTTCATCTATGTAAACCCTTTCTCTCCCTAGTCTTAGGCGATTCTTGGAAAAGCTATGAAGAAGGTCAAACGATTCTCCTTCATCTCAAAACGATAAGGTAATTTTTCATGTTCCAATAGACTCTTGACCACAAAGAGCCCCATCCCAGACCCTTTGGCCTTGCGACTAGCATTACTAGAAAAAGACTGGGCCAGTTTTTCTTGTTCTTCAGGACTACAGCTATTCTCGATAAAGAGTTCTCCTTCTCTCTCTCCAATACGAACCAAACCACCTGGAACAGAGTGCTTGATAGCATTACTGATGAGGTTAGAAAGAATCAACTTCATAACTGATGGGTTTAGATAAGCCTGATGATGGTTCAAACCATTTTCAATTTGAAGTTCTCTTTCCTTGGCTAGTAAAGCATAATCTTGAACTAGACTTTGCGTTATCTTGAGGAGGTCAATTGTTTCCCTATCATCTCGTAATTCCTGCACAGAAGAAAGGGAAAGTATCTGCAGAACGTGGTGATTGAGCTCATCCACAATTCCTAAGGCTACTCCCAGATAGCGGTCTCTATCCTTATAACGACCGATATTTTCTTTCATGTTTTCGATCAGGATTTTCAAACTAGCCAGAGGAGTTTTCAATTCATGGGAAGCACCACGTAGGAACTCAACCTTCATCTTTTCCAGCTGGAGAATAGCTTCATTCTTGTCATGCAAGTCCGCAATGACAGTCAAAAGATGCTGGTAGAGGCTATTGATTTGTTCCTTGAGATCACCAATCTCATCCCTAGAATCCACGCGCAATCGCACTTGGGCATCTAGTTCCATCATCCGACGGGTCACTCGCTTGATTTCCAATATCGGAGCAACAATGGTCCGAGCATAGATATAGGCCACCAAGAGGGAAATCAGAAAGGATGCCAACAAGGTATAGGGAAGAAACTGGAGACTGATTTGCTCTGCTTCCTTTTGCAAGTCCATGGAAGCTAGAAACTGGAGAGTCATGGTACCACCGTCCTGCGTTGTCACCTCGCGCTCCTCGATAAAAAGAGAGGTTGTCTGGCGGTCTGTATCCAGAGGAAGACTGTCCTTGACTTCTAACTTATCCTCGGTCATCTCGCCCTTAACGGCCCCCTTGATATCACTAGTCTGGGAATACAAGTCTAACACTTGCTCGATGCTCTGCCTATCCTTACCTTCTAGGGACTGGGCAATGGCTGTCGCTTTCTGACCAATGGTTTCCTGACGATGACTCAGATAAGTCGAGGGAAATAGAAAATAAATAGCCAAATGAAGGCAAATAACCAGAACACTAAAAATCGAGAAGGTATAGGTAAATATCTTTGTAAATAAACCTGTCCGTTTCATTTTCGCTCCAATTTATAACCAACATTGCGCACAGTGAGGATACAATCCAAGTCTAGCTTTTTCCGCAGTTCCTTGATATAAACATCAATGACACGGTCAAAGGGAACCTCATCTGTCGCTTTCCAGACGGCATCGATTATCTGAGATCGAGTCAAGGCTCTTCCTTCATTTTTTACCAGATAGTCCAGAATTTCCAACTCTTTGGCATTAATGGCTACTTCTTGACCTGCAAGGCTGGCACTGTAGCTCTCAAAATCCACCTTGGCATCCTTATAGGAGAAGACTCGTCCCATATCATAATAGCGCTTGAAAATCGCGTCCACCCTCACTTTTAAGAGGGAGAGGGAGAAGGGCTTTTCCAGATAGCCATCTGCTAGCGAAGCAAAGGCACTCATCTTGTATTCTTCATCCTGAAAGGCGGTCAGCATCAAGACAGGAACCTGACTGGTTTTACGAATCTCAGCTAGGACTTCTAAGCCATTGAGCTTTGGCATCTGGATATCCAGTAAAACCAAGGCTACTTCATAGCTGGAAAATTGCTCTAAGGCTTCTTGTCCGTTCGCCGCCTCAATGGTTTCATAACCACAATCCGTCAAATAGTCACTGATACCCTCACGGATCATCTCTTCATCTTCTACAATTAAAATTTTCATACTTTAACTGCTCTCTATTTTTTATTTTTCTTATACTCAATGAAAATCAAAAAGCAAACTAGGAAGCTAGCCGCAGGTTGCTCAAAGCACTGCTTTGAGGTTGTAGATAGAACTGACAAAGTCAGTAACATATATACGGTAAGGCGACGCTGACGTGGTTTGAAGAGATTTTCGAAGAGTATTAGAATAAATACCTACTCTATTTTCTATTATAGCCTCTTACTGGTCTTTTGTCTTTAATCAACTGACCACTAGATAAAACAAAGAGAGCCTATCGCTCTCTCTGCTTGCATTTCACTCTCTATAGAATGAAAATTATTTAGCTGCTTTTGAAAATGTTACAACGTAATTATAATCTTTCCCATTAGATTGATAGACATAGTCCTCTTTGAAAGTATAGCCGCGTTTGCTCAACTCTTCTTTCTTAGCTTCAACTTGGCTCTTGACAGCTGCTTTAACCTGTTCATTTGATAAACCTTCCGAAATTTCAAGAGAAGTTCCATTGATATCTCCTAGGAAACCTGCAATATCTTTCATTTTATCAAAGTTATAAAATACATTTACTTTGACCTTTTGAGGAGCTGGCTGTTCTAGACTTCTACGATTTCTGCTAGCACGTGGTTGAACTGCTGGAGCCATTCTGAAACCTGAAGTTCCTGTAGTCTCCTTAGTGAATGTAACAACGTAGTTATAATTTTTCACAGTAGTATCTTGTTCAAAAATAATGTCATTTTTCACATAATACCCTCTAGCAGCTAGGTCTTTTATCTTGGCTTGAATTTTTTCTTTTACTAGCTCTTTTGCCTGTGCTTCACTCGTTCCTGCAGGAATTGTGACAGTGTTATTTTCTCCCGGATCAGATAGGAAGCCATGAATATCTGGCATTCCAGCGAAGTTATAGCTAATATTTACAGTTCCATCTGGTTCTGATGTTGAACGTGCCACTCTTCTTGCTCTTGCTTGAACCGATGGGGCATTTCTAAAACTTGAAGCCCCTTCTGAAGTTGAAGAAGGTTGTGTTGGAGCTTCACCTGATCCATGTCCTATCGCTGTGCTTCCATTGTCAATAGTAGTACCTTCATTACGACCATTTGTTAAATTATCTTTATTGTAGTTTGGTGCTGGTAATTCTTCACCTGGAACATCAATTTCATCAATTTTACTTTGATACTCATCCGCAACAGCTACAGCAGCATCGTGATCTTTAGCATTATTTATTGCTTCTAATGCTTCTTCTTTTAATTCATTTAATTTTTCTTTTAATTTTGTTTTTTCTGCTTCATCTTTAACTTTTTCAATTTCACTATGTTTTGAAGCTGCAATTTTTTCAATAATTTCTTTTCCATCTTTTTTTGATTCCTCAAGTTTTTCATCTTTAGGTGCTACTTCTTCAGACGGAGTATCTTCTTTGGGTGCCGGAGCCGGATTTGATGTTTCATCCTTTGAATCTACTGGATTTGATGTATCTCCAGTTTGATTAGTTGGTAGTTTATCCTCTTTGGGTGTTGTTACTTCTGGTTTTGAAGCTGGAGTTTCAGGTTGTTCTGTAGTCCCTGTGTTTGAAGTAGTACCATCTGTTACCGGACTTGATGTTGCTGCATTCCCTGAATCATTTGTAGCTTCCGCAGATGGAGTATTAGAAGGTTCTGACGTTGTTTCAGATTTACCTGATTCTCCAGCTGGCTGTTCAGTGAAATTGGGCTCGCCTGAAGCGTCCAGTGACGAAGTTGAGTCACCTGTAGGAGTTTCAGATGGTGTTCCTGACTCGTCTGAATGATTGCCTGTTGATGGAGATTCAACTGAAGAACCTGATTCATCGTCTTTCGGTGCTGATGCCGCTGATTCTTCTGCTTTTGGCGCTGGTCCCACTGGCTCATCTGCTTTTGGTGCTGGTGGTGCAGGTTCTTCCACTTTTGGTGCTGGAGTCGATGGCTCCTCTACTTTTGGTGATGGAGTCGATGGTTCTTCCACTTTTGGTGATGGAGTCGATGGCTCCTCTACTTTTGGTGATGGAGTCGATGGTTCTTCCACTTTTGGCGCTGGAGTCGATGGCTCCTCCACTTTTGGTGATGAAGTCGATGGTTCTTCTGCTTTTGGCGCTGGAGTCGATGGCTCCTCTACTTTTGGCGCTGGAGTCGATGGTTCTTCTGCTTTTGGCGCTGGAGTCGATGGTTCTTCCACTTTTGGCGTTGTTGCCACTGGCTCTTTTGTTTTTGGCTCAGTTGCTGCTGGTTCTTCTGCTTTTGGTGCTGAAGACGCTGGCTCCTCTACTTTTGGCGCTGGAGTCGATGGTTCTTCTGCTTTTGGCATTGGAGTCGATGGCGCTTCTACTTTCGGTGCCGGAGTCACTGGTACCTCTGCTTTTGGTGCTGGAGTCGATGGCGCTTCTGCTTTCGGTGCTGGAGTCGATGGTGCCTCTGCTTTCGGTGCTGGAGTTGCTGGTGCCTCTGCTTTTGGTGCTGGAGTTGCTGGCTCTTCTGTTTTCGGTGCTGGAGTCGATGGTAACTCTGCTTTTGGTGCTGAAGTCGATGGTCCTTCTGCTTTTGGCATTGGAGACGCTGGTGCCTCTGCTTTCGGTGCTGGAGTCGATGGTTCTTCTGCTTTTGGCATTGGAGTCGATGGCGCTTCTACTTTCGGTGCCGGAGTCACTGGTACCTCTGCTTTTGGCGCTGGCGCTTCAGAACTTGGATTTGAAGCTACAGGTTGATTTGTAGTTCCTATATTTGAAGGGGCCTTGTCTGCTGCTGGACTTGATTCAGTTGAGTTTCCTGACCCATTTGTAGTATATGCAGATGGAGCATTTAAAGTTTCTGACCTTGTTTCTGCTTTTGACGCTACTGGAGCTTCTGTTTCTTCCTTAACTTCTGGGCTTGTCTCTGCTGGTGCTTCTGAGGCAAGTTCTTCACCCGATTCTTCCGCTCTTTCCACTACTGGAGCTGATACAGGCTGATAGACTGGGCTATAGTTCACAGCCATTTTTTCAACTTTCTCAGTGACATCTGTTAATTCAAAAGTAACAGCTTTTGTCTCTTGATCTTTCTTGAGCAAGACTTCGTAAGTGCGAACTTCGCCACTTGCACCACTTTCCTTGATGACAATCTTGTGTTTTGTGACTGTATCTGAAATCGTTTCAGCTTCAGTAAAGTACAATTCATTGTGCGGTAAGAATAAATTCTTGCCTGAAGTTTGATTCATTTCTTGGAGTACATCTACAGGGATATTACTTGCTTCGCTGATAACACTTAATGTGTCCCCCCACTTAATAACATACTTAAATAAATCACCTTCTTTTTGAATATCAGCCTTTACTTCTGCAACTGTTCTGGCTACCCAGACACCATCTTGTTCACTGGCTGACACAGTTGGAGCTAAAAAGCCCAGCCCCAATAAAATCACACCTGTCGCAACAATTGCACCAGTTCTTAATTTTCTAAAGCCACGGAGAGATAATGTTCCTCTAACATTTGTTTGTCTCATAATGTTTATTTTTCCTCACTAATCTATATTTTCCAAAGTAGACCCTTCCTAGGTCTACTAGTCTATGTTTACAATATGGATAGGCTTCTACAGATTTATCTATCTATTTTCAAGATAAGGTTTCTATATATTTTTATGCACAATCCCATATATAAGTTGTGAAATCCCTTTCTAATAAATTCAATAGCTTTAGTATATCATATTCAAGTACTAAAGTACAAAGAAAGCAACTGAAAGCAATGATTTTCACCACTGCTTTCGGCTCTATTTTGAATTGTTAAATAGCCATTCTCTATCCACCATTCTTGAATAGAAAAATAAGATGTAGTCTCTATTTTAGACTAATTTTTTCAAATTTATTCGCTATCCAGCAAGAGTTCTTTTGGTTGTTTTCTAAGGAGATTGCTTGAAGCAAGCGCCATAACGAGAACCACTAGAACCAAGGCAAGGACAAAGACGATGATAAAGTCTGATGTCTGAATGGAAATATCTAGGCTCGACAAGGTCTTGCTAAAGCCATCTACTTCTGCACCACCACCAAGGTTGGAGGCTTGAGCAGCCTTGCTGGCTTGCTTGGCAACACCTGAAGTGACATTGGCAAGAACAGTATTTCCGATTGCACGCGCTGTGTAAGTAGCTAAGAAGTAAGCAGAAACAAGAGCAGGGATGGCAATCACGATGGATTCAGTGATGAATTGACCCAAGATACTTGCCTGCTTGAGACCAATAGAGAGGAGAATACCCACTTCCTTGCGACGGGCATTGATCCAAAGGCTGAGTAAGAGGGCAAGGAGAAGAACTGAGAAACTCAAGCTACCCCAGAAGAGGAGATTGGCCATCTTGTACATACCAGAAATGGATTGCTCAAGAGCTGGGTAGTTAGAGGAGCTCTTAACTAAAGTATAGCTCTTCCAGTTGATACCACTGATGCCATTCAACTCTTTCATAACATCATCCAAGTTCTTGTCCGCTGTTACAAAGAAGGTTGCGTCCCCATAAATAGCTGTGTCTTCTGTATAACCATATAGTTTAGCAGCTGTATGGATGTCTGTGATAGCTGTGTTCTCGTATAGTTCTTGTGAGTAGGTTACTGCCGACTTATTGTGACCATCAAAGAGTCCCTTGATTGTCACTTCGACTGTTTCCTTGGCTCCTTTTTCATTGTCTGCATCGTAGATATTGGAGTCTAGTTTGACCTTATCCCCGACTTTCCAGCCGTGTTTGGCTGCCAAGTCCTTGTGCAGGAGGATCTTGTCCTTGTCGTCGTTTGTTAAGTGCTCTCCTTCAACCAATTTATAAGAGCCCGAGACAAACTTGTCTTCTTTAGAGGAGTCATTGACACCTGTAATCATCAAGCTACTTCCAAAATGTTTAGCACGGTCAGGTGTTAGATTTTTCTTGGTATCTGGCGTTTCGATAAGTTCATATCCAGTCAAATCTCCGATAGCGTTGATACGTTTCACATAAGACTCGATGGCCTTGTTTTCAGTGATTTTTTTGATATCTTCACCCTTAATATTCCCAGCACCACGAGGCGTTCCTTGATTAACGCGACGATTGATTTGCATGGAGAAGCTATTGGTGATATTTTTAAAGGTCTCCTGAGAAGCCTTGGCAGTAGCTCCCTTAATCGACAAGCCGACCAAACTTAAGCTCGCCATGAGGAGAATAATCAGGAAGATGACAATCGATTTGAAAAACTTCCTTGTAACATAGGCAAATGCGTTGTGTAACATAGGTTCCCTTTCTAGATTTTGTTCTTTCTTATAATTCTAACAGAAAAGCTCATATTATTTCGTCGTATTGCGAGTTTCAGTCAGTTTCTTATCCTTCAATTCAAGTGTAATATCTGACGCCTGTGCCACTTCTTTACTGTGGGTGACGACGATGACACATTTACCTGTTTTCTGGGCAAGTGATTTGAGCAGTTCGACAATATCTCCAGCAGTTTTAGGGTCCAGATTTCCCGTTGGCTCATCCGCGAGAATAACTGGAGCTTCTGATACCAAACTGCGCGCAATGGCCACACGTTGCTGTTGACCACCTGATAACTGGAGAACATTCCGCTTGATCTGACTTTCATCCAAACCAAGCTCAAGCAGTGTATCCTTGCTTGCCTTTTTGTTGACCAAGCGGATATTTTCCAGTGGAGAAAGATAATCTATCAAGTTATAATTTTGAAAGACCAGGGAAATATGGTGCATGCGATGGTAAGAATAGCCCTTCTTACGAATATCCTCTCCTTGAAAAAGGATAGAACCTTCAACAGGACTATCTAGACCAGCAAGTAGGGACAAGAGTGTGGATTTTCCTGCTCCTGACTCACCAATAATACTGTAAAATTTCCCGGGTTCAAAATTATAATTGATCTGATATAGGACTGCTTCAGCAGTGTTCTTATAACGATAGGTAACATCTTGTAATTGTAATAAAGTCATGATTTCTCCTTCTTATACTCAATGAAAATCAAAGATTAAACTAGGAAGCTAGCCGCAGGTTGCTCAAAGCACAGCTTTGAGGTTGCAGATAAAGCTGACACGGTTTAAAGAGATTTTCGAAGAGTATTAACTAATAGATGATAAAATTTCCTTAGGCGATTTTCTAAATAAAAATAGGAAACAAAGGGCTACAGACAAGCAACTAAGCAGAACTAGAAAAACATAGGATTCTGCAAAAGATAAGATGCTGGTTGATAAACTGTTTGCTTTGGCTAGCGTGTCTTGTAGGGCTGCCTGATCTCCACTTGCTAGTAGAGTTTGGAGTAGATAGGATGTGATGGCATTTCCTGCAACAAATGCTGGAAGCAAAGCTCCAAGCGACACCAAAACTACCTCTAAACAGAATTGTAGGAAGATCGAGCTCTTGCCTTTCCCAAGTGCAAGTAAAATTCCCACTTCGTAGACCCTTTCTCTCAACCAGAGAGACAAAACAAGAATTAAGGCCCCTGCTCCTGCTATCAACATCCCATAAAGGAAGATGGTTAGGAAGGTTTGGAAGGTTGCAACTGAGTCTTTGATTTGTTCAAAGGCCTTGTTTTCCTTCTCAACTTGGTAGCCTTGATTTTCCAAGGCCAAGTTTTCCACCTGCTTCATGAGTCCGTCCATTTCCTTAGGATTTTCTACATAGAAGCGCGCTGCACTGACTTGAGCTTCACTATTTCCCAGAAGGGTCTGGCTACTTTCATAGTCTGTAAAGACCTGATTTTCACTGAAGTCAGAAGACAAACCTGTAAATTTCTCTTGTTTCTTACCAGCAAAAATGCCGACAATCTCAAACTCTACTATTTGCCCTTTACCAGATTCGGACTGACCAGCATCCAAGCCAATCTTGTCATGAAGAGAAAGACCGTTCTTCTTGGCCAACTCTTCGTGGATAAGGATTTTCTTGGAATCTCCTTTTTGGAGGTGTCGACCTTCTTTTAGGTTGAAAGCCGAGCTAGTAAAGGTCACATCTTTGGATGAATCCTCAAGAGCCGTTAAGCTAACCAAGTTCTTGTCCGCAGCTGACAAGTCATCACGTTCTACGCTCTGCTCACCAGTCACTACTTCCTTGTCTTTCAGTTTTGCGACCGTCTCAAGTTCAGGAGAGACATTTTCCAGCCCCTTAATCTTGCTCACGGATGATAAGTCCGACAACTTAAAAGTCTGTCCATTTTCTATCTTCTTAATAGAAAAAGATGTGTTGAGCGATTTGTAAAGATTGGTTTCCACTGTTTTGTTGGACTTCATCAGAGTCAAACAGGCTGAAATTCCAGCCAATAGGACCAATAAAATCAGAAATAAAATAAAACTTCTCAGTCGTTTTCTACTGACATAAGCCCAAGCTCTTTGGATTGGATTCATTTGTCACCTCCATATTTGTAAGACTATTATAAAATCCAAATATGAAATGTTTATGAAATCCAAAAAAAGAGCAAAAATTTTTTGCTCTACGTAAATTAGATAAAAAAAGAGCTAGCCTCAGCTAACTCTTATCCTATGCGGAGAGAGGGACTTGAACCCTCACGACCTAAAGCGGTCACAGGATCCTTAGTCCTGCGCGTCTGCCAATTCCGCCATCCCCGCGTCGATTACTTTACTAGTATATCAACTTTTGGGATGCTTGTCAACACTTTTTTTCAATTTTTTTCATTTCATCAACCAAATTACTCAGAAAGTTCATTTAGATTTTCATCTACTAACTTAGCTCCAAGTGTGTTTTTGAAATGACCTAGGGCAAATTGATGATTTTCAGGCCAGATGGAAGCAACGGCTGGTTTAACAATCTCGATGTCATACCCTAGATTATAGGCATCTATAGCTGTATGCAGGACACAGATATCCGTCAAGACTCCTGTTAAGATAACTGTTGAAATTCTACGCTCTCTCAAGCGGATATCCAGGTCAGTCCCTGAAAATGCTGAGTAATGGCGTTTATCCATCCAAAAGACACGACTGTCTGAACCATGCTCTTGATAAAAGGTTCCCAAATCTCCGTATAAATTACGCCCACTAGTCCCAATCAAATTATGAGGAGGAAATAATTTACTTTCTGGATGGAAACAATCGTTTTCTTCATGAGCATCGATGGTAAAGAAGATGTAATCTCCTCTTTCAAAAGCCAACCGAGTCACCTTGCCAATGGCATCTGAAATTGCCTGAGCTGGAGCACCTGCTGTCAATTTTCCACTATCAGCCACAAAATCTTCTGTATAATCAATCGAAATCAAAGCCTTAGTCATTAGTAATCTCTTTTCTTCACTTCTTCAAAAATATCTGAAATCAAGACCTTAAGGTAGGTTCCCTTCATTCCAAGTGAGCGACTTTCAATAATCCCAGCAGACTCAAGTTTACGAAGAGCATTAACGATCACAGAACGGGTAATACCGATACGGTCTGCAATCACTGACGCAGTCAACTGTCCCTCATTTCCGTTTAACTCCCCTAAAATTGCTGAAACAGCACGGAGTTCTGAATAAGAAAGGGTATTGACCGCCATGGTAACAGCAGTACGGCGACGGATATTTTTCTCATCCTCTTCACGTTGGAAGTTGAGAAGTTGAATCCCAACAACGGTACTGGCAATCTCAACAAGGATCAAGTCCTCATCTTCGAATTTCTTATCATTGCGCCAAATAATCAAAGAACCTAAACGAATCCCTGACACATGAATCGGTGCAATAGTCGTCAAGCCATCAGGAAAGTCGGCACGACTTTCCACAGGGAAAATACTTAAATCATGATCAACTGTCAGATTGGCTTCTGTATCGTAGATCATGTTCGCACCTTGAATGTAATCATCCGGGAAAATTTTAGTCTGGAAGAATTGCTCTACACGATCTGTATTGGTTTTGTAACGCATAAAATAGCCAAGGAGACGTCCCTTGCTATTAACGATACAGGCGTTACAGTCAATAATATCAGCCAATTGACGGGTAATCGCATTGTAGGGAAGTTCTTCCTGCAACTGCTCGTCTGAGCGCTTCAGGATAGAAGTAATTTTTCTAGTTTTTTCTAATAAATGTGCCATTTTTCACCTCGAATTTAATCGCTATCATTATAACATAAACAGCTTGAATTTTCAATTATTATCTGAAAATTGCTTATTTAATTGCAATTTGAAAAAACAAGAATATTTTTAATTAAATTGCTTCTTTTCTATTGACAAGCTCCCTATTTTTGTGTATTATAATATCACAAGAAGATAATATATCTATTTATTTATCTTTCTTTTCCATTCGGTCTCCTTATATAAAAAAGCGATTCATTTTGAACCGCTTTTTCTTATTTATCGCCCTTGTTACGAATAACAAATCCTGTTTGCTTTTCACTTGAAGTATTGCGTGGTTTTTTATTGTCTTTATTACGGTAACGTCTGTCTTTATCAAAACGATCATTGCCACGACTTCCTTTTTTGAAATCATCACGACGACCACCACGACGGTTGTCTCCACGGCGATTATCACGACGGTCATCTCCACGACGACCTCCCTTACCTTTACCACCGAAGCCATTACCTGATGGTTTAAACGGTAGTGGTTTTTCACGCGCAATCTCTACCTCAGGAAGGCTATCTGGATCTTGAACAGTCAGACTCAAGATATACATTGCCAATTCTTCTGGAGTAAATTCGGCAACCAACTTACGAGCATCCTTGCCAAATTTCTCAAAATTGCCACAGATAGTTTCATCTGCAAAATCACGTTCGATTTTCTTAAGAGCCACTTGTTTCTTAGCTTGGAAGGCTTCTTCTGCGCTTGCAGGTTTGAGACCTTTCATACGTTTCTTGGTCAAGTTTTCAATAATTTGAAGGTAGCCCATTTCGCTTGGAGCAACAAAGGTAATCGATTGACCTGACTTACCAGCACGACCTGTACGACCGATACGGTGAACATAACTTTCAGGATCTTGTGGAATATCGTAATTATAGACATGAGTTACACCTGAAATATCCAAACCACGCGCTGCAACGTCTGTCGCAACCAAAACATCAAGATTGCCATTTTTAAAATCACGAAGGACACGAAGACGTTTGTTTTGGTCTAGATCTCCATGAATTCCTTCTGCACGGAAGCCACGGATTTTCAAACCACGAGTCAATTCATCTACACGGCGTTTTGTACGACCAAATACGATAGCAAGCTCAGGCTGTTCCACATCCATAAGACGAGTCATAGTATCAAATTTTTCTTGCTCTTTAACTCGGATATAGTATTGGTCAACCAATTCTGTTGTTAATTCCTTAGCAGCAATCTTCACATGCTCAGGTTCTTTCATAAACTGAACACCGATACGTTTGATGGCATCTGGCATAGTTGCTGAGAAAAGTAAGGTTTGACGGCTTTCAGGGACACGGGAGATGATAGCTTCAATGTCTTCAAGGAAGCCCATGTTGAGCATTTCATCTGCTTCGTCAAGGATGAGCGTTTCAATGTCTTGTAATTTTAAGGCCTTGCGTTTAATCAAGTCCAAGAGGCGACCAGGTGTTCCCACCACGATATGGGCTCCAGATTTAAGAGCCTTAATTTGTTTTTCAATGCTTGATCCGCCATATACTGAGCGGACTTTGACTCCCTTGCTACGACCAAAACGGAAGAGTTCCTCTTGACTTTGGACAGCTAGTTCACGAGTTGGAGCGATGACCAAGGCTTGGATGGTCGCTTCTTCTGTACGGATTTTTTCAAGGGTTGGCAAGCCAAAGGCTGCGGTTTTTCCTGTACCAGTCTGAGCTTGACCGATAACATCCTTACCTTCAAGAGCCAAGGGAATAGTTTGTTCTTGGATCGGACTGGCTTCTACAAAACCAGCTTTTTCAATCTCTGCTAGCAAATCAGCAGACAAGTTTAATTCATTAAATTTCACGTTATTCTTCTTTCTAAAGGTGGTGCGAAGCCACCCTATAGGGCTTAGTTTATACTTTTCTTTTTATGACGTATTTTCATATACTGGATATAAAATCGTGTTGCTTCTTTTCCACAAAAGAAAAGTACTGTTTTCTTTGCAACCTATCTAGTATAACACAAGAACAGAGCAAAAGATAGCCCAATCTATCGATAAACTCATGTAAACGATTTTTCAGAGAAAATAAGGATGAAATTTCCACTATTTCATAAACTTTTTTAAAGCGTAGCAGAATTGTGCAAAAGTTTTTTTCTTGTGCTAGAATGAAAATCGAATAGGAGGAACTCTAAATGTTAACTTATGATTTAATCGTTATCGGATTTGGTAAAGCTGGTAAAACACTAGCAGGTAAATTGGCTTCAGCTGGTAAAAAAGTTGCCCTCGTTGAACGTAGCAAAGCTATGTACGGTGGAACTTGTATCAACATTGGTTGTATCCCAACTAAAACTTTGCTAGTTGCTGCTGAAAAAGACTTGTCTTTTGAAGAAGTCATTGCTACCAAAAACACTATCACTGGTCGCCTCAACGGTAAAAACTATGCGACTGTTGCTGGTACAGGCGTAGATATCTTTGATGCGGAAGCTCACTTCCTTTCAAATAAAGTCATCGAAATCCAAGCTGGTGATGAAAAGAAAGAACTGACTGCTGAAACAATCGTCATCAACACTGGTGCTGTTTCAAATGTCTTGCCAATTCCTGGACTTGCTACAAGCAAGAACGTCTTTGACTCAACAGGTATCCAAAACTTGGACAAATTGCCTCAAAACCTTGGAGTCCTTGGTGGTGGAAATATCGGTCTTGAATTTGCTGGTCTTTACAACAAACTTGGAAGCAAGGTCACAGTTCTAGATGCCTTGGATACTTTCCTTCCTCGTGCAGAACCTTCCATCGCAGCTCTTGCTAAACAATACATGGAAGAAGACGGCATTGAATTGCTTCAAAACATCCGTACTACTGAAATCAAAAACGACGGTGACCAAGTGCTTGTCGTAACTGAAAACGAAACTTACCGTTTCGACGCCCTTCTTTACGCAACTGGACGCAAACCAAACGTAGAACCACTTCAACTTGAAAATACAGATATTGAGCTAACTGAACGTGGTGCTATTAAAGTAGACAAACATTGTCAAACAAACGTTCCTGGTGTCTTTGCAGTTGGAGATGTCAACGGTGGCCTTCAATTTACTTACATTTCACTTGATGACTTCCGTGTTGTTTACAGCTACCTCGCTGGAGATGGCAGCTACACACTTGAAGACCGTCTCAATGTACCAAATACTATGTTCATCACACCTGCTCTTTCACAAGTTGGTTTGACTGAAAGCCAAGCAGCTGATTTGAAACTTCCATACGCTGTTAAGGAAATTCCTGTTGCAGCCATGCCTCGTGGTCACGTAAACGGAGACCTTCGTGGAGCTTTCAAAGCTGTTGTCAATACTGAAACAAAAGAAATTCTTGGAGCAAGCATCTTCTCAGAAGGTTCTCAAGAAATCATCAACATCATCACTGTTGCTATGGACAACAAGATTCCTTACACTTACTTCACAAAACAAATCTTCACTCACCCAACCTTGGCTGAGAACTTGAATGACTTGTTTGCGATTTAAGTTGAGATTTCTTCGTATCTCACAGCCCTCATCGGGCTGTTTTTGTTTCTGCGAAATCTCAAATCTGTCTTTTCCCTCTTTTGTGATATAATAGCCAAACTTTATTTAGCAGTCCTAATTATATATTGAGTTTCAGGTCACTCTTTCAAATATCAGCAATACATATGCCTTTGAATAACTCGCTTCAGCTCATCGTTTTATGGGTAATTTAAAAAGTATATTTTGCAATGATTGTTTCATGCCTAATTAGTAAATTATCCACTCTTTGCACGGGTCGTATGTGTATTTTCATCGTTTGTGAGAAGATTTTACCGTTTGCAAATTGATGGTTAAGTCGATATATTTTTTCTTCTTAAATATTTTCCAAATTATTTAATCTTCTTAAAGATAAGAATCACTTTCTAACCAATCAAAGGATACTTCAAATTTCTTCGTTCTTGATAATATGAGCAATACTCTGCAAAATGTTTAAACTTTATCATTGTAAAAAATATCGAAAGAAATCCCATATTACATTAGTATATATTTGGTATGGGATGAAATTGACTTTCGAAAATATTAACTATATAATGTCTGTAAACAAGAAATAATGAGGTAACGATATGAATAAAACAGAATTACTATTACAAAGACTAGATGATATTGGTCAGTCTCTAAAAGATTCTAGACAAGCACTAGCTTTGCTGGCACTTGGTTCTTGCGGAGCAGAAAGAGAACGATTGGATCAGTACTCCGATTTGGATTTCTTTGTTATTGTAAAAGATGGCTACAAGCAGGCCTATATCCAGGACCTAACCTGGTTAAGTAATCTAGAACCAATTGCATTTCACTACCAAAATACAGTGGACGGACATAAAGTTCTATTTGAAGATGATGTTTTTTGTGAATTTGCTATCTTTGAAGCTCACGAACTAGTAAACATTCCCTTCGCTGAAGGCAAAATTATCTGGAAGGAGGTCGGTTTTGATGGAACAATCTGCCAGCCACAAAGATTGCCATCAAAAGAAAATAGAGATCGTGAATGGCTGTTGGGAGAAATTTTATGCAACCTATATATAGGACTAGGTCGCTATCAACGAGGGGAAAAATTGGCTGCTTATGATTTCATCCAAAACAGATCTGTCAAGCTCTGGACTGAACTAATCAATTTGGAAAAAACTTCTAAATCTAATTTTATAGATATTTTTAACAGCAACAGACGATTTGAAAAAGGTTATCCAAATGAAGCCAAACAATTACCCTACTTTTTGCAAGGTTACGAACGAATTTCTGAATCTGCTCAGGCACTCCTAGAATATCTTGATAAACACTATCCTCTTAACGCATTTATAAAAGAAAAAATTCGTAATTTATTATAAAAGAGACTTTCCAAAAAATAATCTAAATCCCAAAAGTTAGGTATCTTTGTCAACTATAATGGATTAATGAAATTTTAAAGCCTGTAGAAGGTAATCGATGTCCTCTCCTTTCTTATGTTCAGAGCAAGAAAGATTTATTTCTTAAAGTTGCCAAAGTTATCAAATTCAAAGATATTATATTTGATTGGTTTAATCAGAACCTAAAAAGCACCTCTAAGGTTACTTCTTTAGTTGATCTTAGAGTTTACTTTAGTTATTGGACTGCCGGGCGCAGTATGATATAATAGAAACATGAAATTAAAAACTACTTTGGGCCTTCTTGCTGGGCGTTCTTCCCACTTCATTTTAAGCCGTCTTGGCCGTGGAAGTACGCTTCCAGGAAAACTTGCCCTTCAATTCGATAAAGATATTTTACAAAACCTAGCTAAGAACTACGAGATTGTCGTGGTGACTGGAACCAACGGAAAAACCTTGACAACTGCTCTCACTGTCGGCATTTTAAAAGAGGTTTATGGTCAAGTTCTGACCAACCCAAGCGGTGCCAACATGATTACAGGAATTGCGACAACCTTCTTAACAGCCAAATCTTCTAAAACTGGGAAAAATATTGCCGTCCTAGAAATCGACGAAGCCAGTCTATCTCGTATCTGTGACTACATCAAGCCAAGCTTATTTGTTATTACTAATATTTTCCGTGACCAGATGGACCGCTATGGTGAGATTTACACAACTTACAAGATGATTTTGGATGCCATTCGTAAGGTGCCTACTGCCACTGTTCTTCTTAATGGAGACAGTCCACTTTTCTACAAGCCAGCTATTCCAAATCCTGTACAGTATTTTGGTTTTGACTTGGAGAAAGGTCCAGCTCAGCTGGCTCACTATAATACCGAAGGAATCCTCTGCCCTGACTGCCAAGGCATCCTCAAATATGAGCACAATACTTATGCAAACTTGGGTGCCTATATCTGTGAAGGTTGTGGATGTAAACGTCCTGATCTCGACTATCGCTTGACAGAACTAGTTGAGTTAACCAACAATCGCTCTCGCTTTGTCATTGACGGCCAAGAATACGGCATCCAAATCGGTGGACTTTACAACATCTACAACGCCCTAGCTGCTGTGGCTATCGCCCGTTTCCTCGGCGCAGATTCCCAACTAATCAAGCAGGGATTTGATAAGAGTCGTGCTGTCTTTGGACGCCAGGAAACCTTCCATATCGGTGACAAGGAATGCACCCTCGTCTTGATTAAAAATCCAGTCGGTGCGACCCAAGCTATCGAGATGATTAAACTAGCTCCTTATCCATTTAGCCTATCTGTCCTCCTAAATGCCAACTATGCAGATGGAATTGACACCAGCTGGATCTGGGATGCTGATTTTGAACAAATCACTGACATGGACATTCCCGAAATCAACGCTGGCGGTGTTCGCCATTCTGAAATCGCACGTCGTCTACGAGTAACTGGCTATCCAGCTGATAAAATTACTGAAACAAGTAGTCTGGAGCAAGTTCTTAAGACCATTGAGAACCAAGACTGCAAGCATGCTTATATTCTAGCTACCTATACTGCTATGCTTGAATTCCGCGAACTGCTGGCTAGTCGTCAGATTGTTAGAAAGGAGATGAACTAATGGTTTATACTTCACTTTCCTCAAAAGCTGGCAATTACCCCTATCAGCTCAACATTGCCCACCTCTACGGAAATCTCATGAATACCTATGGGGACAATGGAAACATCCTCATGCTCAAGTATGTGGCTGAAAAACTGGGAGCCCATGTGACGGTTGACATCGTTTCTCTCCATGATAACTTTGATGAAAATCACTACGACATTGCCTTTTTCGGTGGTGGTCAAGACTTTGAACAGAGTATCATTGCAGACGACCTACCTGCTAAAAAAGAGAGCATTGACAACTACATCCAAAACGACGGTGTGGTTCTGGCTATCTGTGGTGGTTTCCAACTATTGGGCCAATATTATGTTGAAGCTTCAGGGAGACGCATCGAAGGACTAGGGGTCATGGGCCACTACACCCTCAATCAGACCAATAACCGTTTTATCGGGGACATCAAGATTCACAATGAAGATTTCGATGAAACCTACTATGGTTTTGAAAATCATCAGGGCCGTACCTTCCTCTCAGATGATCAAAAACCGCTGGGACAGGTTGTCTATGGAAATGGAAATAACGAAGAAAAAGTCGGCGAAGGTGTTCATTATAAGAATGTCTTTGGTTCCTACTTCCACGGGCCTATCCTCTCTCGTAATGCCAATCTAGCTTATCGCCTAGTCACTACTGCCCTCAAGAAGAAATATGGTCAGGACATTCAACTCCCTGCTTATGAGGACATTCTCAGCCAAGAAATCGCTGAAGAATACAGTGATGTCAAAAGCAAGGCTGACTTTTCTTAAACAAAGGAAAATGATATCAAAGAACTCCGTTATCTTGTCGGAGTTCTTTTTGTCTGTTCTTTTACCCTTCTCCCTTGCATTTTCTCTCATTTTTTGCCAAAATAGAGGGGTAGAAAGAAGGTAGCATATGTCTAAATTACAACAAATCGTAACATATCTTGAATCAGAAAAACTAGACGTCGCTGTCGTATCTGACCCCGTCACAATCAATTACCTCACTGGCTTTTACAGTGATCCCCATGAACGCCAAATGTTCCTTTTTGTCCTAGCGGATCAGGAACCCCTCCTTTTTGTCCCAGCCCTTGAAGTGGAGCGTGCGAGCAGCACTGTTTCCTTCCCAGTTGTGGGCTATGTGGACTCTGAAAATCCATGGCAAAAAATGAAACATGCTCTTCCACAACTTGACTTCAAACGTGTCGCTGTTGAGTTTGACAATCTCATCTTGACCAAATATCATGGCTTGAAAACAGTTTTTGAAACTGCTGAGTTTAACAACCTCACACCTCGTATCCAACGCATGCGCCTCATCAAATCTGCTGACGAAGTGCAAAAAATGATGGTTGCAGGTCTCTATGCGGACAAGGCTGTTAAGGTTGGCTTTGATAATATTTCTCTTGATAAGACAGAGACAGATATCATCGCCCAAATTGACTTTGCTATGAAGCGTGAAGGTTATGAAATGAGCTTTGATACCATGGTCTTGACTGGTGATAATGCTGCAAATCCACACGGTATTCCAGCAGCTAACAAGGTTGAAAATGATGCTCTTCTCCTCTTTGACCTTGGTGTTCTAGTCAACGGCTATGCGTCAGATATGACTCGTACAGTCGCAGTCGGCAAACCTGACCAATTCAAGAAAGACATTTATAACTTGACTCTTGAAGCCCAACAAGCTGCTCTTGACTTTATCAAGCCAGGAGTGACTGCCCATGAAGTGGATCGCGCTGCTCGTGAGGTCATCGAAAAAGCTGGTTACGGCGAGTACTTCAACCACCGTCTCGGTCACGGTATCGGTATGGATGTCCATGAATTCCCATCTATCATGGAAGGAAACGACATGGTCATCGAAGAAGGCATGTGCTTCTCTGTTGAACCAGGTATCTATATCCCTGGTAAAGTCGGTGTTCGTATTGAAGACTGCGGTGTTGTTACCAAGGATGGCTTTGACCTCTTTACAAGCACCAGCAAAGACTTGCTTTATTTTGATTAATATTCTTCGAAAATCTTCCCACAATAAAACGCATAGTATCAAGGTTTCAAGACCTGATACTATGCGTTTTTCTTATTTGAAAGACTTTTGACTCAGCCTCTTTACTTAATCTTCTTAATACTTTGACTAAGGATAAATCCTACAATCATCCCTACCATATTTTGCATGAAATTCGGTAGAATTTCTGGTAGGGCTGCAGCCCAGCCATTCATCAAAGTAGAACCCAAGGCGTAACCCCCTACCATGGCAATCGTTGCTAAGATAAGGCCTAACCACTGAGTTTTTCCTTTAAATCCTGCTAAAAATCCCTGCAAGCCATGGTTGACCAAGCTAAAGAACATCCACTGAGGATAGCCTGATAAGAGGTCAATCAAGAAACCTGCTAGTCCTCCTACTACAGCCCCTTCACGACTACCAAAGTAGAAGGCCGTAAAGAAGACACCCGCATCTAAAAGAGTTAGAATGCCTGTCGGTGTTGGAATTTTTAAGAAATAACCTAGAACCACAGAGAGGGCGGTTAATAGGGATACAAGGGCGATTTTAGTTGTTTTGGTTTGCTTCATATTGTCTTACTCCATACTGATCTGCTTGTACAATGGCACGGTAAACGAAAGCCTTAGAGCTTTCTACTGCTGGTAAAAGTTCATCACCTTTGACTAGGTGACTGGCAATGCTAGAGGCAAAGGTACAACCTGCACCAGCATTTTGCCCTTGAATGACAGGATTTTCTAGGACTGTAAATTTTTGTCCATCATAAAAGACATCCATAGCCTTGTCCTGACTAAGGCGATTGCCTCCCTTGATAATGACTGCTGGCGCGCCTAAGTCATGCAATTTCTGAGCTGCTGTTTTCATGTCTTCCAAGGTTTTAATTTCCTGACCTGCCAATAATTCTGCTTCAGGAAGATTAGGCGTAATCACACTGACATGAGGGAAAAAGCGAATCAACTCTTGGCAGAGTTCACTAACTGCTACGTCGTGCGCTTCCTTGCAGACCAAGACAGGATCCAGAACCACAGGCACTCCTGGGCGTTGCTTGATAAAGTCCAATGCCTTCTCAGCCACACTGACAGTAGGGAGAAGACCAATCTTAATTCCCCCAAACTCCACATCACGCAAGCTATCTAATTCATGTTGAAAAATGGTATCGTCAGTTGGAAAGACTTCAAAGCCCTTTTCCGTCAAGGCTGTCAAACAGGTCACTGCTACAAAGCCATGCAAGCCGTTCAAGGTATAGGTAGCCAAATCCGCGGACAAACCACCACCACTAAAAATATCATTTCCAGAAAGTGCTAAAATACGATTATTCTTCATAACGAATCTCCTTTAAATATAAACCATTTGGTGCTGCAGTGGGACCTGCAAGCTGCCTGTCCTTTTTCTCCAAGATGAGGTCAATCTGCTCTACTGGCATGCGGTTATTGCCGATTTTGAGCAGTGTCCCCACCATATTGCGAATCTGCTTATACAAGAAACCATTTCCTGAAAAGGTAAAGGTCAAAAACTGGCCTGTCTCATCAACCCTAAGACTAGCTTCTGTAATAGTACGAACCTTGTCCTCTACGCTGGTCCCAGATGCTGTAAAGCCAGTGAAATCATGGGTTCCTTCTAATTTCTTAACAGCCTCCTTCATTCGCTCCACATCAAGCGGATAAGGAAAGTGAGTGGCATAGTGACGGCGCATAGGATTTTTAGGACGGCCTCTATCCACGATAAACTCATAGGTCTTGCTATGCTTAGCATAACGGCAATGAAAATCATCCGCCACAAGCTCAATCGAGATCACATCAATATCTTCAGGGGACTGAGTGTCTAGAGCAAAACGGAGCTTCTCCTCATCCATCTGATAAGGTAGGTCAAAATGAATAACCTGTCCCAGAGCATGAACCCCACTATCTGTCCTACCAGCACCGTGAACAGTAATGGCTTGCCCTTTATTTAACCTGGTCAAGGTTTTTTCAATTTCTTCCTGAACGCTACGCGCATGAGGCTGGCGCTGAAAACCAGCAAAGGCGTAACCATCATAGGAAATAGTTGCTTTATATCTTGTCATAACTTCTATTTTATCAAGAAAATAATCTATAAACAAGGGTCTAAAACAAATATTGTCTGGGTATAAAAATCCCGAAAGAAAAACTTAGGAAATGAATCCTAAGCTCTCTTTTGAAGTAAGTACATGACAAAGATAGAGGTTACAATCAACCACCCTCCTAAGATACTAAAGACCAACATGCCATTGTGAGTTAGTAAGCCAATTGCACCTAGAACAAATGGGGTCGTAAAGGCTCCGAAACTACAGCCTAATACAGCAAATGAAGTTGCTTGATTGAGGAGTTTAGCTGGAATTCGTTCAGAGACAAGTTGAAAGACCGTCGTCAAGGCTACACTGTAGGCAAAACCAGCCAGAATACTCCCTGCCACTACCACCCACAAGGATGGAGACAAGGCAATCACAATTTGCCCTAAGCCAAAGGTAATACCTGACCAGAGGAGCAATTTCTCTTTAAAGATAGAAATCAAGAAAGAAAAACTCACACCAGCCACAATCCCGATTAACTGCATGACACTAAGAACAAAACTAGATAACTGGGCATCTCCAAGTCCTCTTTCCACCATCAAACTTGGAATACGGATGGTAATAGCTGTATTGGTACAAACTACAACTGCCGCTTCAATAGCTAAGATAAAAATCAAGCCCTTCATTTCCCGAGTTAAGCGACTTGCTTCCTTCGTTTTTTTCTTGACTTCTTTCTTTTCTTTTCCATAAGGTACAAAGAGCAGATAAAGGATCAGAACTAAAAATCCAGCACTATAAGCTAAGAAAGTAGCTGTCCAACCAAAGGCCAACAATTGGCCGACTGCCAAGGTAATGAGAGAAGCCCCAACGACCTCTGCAGAACCGCGTAGCCCTAACATCTGAATTCTCGTTTTTCCTTGATAGCGTTCACTGATAATAGAAATGGCCTTGGCATTGATCATCCCAACACCTAAACCAAAAAGAATCCGTGTTCCAAAGACAAAAGGATAAGCTTGGTACCAAAAGGGAGCAGTTCCACTTAGTGATAAAATCAGCAATCCCAAACTGATCTGTAAGCGCTCAGGAAATATTTTTTCTAAGAAACCATTTAGTAGTAACATAATCATGATCCCA
Organism: Streptococcus mitis; assembly: GCF_946190335.1. Lineage (GTDB taxonomy): Bacteria > Bacillota > Bacilli > Lactobacillales > Streptococcaceae > Streptococcus > Streptococcus mitis_CH. The sequence continues at coordinate 473,639 of NZ_CAMHZN010000001.1, forward strand.
AAAGATGGCAAGCTCGCTAAGAGCTCAATTTGTTCCTTAGGATAACCTTGATAATAGTCAAACATGGCTGGCAGGGCACTCGAGATGGAAAAGGAGGTAATCAAAACGAGGGAGAGAGCCAAAATACTGGCCCGTTCTAAAAATTGTTTCATGAAATCTCTTTCTATATTTCTCTTAATCTTCTACTTCTTTGATAGTTATCAAACAAGTAAGAAAAGAAGAAGCCTCTTTAGTGTATAGACTCCTTCTTAAACTCGAAAATGAATCCCTTGTGTCTTAGGATGATTTTCTCTTGATTTGCTTAATAAAGTAGAAGATAAATCCTGCTACCATATAGGCAACAAAGATAATCAGACACCACTTGAACACGGCATCCCACCCCTTGTTCACATTCAAAAAGAAGTAAGGGAAGGGACTGACCTTAGAATTAGGAATGTCTAGTTTCAGTACCAAGCCATTAAAAAGAGCAAAAATCATATAAAGCAAGGGTAAAATCGTCCACACAATTGGATCCCAAATCTTGTATTGACCCTGTTTGTCAAAAAAGAGGGTATCTGCTAAAAACCAGAGGGGAACGATATAGTGGCAAAGAAAATTTTCTAGGGTATAGAAATTAGTCGCAATAGGCGCTAATAGGAAATGGTAAATCACACAGGTAATCATGATACTCATAGTGACCCCACCTTTTAAGCGCAAGAGACTTGGCCTTTGCCAGTTTTCACCTAAACGGCTCATAACCTTTAGGAGATAGAGCGTAAAAATCGCGACTAAGAGGTTGGACAGAACCGTATAATAGAGCAGCATCCCAAATCCACCATGCTTGGCGATTTCAAGATAAACTCCCGTAAAAGCCGCTAGAAACAAGAAGATACGGCTATAAAATACAAGTTTATAGTGTTTTGACATGCTTAAATTTTCTTCACAAACTCTGATTTGAGTTTCATGGCACCAAAACCATCAATTTTACAGTCGATATTGTGGTCGCCTTCTACGATGCGGATATTCTTCACGCGCGTCCCTTGTTTCAAATCTTTTGGCGCACCTTTTACTTTCAAGTCCTTGATGAGGGTTACAGTATCACCGTCAGCCAATTTATTTCCGTTGGCATCGATAGCAACAAGGCCCTCTTCTACATCTGCAACTTCAGCAGGATTCCACTCATGAGCACACTCTGGGCAAACCAGTAGGGCACCGTCTTCGTAGACATACTCTGAGTTACATTTTGGGCAATTTGGTAAGTTGTTCATGGTTTCTCCTTATCATCATTCACTATTCTTTGAAAATCAAAATTTCTCGAACAGCAACTATTATACCCTAAAATCAGCATTTTGACAAATTTAGAAAAAACCGATATCAATCTATCGGCTTCTCTACATTTACATTCTTTTTTCAGCTTCTGCTTTGATTTTTTCAACTACTTCTTGAATGTTCAAGCCAGTTGTATCAAGGTAGACAGCGTCCTCTGCTTGTTTGAGAGGCGAAGTCTCACGATGGCTATCCTTGTAGTCACGCGCAGCAATTTCCTCTTTTAGGGTTTCAAGGTCTGTTTCAATTCCCTTGGCAATATTTTCCTTGTAACGGCGCTCTGCTCTTTCATCTACCGAAGCTACTAGGAAAATTTTCAATTCTGCTTGTGGCAATACAACCGTTCCAATATCGCGACCGTCCATGACAATCCCACCTTGCTGGGCAATCTCTTGTTGGAGAGAAACTAGTTTCTCACGTACTTCAGGAATTGCTGCAATAGCTGAAACATGATTGGTCACTTCATTTTCACGAATAGGATGGGTAATATCCACATCTCCTACAAAGACAAGTTGTTCTCCAGTTTCTGAGCGCCCAAAACTGATTGGATGCTGGTCCAATAAGTATAAGAGTTCTTCAACTTGTTCAACTCCTAATTGGTTCCTGAGAGCCATGTAGGTCGCTGCACGATACATAGCACCTGTATCTAGGTAGGTGTAACCAAAATCCTTGGCAATAATCTTTGCGACTGTACTCTTACCACTTGAAGCAGGACCGTCAATAGCAATTTGAATTGTTTTCATATCAACTCCTATTTGATTTTGACAACATCACCTGGATTAGCAAACCAAGATCCTGTAGCCATATGGCCAGGATTCAAAGCCTCTAACTGAGCAATAGAGATTCCTGCACGAGCGGCAATGGCTGCTTCTCCTTCTCCAGCCAAGACTTTTGTAGTTCCTTCTGGATCATTTGGATGTTCTGAGCTACTAGATGACTCTTCTACCTTCTCCTCTGAACTAGAAGATGCCTGCTCTGAGCTACTAGAAGATGAAATCTGTACTACACTTGCATCAGAATCGTGAAAATCTTTCAAGGCTGCTGTGCGATTACTCCCACCCGATGAAAGATAGATCAGAACAATAATCATCACGACTACAATCACAAAGAAAATACTTGCTAAGATAGTTAAGATACGGTTAGCAACGACTCCTCCACCTTGTTCTCTCTTACGACGTTGTGTTCTTGTTTCCTCTTGATTTTCATAAATATCTTCTTGCCACGGTTCTTTTGCCATACCTTACTCCTTGTTTTTTTTTACTTTTCTTATTACAATATAAATATGAAAATCACACTTATACCTGAACGATGTATCGCCTGTGGGCTTTGCCAAACTTATTCTGATTTATTTGATTACCACGATAATGGAATCGTGCGTTTTTACGATGACCCTGACCAACTGGAAAAAGAAATTTCTCCTAGTCAGGATGTCTTAGAGGCTGTTAAAAATTGCCCAACTCGCGCCCTGATTGGAAACCAGGAAGCCTAAATCAATGGCGATAATCCACTCCCTCTAGTTTAGCACATTTCCACGTAAAATTATAGTCTTTTCACTTTATTTTTTTCTGTAAAATCAGGAAGATCACTTTTTTCTTTGATAAGATAAAGTGGTCTTTTTTTAGTCTCTAGATAAATCTTACTGATATACTTGCCGAGAATCCCAATGGTCAAGAGTTGAATGCCCCCAAGAAAGAGAATGACTGCCATCAGAGAGGTCCAACCTGATGTCGGATTGCCCAAAATGAGGGTCCGAACCACAACAAAAAAGGTCATTAGTAGAGAAATAAAACAAGATAGGAGACCTGCCACAAAGGCTATAATCAAGGGAAAATCTGAAAAATTGACAATTCCTTCAATGGAGTAGAAAAAGAGTTGCCTAAAGCTCCAACTGGTCTTGCCAGCCTGTCTTTCAACATTTGGATAGTCCAGATAGTGGGTTTTAAAGCCGACCCAGGCAAAGAGTCCCTTTGAAAAACGATTGGACTCGGTCAAGCTTAAAATAGCATCCACTACGGATCTTCTCATCATGCGAAAATCACGGACACCTGAGGGCAAGGCTACTGGGCTAATTTTTTGCATAAGGAGGTAAAAGATATCAGCACAGAAACTACGAAAGAAGGGTTCTCCCTCCCGACTGGTTCTCCGTGTCCCAACACAGTCCAAGTCTGCATTCTGGTCTAGTAAGGCTTTCATCTCAAGCAACATACTAGGAGGATCCTGGAGGTCTGCATCCATTACCACCACCAGATCTCCTGTCGCATATTGTAAGCCTGCATACAGAGCTGCTTCTTTGCCAAAATTTCGTGAGAAAGAAATATAATGAACTGCCGGATTTTGCTCCCGATAGGCCTTTAAGAGTTCCAAAGTCCCATCACTTGATCCATCGTCTACAAAGACATACTCAATTTCTGTTTCCAAATCTGGAAGTAAAGCTTCCAAAGCCTGATAAAAAAGAGGAAGTACTTCCTCTTCGTTTAAACAGGGGACAATGATTGACATCACCATCTTAGTCTTCAAATCCATTTGGATGCTTGCTTTGCCAACGCCATGCGTCTTCACACATTTGGGTGATGCCTAATTCTGCTTCCCAGCCGAGTTCTGCTTTGGCTTTTGCAGGATCTGAATAGCAGGCTGCGATATCCCCTGGGCGACGGTCTACGATACGGTAAGGAATTGGACGTCCCACCGCTTTTTCCATGTTTTGGATAATTTCAAGAACTGAGTAGCCTTTACCTGTTCCAAGGTTATAAACGTTCAGGCCTGAACCTTTTTGGATTTTTTTCAGAGCTGCAACATGACCTTTAGCCAAGTCGACAACGTGGATATAATCACGAACACCAGTTCCGTCTTCCGTATCGTAATCGTCTCCAAACACTTGCACTTGCTCTAATTTTCCAACGGCTACTTGAGTCACATATGGCAAGAGATTGTTTGGAATACCGTTTGGATTTTCTCCCAAATCTCCGCTCTCATGAGCTCCGATTGGGTTGAAATAACGAAGTAAGACCACATTCCATTCTGAGTCCGCCTTATAGATATCGGTCAAAATTTCCTCTAGCATAAGCTTAGTACGGCCGTATGGATTGGTCACTGAAAGTGGGAAATCTTCCAAGATTGGCACTGTATGAGGATCTCCGTAAACTGTCGCAGAAGAACTGAAAATAATGTTTTTACAGTTGTTTTCTTCCATGACCTTCAAAAGACTAACAGTTCCAGCGATATTGTTGTCATAGTAGGCAAGAGGAATACGGGTAGATTCACCAACAGCCTTCAAACCAGCAAAGTGAATGACCCCTGTTGGTTCTTCTTGCTTGAAAATATCTCTGAGGGTATCGGTGTCACGGATATCTGCCTCATAGAAAGGCACTTCAACTCCTGCGATTCTTTCAACAACTTCTAAACTTTTTCTGTTACTATTCACAAGGTTATCCACCACAACAACTTGATGACCTGCTTGGATTAACTCAATAACTGTGTGGGTTCCGATAAAACCTGCTCCACCCGTTACCAAAATCTTTTCTTGCATCTTTTTTCCTCGATTCTCGGATTATTTTTTCTTATTTTACCATTTTTGATAGGGAATGTCATTTGCCATCCTAGAGGGTAGGATAAAATTTCAGTAAAATGCTTATACTCTTTGAAAATCTCTTCAAACCACGTCAACGTCGCCTTGCCGTGGGTATGATTACTGACTTCGTCAGTTCGATCCACAACCTCAAAACAGTGTTTTGAGTAGCCTGCGGCTAGTTTCCTAGTTTGTTCTTTGATTTTCATTGAGTATTATTCGCTTTTTACTCGTTTGACATAGTTTTCAATTGGGTAGTTTAGAGGGTCCAAGGTCAACTCCTTGCCTTGGATCAGTTGAGCTAGATGGTAACCAATGATAGGACCCGTTGTGAGGCCTGATGAACCTAGTCCACTGGCTGCATAGACACCTGACAATTCTGGCATCTGGCCAAAGAAAGGTGAGAAATCACTAGTGTAGGCACGGATTCCCACACGCTCACCAGCTCTGGTAGCTTCTACTAAACTAGGATAGCAAGGCAGGGCTGCCTCCTCCATTTTCTGGAGTAAGGTTTCATCTACCGTCAAATCAAATCCCATGTCATTTTCGTGGGTAGCACCCAAGGACAATTTCCCACCTGCAAAAGGAATCAAATCCCACTCCCCTTCTGGCATAACAACAGGGTAAGCTTCCATGTCTTGGGCAAGTTGATAATCTCGGAGTTGCCCCTTTTGGGGACGAACATCTACTTCATAACCTAAAGGCTCTAACAGGCGTCCCAACCAAGCTCCCGTCGCCAAAACAACCTGATCAAACACCTCTTCACCAATCTGATAACCTGATGATAAAGGCTTCAGACTCACTTTTTCTTTGACCAGCTTGACCTGACTGGCTTCTAGCAAACGAGTCACTAAAAGTTGGCCATCTACTCTCGCTCCACCAGAAGCATATAGCAAGCGGTCAAATCCCTGTAAGCCAGGGAATAATTCATTAGCTGATTCTTGGTCTAGAATGGCTAATTGCCCTATCAAGGGAGATTCTTCTCTGCGCTGGAGGGCTAGTTGATAGAGTTCTTCCAACTTAGTTTCATCCTTTTTCAGGAGAAAGACTCCCAAACGCTGGTAAAAGTCGATTTCTTGCCCTGACTTTTCTAAATCCGCCAACAAATCCACATAAAAATCAGCCCCCAAACGCGCCATTTTGTACCAGGCCTTATTGCGGCGTTTGGAAAACCAAGGACTGATAATTCCTGCTGCGGCCTTGGTAGCTTGACCTTGTCCATGGTCAAAAACGGTCACCTCTAGGTCACTTTCTTTCGAGAGGTAGTAGGCAGCTGTTGCACCTACAATTCCTGCTCCAATAATGGCAACTTTTTTCATTGTTTTCACCTTCAAACTAGATATGGTGGAAAGGATTGGTCGATGCTTGACTAGGTAAAATTTCTAGTTCCCAGCCTTTTTCCTCTTTCCATTGATTAAGAAGCTCTGCGATTTTTTCCACAAAAAGCACTTCAATATAGTGACCTGGGTCCAAGGCTAGCAAGCCATCAGACAACATATCCTGGGCAGTGTGGTAGTAAATATCACCAGTGATATAGACATCCGCTCCTTTAGCTAAAGCATCCTTATAGAAAGACTGCCCGCTTCCACCACAGATGGACACTCTTGAAATAGGCTTCTGCAAGTCATTCTCTTGATAATGCACCATTCGAAGACTATCTAGACCAAAGACTTGCTTGACGTGTTGGGCCAATTCTCCAAATGTCTGAGACTGAACATTCCCAATACGTCCAATTCCACGTTCAGGGCCTGTTTCCTGCAGATAAGTTGTCTCCTCGATTCCTAGCATCTGGCAGAACCAGTCATTGAGGCCATTTTTAACGATATCAATATTGGTATGGCTGACATAAACTGCGATGTCATGCTTGATGAGGTCGATGTAAATCTGATTTTGCGGACAGTTGGCAACCAAGTCCTTGATAGGACGGAAAATCGGCGCGTGCTTGACGATAATCAAGTCCACACCCTTTTCAATGGCTTCAGCCACCGTTTCTTCACGAATATCCAGAGTCACCATGACCCTTTGGATATCCTTGTTTAAAGTGCCAATTTGCAGGCCACGACTGTCTCCCTCCATGGAAAATTCCTGAGGGCAAAAGGCTTCATACACGTTAATTACTTCACTTGCTAGCATGGAGCACCTCCTTGATGGCTTGAATTTTATCTACTAGAACTTGACGTTCCTCCAGATTTTTTTCTGGGATTTGTCCGAGGGCAAACTCTAGCTTAACAGCTTCTTTTTGCCATTTTTGGACAAAGACTGGACTGACCTCTTTGGACAAGAAGGGACCAAAGCGAACATCACTGGCTGATAACTTCATTTGTCCTGCTTCCACCACCAAAAACTCATAAAACTTGCCAGCTTCTTCTAAGATGCTTTCAGCTACAATCTGAAATCCGTTCTCTTGTAGCCAGATACGCAAGTCGTCTTCACGATTATTGGGCTGGAGGATCAATCGTTCTACATTAGCTAACTTGTCCAAGCCTTCTTCTAAAATCCTAGCAATCAAACGGCCGCCCATGCCAGCAATAGTGATGACCGACACTTGGTCTGCCTCTTCAAAAGCTGCCAAACCATTGGCTAAACGGACTTGGATTTTCTCCTTTAGTCCGCGAGCCTCAACATTTTTGACTGCAGATTGGTAGGGACCTTCCACCACCTCACCTGCAATGGCACTTTTGATTTGGCCTCTTTCGACTAACTCGATAGGCAAATAAGCATGGTCACTCCCCACATCGAGTAAAATGGCTCCCTGTGGCACAAAGGAAGCCACTAATTCTAATCTCTTTGAAATCATTTTCTCTCACTTTCCAAAACTCTATTACCTCTTATTATACCACATTTCAGCTGGCAATCTTGTACCTAAAAAGACCGCAATCCACAGATTGCAGCCTTTCTTTATTTTCTGGCTTGATAACGACTAGTCAGGATGAAAATCACGGTAAAGACCAGCATCATGATACCATAAACAGGTAGTGTTTGTCCTGTTAAGGTTGAAATTTCAAGCAGTTTTTGAATTCTTGGGAAGAGAGCTGTGGCTAGGAAGCCTCCTACTGACCAAACAATCAAGAGGACACGCCATAGGGTAAATGGCATGCAGGCTCTAAATACGGATAAGAAACCAATTGACCCCAAGAGATAATAGAGTAGAGTTGAGATTTCTAACTCAGACCAACCTTGACTCGCTCCAAATATTTTCACAAAAAGAACGCTGAACACAACCATGAGAGCACTTGGTAGAGCACGAAGCATGGATCTTCTGAGGAAGTTTGGCTCGACAGGTTTGATATTTCGCTCAAAAGTTAGAACGAATGGTGGGAAACCTTCCACGAACTGGTCAATCATGGTAATCTGGATTGGAATGAATGGGAAAATCAAGATCCACTCTGACCGACCTAGTAAAGCACTGGCGATACAGATAATTGCGAGCAAGAAAGAATAGATGGTCTTTATCAAGAAAATCGGTGCAATGTGGGCAATGTTATTCACCACACGACGACCTTCAAAGAGAATCTCAGGAACATCATTAAAGTCAGAGTTCAAGAGAACCAGATTGGCAATCTGACGAGTCGCAGGATCTCCCTCCGCCATTACGATGGAACAATCCGCCTCACGAAGGGCCAGAATATCATTAACCCCGTCCCCTGTCATAGCTGTTGTATGACCTGCTTTTTTCAGCGTTTGGATAATAAGTTTCTTTTGATGAGGGGAAACACGTCCGAAAATAGCAGTCTCCTCCGCCAGAGCAATCAATTCCTCATCCTCGATTTTCGAGCAATCTACATAGCTGTGGTAGTCCGCAAAACCAGCCTTCTGGGCAATGCTAGATACCGTAACTGGATTGTCCCCAGAGATAATCTTGAGGCCCACTTCCTGAGAACGGAGATAGTCCAGCGTCTCTGCTGCTCCCTCTCGAATGGGATCCAATATTTCCAGCAAGGCTAGAGCCTGAATATCAGATGGTTTCTGTGGTTTGTGATGGTCTAATTTCTCCTGACTAAGAGCTAAGACCAAGACACGTGAACCTCTCTCCAAGGCCTCTCTGGTTTCTGGAACCTCAGAATCCAGCAACATCTCAGGTGCCCCTAAGAAAACTGTTCCCAAACCTTCTAACTCCATAGCACCCCACTTGCGGTCGCTTGAGAAGGGGAGATTGGAAATCATAGGATAGGCTACTAGACCTTGGAAACGCTGGCGAATAGCTTGGGCAGTTGGATTTTTATCCTCACTATGGGCCATATAGCTGGTCAGGACGCTGGCAATAGCCTCTTCACCGTAAGTTTCCGTCAATGGAAGAACAGCCTCCACCTGCATCTTTCCTTGGGTGATGGTGCCCGTCTTGTCCAGACAGAGCATATCCACACGCGCCAAGGTCTCAACAGAGTACATCTCCTGCACCAAGACCTTTTTCAAACCTAGCTTGATAACTGCAGTCAAGAGCGAAGTAATGGTCAAAAGGGCAATTCCCTTAGGCAACATTCCCAAAAGGGCTGTCGACGAGTTTACAACGGATGACTTGAGAGGCAGGCCTTTTAAAATCAAGGCTTCTAGCAAGAGAGCCAGACCAAAAGGAATGATAATCTTCCCAGTAAAACCAGCTAGCTTGTCCAGCGATTTCATGATACGAGAGTTGATTGGTTTAACGGTCTTGGCTTCCAGCATGAGTTTGGCAGCATAGTTGTCTGAACCGACATGGTGAACTTGAGCTAAAACTGCCCCACTGGCTAGGAAACTTCCTGACAAAAGCAAGGCGTCAACTTCCTTTTGCACCAAATCACTTTCCCCCGTCAACATGGCTTCATTGACTTCCGCAAAACCTTCCAAAACCAAGGCATCACTGGGAATCTGCTCTCCAGCAGACAGACGAATGACATCTCCTAACACCAATTCTTCAGGATTCAGAGCCACTTCTTGGCCATCACGGATGGTTTTGACCTTTTCCTTGGTCATGAGATTGAGCTTATCCACCATGTGTTTAGCTCGCAGCTCGGTCACAATTCCAGAAAAAGCGTTAAAGCAGATAACAGCAAAGAAGACCAAATTGCTCCAAGCCTGCACAAAGGCAAGGGCCAAAGCAATGGCAAAGTTCAAAGCGTTAAAAAGGGTAAAGACATTTCGTTTAACGATTTGCCAAGCGCTAGTACTGGCCGATGCAGTAAAATCATTGACCAAGCCCTTAGCCTGTCTTTCCTTGACATCTCTTTGGGTTAATCCCATAATCTTATTTTTATCCATAAATTCTATCATATCATTTTTTTTAACAGAATTCTAATCTCATCCTAAATATACTTATTACAAATGGAAAAAGTTTGCCAGCCCTTCTTTGATAAGGTATAATAATAACAAGAAAATAATCGAAGGAGATCGCATGTTTTATACTTATTTACGTGGATTGGTTGTATTGCTCCTATGGTCAATCAATGGCAATGCCCACTATCATAATACTGATAAAATTCCTAATCAAGATGAAAATTATATTTTGGTTGCGCCTCACCGCACTTGGTGGGATCCTGTTTACATGGCCTTTGCGACCAAGCCAAAACAGTTTATCTTTATGGCAAAAAAAGAGCTCTTTACCAACCGTATCTTTGGCTGGTGGATTCGTATGTGTGGTGCCTTTCCTATTGACCGTGAAAATCCTAGCGCCTCAGCCATCAAATACCCTATCAATGTTCTCAAAAAAAGTGATCGCTCTCTCATCATGTTTCCAAGCGGAAGCCGTCACTCAAACGATGTCAAGGGTGGCGTAGCCCTGATTGCCAAAATGGCCAAGGTCCGTATCATGCCGGTTACCTATACAGGTCCTATGACCTTGAAGGGCCTGGTTAGCCGTGAGCGTGTTGATATGAACTTTGGAAATCCAATTGATATCTCAGATATCAAAAAAATGAATGATGAAGGCATTGAAACAGTCGCCAATCGTATTCAAACAGAATTCCAACGTCTGGACGACGAAACGAAACAATGGCACAATGATAAAAAACCAAACCCACTCTGGTGGCTTATTCGCATCCCTGCCCTCATCCTTGCCATTATCCTCGCTATCCTAACCATCATCTTTAGCTTTATCGCGAGCTTCGTATGGAATCCAGATAAGAAAAGAGAAAAACTTAGTTAAATAAATACAACAATCCCTTGGCAAAAGCCAAGGGATAAATCTTTTATTCGATTTTCCATTTTTGGACCAACCAGCTGGAAAAAGCTAGGAATCGTTCAGCTACTTGTTCATGGTGTCCATAAGGATCAAAGACAAACTGGCCGTTCGGATAGCATTTTTGAAGACTGGTATGGATCTGCTCAGCATAGACTGGTGCTTGAGCCAAGCGATTAGTATGATGGACTCCTTCTGTTTGACCGTTCTGTAAATACAGCAAACAGTCTAGATTTTTCACATTTTCTTCCTTGCAGTAAGTCACAAAATCAGGATACCAAAAGGAACCGCAGATAGAGAAAATACAGGAAACCTTGTCAAAGCTGAAAAGACTGTAGACTGCTGCCAAACCACCTAGTGAATAACCTCCGTAGGCAAGGCGTGCTTCATCCAGTCGATAAAGCGACTGCAACTTATCTAAAAGACCTCCAAATAAATGATCATGATAGACGTTGGCCTGACCTCCAAAATCTGGAGCTCCATCTCTCAGAGCCAATGTTGCCCAGGGAGAGTAGTCGTCTAAGCGATTTTTAGAGGTCAAGCCCACTAAAATCGCAGATTCGGAAAGAGACGATAGGAAATCCAAGTTTCCATCATTCAATAAAATAGCCGGATAGGTTTGATTGGGGTCGTAGTTAGAAGGAAGGCTGATTTTAACTTGAATTCCTTCCCAATCAAACTCATTATTTATTGATAAAGTCATTGATTTTCTCAAGGGAATCAATCACTGCTGGACCATAGTCCATCAATTCATCGTAAGAGATGGTCATGATTTTTTGATTCTTAATAGCAGGAACGCTTTCCAAAACAGCATTTGCCTTCATCAACTCTACTGCTTTTTCATCCAATTTTTTATTACGATCGCTGGTTACATAGATAATCAATTCAGGATCCATTGACACGAGATTTTCCAAGGTCAAGCCTGATGTCCCCGTAGCAACGTTTGTATAACCAAGTTGGTTCAGCAAACTTTCTTGCAAAGCAGACTTGTAGGCACCGAAGGTTTGATCATTATAGGCAACCATAATCAAAGCCTTTTTCTTTTCACCTTGGCTTGCTGGATTTGCTTTCTTAACAGCATCAATTTTAGTTTGTAATTGGGCTGCGTATTCATTGGCCTTGTCCTGAACATTAAAAATCATTCCAAGATTTTTGACATCTTCTACGATATTCCCCAAATCTTGCTGAATCGTTGAGAGAGAGGCTTTTTGCGTATATACTGGGATTTTATTTTCATTCCAAGTGCTAACTGTCCCCAAGGATTTTTCAGAAAACATCATGTTTCGACCCATCACAGCGTCTGGCTCATAAGAAAGGACTGTCTCTTGTGAGACTGTTTTTTTATCCCCAATTTGAGGAATAGTCGCAATCGCGTCCTTGTATTTGTCCGTCACAGCATTGTCCGGGTTAAGCATGCCAACAATTTTATCCTTCAACCCCAACTCCAATAAGATTTCAGTGGTTGAAAGATTGTTGGTGATAACTTTTTCAGGTGCCTTTTCAAAAACTTGTTCGACTTCATTTCCTTTCGCGTCATAGGTTTTGACCATTAGTGGATAAGTCGTCTCTGCGCTCGCCTTTTGACTTGTTTCTGTGCTAGATTGTGTGGTAGCTTTTTCTGTAGTAGTATTGCCACAAGCTGCCATGGTTAGGGTAGCTACTGTTACGAGTAAAATGCTTAGTGTTTTTTTCATCTTGTTTTCCTTTTCATTCTTATAAATAGTGAATCATAGCTTGCTGATCCTCGGTCCAAGTCACCTGACTTTGAACTCCGTATACAGTTTGCAATGACTCAGGGGTGATGGTCTCCTTTGGAGTCCCTTGGTAAAGGATTTCTCCCTCTTTCATCAGATAGAGATAATCCGAATAGCGACAAGCAAGTTGAATATCATGCAGGACAGCTAGAACATTGACCTTGAGCTCCTTCACAATGGCCAACAAGTCTAGCTGATACCTGATATCCAGGTGATTGGTTGGTTCGTCTAGGAGTAAGAGAGTCGGTTCTTGCGCCAAGGCGCGGGCCAACAAAACTCGCTGTTTCTCTCCCCCTGACAGAGACGAATAGAGACGAGTTTTCTTCTCGAGCATATCTACCTTGACGAGAGCATCTTGAACGAGGGCATAATCCCTTTCCTTTTCCTTCTGTAAAAAAGAGAGGTGGGGAGTTCTTCCCAGCAAGACGATTTCCTCAACGGTACAATCAAACTGCAGTTGGTTAAACTGGGTCACAACTGCCATTTGCTTTGCTGTTTCTTTGAGCGTCCATTGTTCCAGAGGCTTTCCATCTAGGCTTATCAAGCCTTTGTCCACCTTTTCCTGACGATAGAGGAGTTTAAGTAGACTCGTTTTTCCACTTCCATTTGGTCCTAGTATCGTGTGAAATTGATGCCCTTCAACCTTAAGAGAGACTCCTTTGAGGATTTTTTTCTCACCTAGTCCAAAGTGGATATCCTGACAAATCAAGTCCATATCAGACCCTCACCTCCCTTCGCCTACCTCCAACAATGTAGATAAAGAAGGGAGCACCTACTAAGGCTGTGAAAATACCAATAGGAAGCTCTGCGTTTGGAATGATGATACGAGAGAGTACGTCTGCCCAGATGACAAAGAGGGCACCTAGCAAGGTTGCAACAGGAAAAAGCCTCTTGTAATTCGTTCCTACTAACCCTCGAGCTAAATGTGGAGTAATCAGACCGACAAATCCAATAATCCCACAGGTTGCCACTAAGACTGCTGTCAGCACAGCCACCAAGGTCACATAAAGATACCAATAAAAGCGTAAGGGAATCCCCAAAGTTAAAGCAGCCTCATCTCCCATCATCATCGCATTGAAAACACGATACTGGGTAGCGAAAAATAGAAAGGCCATTCCCACTACTATAGTTGGCAGGACTAAGTCAGACCAGGTAGTCCCGGCAAGCGAGCCCATGGTCCAAAACTTAATGGTCATCACACTGTCCGCATTAGCACCAACTGAGATAATAAAGTTGGAAAATGCCAGAAAGAGAGCATTGACCACCGTTCCTGATAAGATCAGACTAGAAGTCGTCATCCTTCCCTGCATAGAGGCAATGATGAGGACAGCGATGGTTGCCAAAATAGCTCCAAGAAAAGCTCCAAGGCTAATCATCACTTTTAAACCAAGAATGATGCTCAAGGTTGCTCCTAGAGTTGCACCCGCAGATATTCCTAAGACATAGGGCTCAGCGATGGGATTGTTCACTGTAGACTGCATCACACTACCACACATAGAAAGGCCTGCTCCTACTATCAGACCTAACAATACTCGGGGGAATCTCATGTTCCATACAATGGCAAGAGTGGACTTGGAGACCTCTCCTATCTCAAGAGGAAATCCCAACCTGCTCAAAATAATTCGATAGGTATCTCCTAGATTAATCGCAACAGATCCCATTGAAACTGCTAGAAAGAGAGAAATCCCTAAAATACCTAGCAAAATAACTAAAAGTAACACAAATTGCTGGTCTTGTCGGCTTCCAGAAAATTTGGAAAGCATGCAAACCTCCTTTGATAGAATCTTAAAAATTTAGAAAATTCTCATGAAAAAGTATACCATATTTTCAACTGCGTAACAAGATGAGAACAAATGAATATAGTTGGTTTTATTGTGCTAGGAACCGTAACCGAAGATTATACTTGAGTATGTCGAGGTAAGGTGACAACATAAAAAGCCCTCTGAAGTCAGAGAGCTGATTTGAGCTCGGGCTAAAATCCTAGTGAAACAAAAAAATCTACACGGTCAGCAAAGTCTCTATCGTGCCATTTTCATACATGATGTATAGTCCAAGTAGAATGAATACTAAGGGCACAATGATTCGCTCGTATTTTTCAATTGTCTCGAATATTAACGGAATAGAGGATAACACCCGACTAATCTCGCATAAGATAATTATGCCGATTACAAACACAAGCAACGCCACGAGGGTCTGTGACCAATCTAACGAAGCAAAATAAGGTATATAGATACCTAAATTATCTCCGCCAGACGCAATTGTCAGCAATGTAACTGTCCAAAACAGTTGATTTGCCTTGCTTTGTTCTAATCTTTCAATAATTTCTTCCTCTTCTTCCTCACCTTCTCCAACAATTGCAAAGCGAATCCCTAAATAGATAGGGATTAAACCAAGCAATCCAACCATCCATTCTTCAGGCACGAAATTAACGACATAAGCAGCAACTAAACTCGCCCCTACAAGTAAGCCTGTGCCTAGATATTGCCCCGCATAAATATGCCATTTTTGTTTATTCTGTGATAGCTGTGCAAATAAAATAAATAAAATAATTAAATAATCGATACTGGTGGAAATATAAACACCAATAGCAGATATGATTGTCTGTCCCATAAAAAACCTCCTGTATTGGTCAGTAATAAATCAGCAGATTTTAGGAGAGCACAGACACATTAATTTAGCTATCGCTAGTGGGTAATGTCGAACATAGGAAAGCATTTTACTCCTCCTCAAAACGTAGTTACAAAGTAATTTCTAACTGGAATTCAGTGACTACTTCCATGTAGAGTATAACATACTATACTTTACTTCGTAAAGTGTGGGCTCTCCGAAGGGGCTTGCAGACAGCTACTCGGCTTTTCAAGCCGAGTAGCTACGCACCTTTATGGTGTAATTAGCTGATACCATTTGAGTTTTTTGTAGTCTCCAAAATTATGACCGATAAAACTCAATAAAAAAGCCCTCTGAAAATCAGAGAGCTGATTTGAGCCCGGGCTAAAATCCTAGTGAAAAAGATGAAACTCCTTGTGTTCATCGAACACGGTGTCGTTTCCCTATTTTCATACGGATTTCTTACGCCCTTAGCATCATGATTCTTGCTGGATAAAACGTTTATAGACTAGACGGCGAGGAGAAGAATGTACGAAACTTTCAGTGAAACAAAAAAATCTCCCCGAAGGGAGAGAATCTGGTTTATTTTACCTTACAGTGCTAGGAACCGTAACCAAAGATAATACTTGAGTATACCAAGGTAAGTTGATAACATAAAAAAGCCCTCTGAAGTCAGAGAGCTCCAGTCTTGCTGGATAAACCGTTTATAGACTAGGCGACGAGGCGAAGGTTGTACTAGTGGTACATCGAGCCGAAGCCAACGAAGTATAGAAACGGTTTAGACGCAAGATTAACGACGAAGTCCTAGAGAGTTGATCAACTCACGGTAACGGTTAACGTCGTTTTTACGCAAGTATGCAAGCAAGTTACGACGGCGACCGATTTTTTTCATCAATCCACGGTAAGTAGCGTGGTCTTTTTTGTGTTGTTTGATGTGTTCGTTAAGGTGGTTGATTTCCCAAGTAAGGACAGCAACTTGAACCTCTACTGAACCTGTATCACCTTCGTGACGTGCATATTGTGCGATGATTTCATTTTTTTTCTCTTTTGAGATTGCCATGATGTTTCTCCTTTTTATTTGGCTTCATCCGAGTGACAGGTTGGCATGCCTGTAACCAAGAAGAAGTTATTTGTCTTTACGACAATCCCTATTCTACCAATAACTAACTTCTTTGTCAACAGATTTACTTTCTTGTTTTAAACATGCTATAATAATCATAGCAAGAAATCCAAGTTGTCTGTTTTTTAAAACGAGGTGATTATCATGCGTAGATTCTATTCCCATCTCCCCTACTATCTGGTCATATTTTTCTTTTATTGGCCACTTTATCAGTTGTTATCACAAATTATTTCTGACCCCCTTTTGCTCAAGAGTCTCTACGTAAATAATATTCTCTTCTTTACACCTCTGGTAATCTTGATTATATCGCTACTTTATAGCTACCGTGTCCGTTTCTCACTTTGGTGGTTAATTGGTAACGGACTGCTCTTTTGCTTTACTATCATAACCTTTGGTGAATTTATCTGGTTTTATTTTTTAGCCTATGAAACCTTGGCTCTGATGGGTCTGGCTTCCGGTATTGGTATCAAGCATATTCTACAAAAAATGAAAAACAAAAAACTTTCACAAAATCCTTGAAAAATCTCACAATCATGCTATAATAATCCATAGAGACAAGTCACTTAGTCCCTTTCTACTAGAGAGTGCGTGGTTGCTGGAAACGCATAGAGAGCCTAAACTGATACTACTCTTGAGTTTTTTATGAAAACATAAAACGGTGGCCACGTTAGAGCCAATCAGAGGTGTCCCTCTTTTTTGAGGAACATAAATGAAGGTGGAACCACGTTGCGACGTCCTTTTGAGGATGTCGCTTTTTGTTTTTCTAGCTTTCACAGTCCTCTGTCCCTGTTTTCCAAATAGGGTTAACACATTCGTCAATAATATAAGTAAGGAGAACATCATGATTAACATTACTTTCCCAGATGGCGCTGTTCGTGAATTCGAATCTGGCGTTACAACTTTTGAAATTGCCCAATCTATCAGCAATTCCCTAGCTAAAAAAGCCTTGGCTGGTAAATTCAACGGCAAACTCATCGACACTACTCGTGCTATCACTGAAGATGGAAGCATCGAAATCGTGACACCTGATCACGAAGATGCCCTTCCAATCTTGCGTCACTCAGCTGCTCACTTGTTCGCCCAAGCAGCTCGTCGTCTTTTCCCAGACATTCACTTGGGAGTTGGTCCAGCCATCGAAGATGGTTTCTACTACGATACTGACAACACAGCTGGTCAAATCTCTAACGAAGACCTTCCTCGTATCGAAGAAGAAATGCAAAAAATTGTCAAAGAAAACTTCCCATCAATCCGTGAAGAAGTTACTAAAGACGAGGCACGTGAAATCTTCAAGAACGACCCTTACAAATTAGAATTGATTGAAGAACACTCAGAAGACGAAGGTGGTTTGACCATCTACCGTCAGGGTGAATATGTAGACCTTTGCCGTGGCCCACACGTTCCTTCAACAGGCCGCATCCAAATCTTCCACCTTCTTCATGTAGCGGGTGCTTACTGGCGTGGAAATAGCGACAACGCTATGATGCAACGTATCTATGGTACAGCTTGGTTCGACAAGAAAGACTTGAAAAACTACCTCCAAATGCGTGAAGAAGCTAAGGAACGTGACCACCGCAAACTTGGTAAAGAGCTTGACCTCTTCATGATTTCTCAAGAGGTTGGTCAAGGGCTTCCATTCTGGTTGCCAAATGGTGCGACTATTCGTCGTGAGTTGGAACGCTATATCGTTGATAAGGAGTTGGCTTCAGGCTACCAACACGTCTACACTCCGCCACTTGCTTCAGTTGAGCTTTACAAGACTTCTGGTCACTGGGATCATTACCAAGAAGACATGTTCCCAACTATGGACATGGGTGACGGGGAAGAATTCGTCCTTCGTCCAATGAACTGCCCGCACCACATCCAAGTCTTCAAACACCATGTTCATTCTTACCGTGAGTTGCCAATCCGTATTGCTGAAATCGGTATGATGCACCGTTATGAAAAATCTGGTGCCCTCACTGGTCTTCAACGTGTACGTGAAATGTCACTCAACGACGGTCACCTCTTTGTGACTCCAGAACAAATCCAAGAAGAATTCCAGCGTGCCCTTCAGTTGATTATCGATGTTTATGAAGATTTCAACTTGACTGAATACCGCTTCCGCCTCTCTCTTCGTGACCCTCAAGATACTCACAAGTACTTTGACAACGATGAGATGTGGGAAAATGCTCAAACCATGCTTCGTGCAGCCCTTGATGAAATGGGCGTGGACTACTTTGAAGCCGAAGGTGAAGCAGCCTTCTACGGACCAAAATTGGATATTCAAGTTAAGACCGCTCTTGGAAAAGAAGAAACTCTTTCTACTATCCAACTTGACTTCTTGCTTCCAGAACGCTTCGACCTTAAATATATCGGAGCTGATGGTGAAGAGCACCGTCCAGTTATGATCCACCGTGGAGTTATCTCAACTATGGAACGCTTCACAGCTATCTTGATTGAGAACTACAAGGGTGCCTTCCCAACATGGCTAGCACCTCACCAAGTAACTCTCATCCCAGTATCTAACGAAAAACACGTGGACTGCGCATGGGAAGTAGCTAAAAAACTCCGTGACCGTGGTGTCCGTGCAGATGTAGATGAGCGCAATGAAAAAATGCAGTTCAAGATCCGTGCTTCACAAACAAGCAAGATTCCTTACCAATTAATCGTTGGGGATAAGGAAATGGAAGACGGAACAGTCAACGTTCGTCGCTATGGCCAAAAAGAAACACAAACTGTCTCAGTTGATGACTTTGTTCAAGCTATCCTAGCTGATATCGCCAACAAATCACGCGTTGAGAAATAAGAGATAAAATCCTAGCTAGCTAAAAAGCAACAACTGAAACAGCTGTTGCTTTTTATATTTTTACTCAATGAAAATCAAAAAGCAAACTAGGAAGCTAGCCGCAAGCTGTACTTGAGTACGGTAAGGCGACGCTGATGTGGTTTGAATTTGATTTTCGAAGAGTATTATTTAATCCGAGCTAGTAGTGATTGATCAAACCACCACACAAGATTTACTTTCATGAGTTAGATAAAGTCAGTATCCTCAATCCTTGTCTGCTTCATTTTCTTTTACGAGATCTTTTTGTGAATCCTTTTCAGAGAGTTTTTGATCGATATACTTGTTAATGGTTTCATAAAATTCCTTGGTCGTATCACCGTCTAATTTTGTCGAATTATGGACTTGATTGACTTTCAATTGAACAGATTGAATACCGTAAGAGGCTTGTTTTTGGTGGAGCGTTTCTAATTCTTCTTCTGAAATCGGATCTCCAACAACCGTCAAGACCAATTCATTGTTCCTTGACTTGTAGACTTGATTAATAACCGTGTGATTGGCGAACTCTTTTCCTACAAACTGTTTGATTCCTTCTTTTCGCGCTTGATCTATCGTCAAAGTAATTGCTGAATAACTAGCCGGAAGAATCAATAATACAATCAAGGATATCAACCCAATTCTCATTTTAATGTTTAGCTCTTTAAATGAACTTAAGGGAGATTTTCTCATCATAATTCTTGTTCCAACAATGTTGATTAGCATGATAAAGACACAGTTGATCAAGAAAAGATAAAGAGCTCCAAATAAAAATCGTACATTTCCATTAGCTAAACCGTAACCTGCAGTGCAGATAGGTGGCATCAGAGCTGTTGCAATGGCTACTCCTGGTACGATATTGTTTGCTTCTTTTTTCCTTGAACCAATGAAACCTGCTATCCCACCAGCAATAGCAATGAGAACATCCCAAATGGTTGGAGAGGTTCGTGCAATCAATTCGCTACTTTCATAAGATAAAGGAGAAATCCAGAAATACAGAGCTGAGACAAGCAAGCTGACCAATACTTGAGTAAATAAAACCTCTAGAGATTGCTTGATTAAACGCGTATCAAAAATAGCTAAACCAAACCCCAGTCCAACAATCGGTGTCATAAGAGGGGAAATCAGCATGGCTCCAATAATGACAGCCGTTGAATTCATATTTAGGCCGATAGAGGCAATAAAAATCGCACACATCAAAATCACTGTATCTCTTAATCGAACATGAAGATCATCATATAATTTCTCACGGTATTCACGTGTTGAATAGTTTCCGGTCATTGGTTACTCCTTTTATTTCATATAATCTTGTTTCTGCATGGATGATGGTAGAGAGACTTCTGTCCAGTCTTACATATTTTTCTTCTCACCTGTTATACTTTTGAAAATTATCCTCTAAGTATCCGCCAGTCCATCCTTAACATTATATCAAAAATTTTACAGTCTTTCTCTGACGAAATCTATCAATTGAACAGATAGAGGAAGCAAGAAATTTTTGTTTCCTTATCCGAAGAAGGAAAAACGGTATCAGAAGAACCTTGATATGAACTGCACCCCAAAAGTTAGACAGAAAAAATCTAACTTTTGGGGTATTTTTATTATGAAATTAACTTATGATGATAAAGTTCAGATCTATGAACTTAGAAAACAAGGATATAGCTTAGAGAAGCTTTCAAATAAATTTGGGATAAACAATTCTAATATTAGGTACATGATTAAATTGATTGATCGTTACGGAATAGAGTTCGTCAAAAAAGGAAAAAATCGTTACTATTCTCCTGATTTAAAACAAGAAATGATTCATAAAGTCTTACATGAAGGCTGGACTAAAGATAGAGTTTCTCTTGAATACGGTCTCCCAAGTCGTACGATACTTCTTAATTGGCTAGCACAATACAAGAAAAACGGGTATACTATTGTTGAGAAAACAAGAGGGAGAGTACCTAAAATGGGACGTAAGCCAAAAACGAGACCTGAAGAGAGGACAGAATTAGAACGTCTTCAAGCAGAAAATGAGTACCTGAGAGCGGAGAATACCATCCTAAAAAAGTTGAGAGAACTCCGATTGAAGGAGAAAAAAGAGAAAGAAGAAAGACAGAAATTGTTCAAGAATTAATGACTGATTTTTCGTTAGATATTCTTCTAAAAGCCATTAAATTAGCTCGTTCGACCTACTACTATCACTTGAAACAGCTAGATAAACCAGATAAGGACCAAGAGCTTAAAGCTGAAATTCAATCCATTTTTATCGAACACAAGGAAAATTATGGTTATCGTCGGATTCATTTAGAACTAAGAAATCGTGGTTATCTGGTAAATCATAAAAGAGTTCAACGCTTGATGAAAGTACTCAATTTACAAGCTAAAATGCGACAGAAACGAAAATATTCTTCTCATAAAGGAGATGTTGGCAAGAAGGCAGAGAATCTCATTCAACGTAAATTTGAAGGCTCTAAAATAATGGAAAAGTGCTACACAGATGTGACAGAATTTGCCATTCCAGCAAGTACTCAAAAGCTTTACTTATCACCAGTTTTAGATGGCTTTAACAGCGAAATTATTGCTTTTAATCTTTCTTGTTCGCCTAATTTAGAACAAGTACGAACAATGTTGGAACAGGCATTCACAGAGAAGCACTATGAGAATACGATTCTCCATAGTGACCAAGGCTGGCAATACCAACACGATTCTTATCATCGGTTCCTAGAGAGTAAGGGAGTTCAAGCATCCATGTCACGTAAAGGTAACAGCCCCGACAATGGTATGATGGAGTCCTTCTTTGGCATTCTGAAATCGAAGATGTTTTATGGTTATGAGAAGTCATTTCAGTCGCTTAAGCAATTGGAACAAGCCATTGTAGACTATATTGATTACTACAACAATAAACGAATTAAGGTAAAACTAAAAGGACTTAGCCCTGTGCAATACAGAACTAAATCCTTCGGATAAATTAATTGTCTAACTTTTTGGGGTCAGTACAATACTATGCGTTTTATTCTTTATAATTTAGCTATTTCAAAATTACAAGTTCTCCATTCTTAATTTCCCAAACTTGGTCAAACTTACTTAATAATTCGTTTTGGCGATGTAAAGTAACAATGACGGCACTTGGTAGTTCCAGAACTCTTTCCAATTCCATTTTAAACTGATTAGTATCCAAGGCAGAGAAAGGTTCGTCTAGGATAAGCAATGGATTTTTACGATTTTTCTCACGATTTAAATACATTCGTTGTTGCTGACCACCTGACAGGGATTGTGGTGGAATTTTTTCAAAATCTTCTTCTCTGAATTTTTCATTGAAACTATTGAATAGTGTTACATTATTTTCATAACTCGAAATAAATGTATGTTCTTGTTGCAGAATCATACCGAATCTTCCCCAAAGATGGTCCAAAACAAGCCCATCTAGCACAATTTGTCCTTCAAAATCTTCATCTGTTCCATTTAAAATGTTGAGAAGACTACTTTTTCCAGACCCATTCTTACCAATAAGCGCAATTTTATCCCCTTTTTGAATCGTAGCGGAAGTAATTATCAATTTTGATTCTCCCAGTTGTTTGGAAATGTTTTTCAAAGTAATCGTATCAAAAGAATGTTGAGGTGCTTGAACTGAAACGGGTCTCCCAACAATGTTTTGAAAACTCTTGATTACAGGCTTTACGGACTCTAACATTTGTAAATCATAAAGGATTTCCTGTATTGGTTCAGAAAAAGCATTAATATATCCGAAACTCGCCACCACCTCAGGAATACCGAGTTGCTGGTGAGATAGAGAGTAGGCTAAATAAATAAACAGAACAAGACTAATGAATTCAAAAGAAACACCTGTCAATAATATGCCTGTAATTTTTGTCAAACCATACTTAAAATACTTATCCTGCAAATTCTTTAGAGAGCTCTTTTGTTGATTCAAAAAATGCGACATAGTTAGTTTATTTACCAAATGATGTCCCATGAGCAAATCCTCCAAAGTTCGATAGTAATCTCCTTGTTTTTTCAAGTAAACCTGTCTACGATTAGCGGTCAACTTCCCAACGATTTTAGGAATTTGAATACTAATTCCAGTAGAAAAGATTAAAATCAGTGATACAATAGGATTAATTGTTCTGCTAATAATGAAAGCGTAAATGATGATACGTAAAATTTGTTTGATAAAACTCATCAATGGAGGAAGGTAATCCTTTTCCAACGAATCTAGGTCATTAGATTGATAGGAAATATACTCTGCTACTGTTTTCTGCTTGAAATCGTGGTGACTGAGTCCCAGAAGTGAACGAAACCACTCATTTTTCAAAGTAGTCGAAAAGATAATCCCCTGCTTCCAATCAAGTATCATTTGGATATAGTTACAACTCAAATAGCCAGCCACTGACATAGAGTAACCATATAGAGCTACTTGATAATCCCCTTTGATTAATGCCTGCGTGAAATACGGTAACAAAGCTGTGCAGATATTCGATACTACACCAAAAAGAAAATTAAAAAAGAGATACCATCTAATAGTTTTAAGATATGGTAGCATATACGATACTCCTTGCTAATGCGTTTTTTTACATATCGCAGAACAATCTCTACTATTCCCTATTTCAGATAGTCCGATACTCGGACATTGAGTGCAATAATTGTAAATCACACAAGTACTGCAGTTTTTACTATCATTCAAAATATAATTTGCTATTTTGTAAAATATAGGTCTATCCCATGTTTCTTTGATAGATGTAAAATGAATATTTCCAATACTTCTATTGAAAGTAAGCTTTTTCAGTTTTTCTAACGATTTAGGCTATTTCGTGACACACCCACAATCCGTGAAAATTCTGGTTATATCAGATTATATGATTTTCGTAAGAATTTTATATTGTCTCCAATCATAGCAGTCTCCTTTTACTTGATAAGACTATTATAACACTTAGAAATT
Source organism: Streptococcus mitis (assembly GCF_946190335.1). GTDB lineage: Bacteria > Bacillota > Bacilli > Lactobacillales > Streptococcaceae > Streptococcus > Streptococcus mitis_CH. The sequence goes on from NZ_CAMHZN010000001.1 coordinate 497,856, forward strand.
AAAAACTAGTTCAAAATCAATAGAATGTGTGTATTCGATACATTCAATAAATTCTTGGAAACAGTTCTACACCAGTTACACAAATCTATATACACCTATCTCATTAAAAATAAAAAGAAAGCTGCAGTTCTTTTAATCCTGTATCAACGATTCATTCTGAAATCGAATAGGAGACATTTCCCAAGTCTACAATTCACTTCATCTCAAATTAATTTTTGTAATTCACCCTTAGTTTATAGATTTTATACTCAACAAAAGTATAAAGCATACAAAACTTCACTTTGAACCAGTATTTATACTATATTCCGTATTAAAAATTCTATTATTGGTTTTGTAAAAAACTGTCTTCAAATATCCTGAAATATAGCAAAAAGAGATTGGGTAAAAACTCATTGTCTCTGCTCACTCAAGGACTAGGTTCACTTGAGCAAACTGAATCCGCACTGTCGTTCCTGTACCTACCTCAGACTCGATACGAATCTGGTGCCCCAGTTCTTCAGAAATTTTCTTAGATAGGTAAAGTCCAAGTCCAGATGACTGCTGGGTTAGGCGGCCATTATATCCTGAAAATCCACGTTCAAAGACTCGGAGGACATCACTATTTTTTATTCCGATTCCTGTATCTTTGATACAGAGCTCTTGCCCTTCCATATAAATCTCCAGACCACCTTCCTTGGTGTACTTGAGACTGTTTGAGATGATTTGTTCAATGACCACTAGTAGCCACTTTTTATCCGTCACGATTTCTTTATCAAGGTCATGTAGATTGACATTTAGTCCTTTTTGAATAAAGAAAAGAGCATATTTACGAATTATCTCCTTAACCAAGTCCTCGATTTGAACCTGCTTTAAGACCAAATCATCATGGAAACTTTCTAAACGCAGGTACTGTAAGACTAGGTTGGTATAGGAGTCTATCTTGAAAATTTCCTGTTCTAATTGCTGCTTCAGTTGGCGGTCAGCTACTTCTGCCACTAAGAGTTGACTAGCTGCAATAGGGGTCTTAATCTGATGGACCCACAAGGTATAGTAATCCAGCAAATCCGTCAGTTTTCTTTCTGCATCTGACCTTTGCTGATAGAGTTCCATCTCACGCGCTTCTAATTTCTCAGCCAAAACTCTTTCCAAAGGAGACTTGGCTTCCCTCTCCCCATAGAGAATTTCCTGACGATATACCTGCATTTCTACCAATATGTCCCAAGTGAAAAATAAGATGGTTACAAAGCAACATAGCAGGAAAAAGTAGAGAAAGTAAATTCCCAAACTGGCAAATAAAAACTGAAAGAGTAAGAGCAGAGACGTCAAAGAAATCAGATAGACAAACAGACGACTACGGGAACGCAGATAGGCTAGAAAAAATTGTTTCCAATCAAGCATGCTTCAGTCCGTACCCTATCCCTTTCTTGGTCTCGATAAATCCTACCAAGCCCTGCTCTTCCAACTTTTTACGCAAACGAGCCACATTAACTGAGAGGGTATTATCATCGATAAAAAAGTCACTATTCCAGAGCTCCCGCATCAGGTCGTCACGTGCCACAATATTACCTGCATGCTCAAATAAAACTCGTAAAATCTGAAATTCATTCTTGGTTAGGCTGATAGCTTTGCCATTGACATGCACATCCATAGACTTGGTATTGAGAATAACTCCAGCATACTCAAGGAGACTTTCATCCCGTCCAAACTCATAGGAACGACGCAATAATCCTTGTACCTTAGCTAAAAGGACCTGCTGGTCAAAAGGCTTGGTCACAAAATCGTCTGCTCCCATATTAATAGCCATCACGATGTCCATAGCCTGGTCTCTTGAAGACAGAAACATAATAGGAACTTTAGAAATCTTGCGAATTTCCTGACACCAGTGATAACCATTAAAGAGAGGCAAGCCGATATCCATGAGAACCAGATGAGGCTCAGACTGAACAAATAGTGTTAGAACTTCCATGAAGTCTTCTACCATGACTACCTCAAATCCCCATTCAGAGAGCATTTTCCCAACTTGTTGACGGATAACCTGATCATCTTCTACTAATAAAATCTTGTGCATCTGATTCTCCTTTGCTAATTTTAGGAGTCTTAAATCCTTTAGTATAAATAGAGGGCTTAGTATCTAATACTTTTTTGACATTTCCTTGTCACAACAGCTCAAAAACAGATAGTGAATAACCCCATTGATATCATACCTTATTTTTAGACATAGTGCCAGCACTACCCTTTTATTTTTAATTTTTTCAACCTTCATTTCAGTTCTTTTATCCATCCCCTTAACCAAAATTTATATCTATTCTTCCAAACCTTGAGTGTAGTTAAAACGACACTCTATACTCTTCTAACATTGAAACGCTCCTTATCGAGTGGTATCCGTAAAAAGTTCTAGCTTTCAGATTGACAATCTGAAAAAGATTTGTTAAGATATGAATGAACAATATTTAATATTCATTCAGAAAAGAGGTGAATCAAATTGGACAAAAAACAGACTTTGAAATCCGCAGCTTATGAAGTTTTTTCAAAAAAAGGATACAAGGCGACAGGAATTTCAGAAATTGCTAGACAAGCTCATATGGCAGTCGGATCTTTTTATAACTATTACGAAAGTAAAGAAGCTATTTTTTTAGATATCTATATTGATGAAAACAGCCGTGTTCGCCAAACTATGATCGAAGAACTGGATTGGGAAATTGATATGATTGATCTTATTAGTCAACTCTTTGCTCAATCCAGAGCACTCGTTTCTTCCAATAAAATCCTTGCAGAATGGTACAATCCTGCCATAGCAGATGAGTTGCATAGCTACTATTCCTCAGAAGAAGGGAAAGTCACGAATCCATTTCATCAATTTCTCGTGAAAACCTTTACTCATCGTTTGCAGGCTGAAGGCCATTCTCCAGAAAAAATTCAAGATATTGTACAAGTTTACAACCTATTTTACTACATGGATATGCATATCACAGAAAATGATTTTCCAGATATTAGCAAAACTGTAGAAATACTAGCAACCAACTTCATTAAAGGAATACTGAAATAAAGAAATCTTTTCTTTATTTTTTGGAAATTATTGAATGAAAAAAAAATATTATTCATTCACAGAAAATTACTACACTATAGGAGTTAAAAATGAAACGAGGGAAAAAAATGTTCATAATTATTCTAACTACACTTGGAGTGCTCGGCTTTATATCTTGGGGAATCATTACCTATCTTGGACGAAGTCAAACTTTATCGATAAAATCCATTGAAAATCCCAGCGGAGATTTGTATTTAGTTCACATCACAAAACCAAAAAATCAAATATGGAAAGCTGGCTCCTATGCTCAGTTTAAGCTTCCTGACAGTTCGTTTAGTCTAGACAAAAGTCCAGTAAAGGAGAATCAGGCTAGCCGATGGCTAACCCTTGCTTCCACTCCTGATGAGGATGAAATTCTTATTGTAACCCATAATAGTGGTAGCGTGTTTAAGGAAACCTTAACACATTTACCAGCTGGTAGTAAAATTGAGATGAGTTGGCTGGAGTCATCTTTATCTGTTAAAGACAATGACCAAGCACTGGTTTGTTTTGCCTCTGATGTCGGTATTTCTACTCTACGTCCAGTTGTGAAAGAGTGGGCTGGTAAGCGCTCCATCATTCTTAATCATTTAGACAAAGGAGTAAACATTTTTGATAATGAGTTAAGAGAGCTTAGTAAGAATAATCCGAATCTAACTTATAAAACTAGCGAAACCTTTTCTCAAAGCCAAGCATTTTTAAAAAATGCGGTTATGAAATACGGTAACCAAGCTATTTATCTCTTAACCGGCCAACCTGATGATATAAATGAGATGAAAAATTTCTTAAAAGAGAATGGGATTGACGACAAACAGATACAAACAAGTATGTTTAGAGGTTTGAAATAAAAGCCAACTGTCTTCTATGTGTCTGAATCATACCATTATAGGTCGGTATGTAGAGAGCTCGTACAAACCAACTAGTAAATTCTATGTGATTGTGATAAGATAAATACAAAGAAAGGAGTTCTTATGCCCAATATTTTTGGCTATCTGAAAGATGTCGCACACGATTCCTTTTACGACCTACCTTTGAATGAATTAGATGTTTTAGCCTTAACAGAAACAACCTACCTCTCCTTTGATAATCTGGTCTCCACAAATCCTCAGCGACTTTTAGACCTGGCACCTCAGGTTCCAAGGGAGCCTAACATGTTGACTAGTAAAAATCGCCTCCAGCTATTAGATGAACTAGCTCAACACAAACGATTCAAAAATTGCAAACTCTCCCATTTTGTCAACGACATCGACCCTGAGCTGCAAAAGCAATTTGCAGCTATGACCTACCGCCTCACTCTCGATACCTATCTGATTGTCTTTCGTGGGACTGATGACAGCATCATTGGCTGGAAGGAAGATTTCCACCTGACCTATATGAAGGAAATTCCTGCTCAAAAGCACGCCCTCCGCTATTTAAAGAACTTTTTTGCCCACCATCCTAAGCAAAAGGTCATTCTGTCCGGGCATTCCAAGGGAGGAAATCTAGCCATCTATGCTGCTAGTCAAATTGAGCAAAGCTTGCAAAATCAAATCACAGCAGTTTATACCTTTGATGCGCCTGGTCTCCATAAAGAACTGACACAAACTGAGGGATATCAAAGGATAATGGATAGAATCAAGGTCTTTATCCCACAAGGGTCCATTATCGGTATGATGATGGAAATCCCTAACCACCAAATCATCGTGCACAGTACTGCCTTAGGTGGTATCGCCCAACACGATACCTTTAGTTGGCAGATTGAGGACAAACACTTCGTCCAACTGGATAAAATCAACAGTGATAGTCAACAAGTCGACACAACCTTCAAGGAATGGGTGGCCACAGTCCCTGACGAGGAACTCCAGCTCTACTTCGATCTCTTCTTTGGCACTATTCTTGATTCTGGTATCACCTCTATCAATGACCTGTCTTCCTTCAAGGCTATCGAACACATTCATCATCTCTTTGTTCAAGCGCAATCCCTCACTCCAGAAGAAAGGGAAACCATGGGACGCCTCACCCAGTTATTAATTGATACCCGTTACCAAGCCTGGAAAAATAGATAGTAGCTTTCAAAAATCAAATGTATATAAAACAAAAGACCTAGAACACAGACTTTCATGTGCATTCTAAGTCTTTTTTAATAAAATCTAACTACCAAATAACCCCTTTATAGGCTAACAAAATGATAACTAACAGCAGAACATACAAGGCAAGGAAGAGCCATTTCATCTTGACACAGAGCGCTACGTACTCCCGAATAAAAGCAGATGGTATGTAGTAGCCTGCCGTCCTACATCCGAGGCCATCTCCCTTCATATTTAACTTACGCGCATAGGTACTGGTACGAAAAACATGATAGTCATTTGTAACAAAGAGGAATTGAGGTTTGGCTACCAGTTCCTCACCAAGTTCCTTAGAAAAGAGAAGGTTCTCGTAGGTAGTCCTTGATTGATCTTCCAGAATAATCGCATCTTGGGGAACATCTGTCTCTTCAAGAAGATAGTTTGTAATGGCCTGCGCTTCAGAAATCTTCTCATCTCCTCCTTGACCACCACTGGCAATGATTTTGATATGAGGATTCTTAGACTTGTGATAAGCTTCCACTGCCTTATCAATTCTCCTCTTCAGCAAAGGTGTTACCTTTTCTCCTTCTAACAAACCTGCACCATGAATGATGATAAAATCATAATGCTTCTTCTTGGGAATAAAGAGATACAAGATAGAGTACAACATAAAACCCACAAAAGCAAAACCAAAAATAAAGTAAGAATAAGCAATAAATGCAAATAAAATGTTTAGAAAGTGATTGGTGTAAAATAATTCATTTCTATCACCCAATCGAAATGACATCAAGGCAAAAAATAGCAAAATGACTATTCCAAGGAGCATGGAGAGATAATTAGCCTTTGAACGTCCCTCTCGCTTCAGCAGGATAAGGCCATTATAGATTAGAAAGATGCCACTTAGAAAAAGCAAAAAAGGAAGTAAAATAAAGGGAAATATAAAAAAAGCGAAATGAATCTTCTCATACCCATTTTGATAAAAAAGGTAGCCTAGATAAAAATAACTGGAAATGAGGGATAATAAGAATAATACTGGATTCCACAAACTTCTATTATCCTTCCAAAATGACACTATAAAGGCTAATACAATTCCTATAACGAGATACATTTCTTCCTCCTTTAATGATTCTATTTTATCACAATTTTACATAGAGAAAAAGAGGGCATCTATCCCTCTCACTCCTTCATCTGACTCTCTGCATCGGCCACGACCTGTTCTAGACTGGTCTGACCAAGTTCAGCCTCCATAGCCAGCTGGATTCTCTCCAATTTTTGATCCAAAACATCATGAATATGGGCTCCAACTGGACAATTTGGATTCGGATTGTCATGGAAACTGAAGAGTTGACCTGTCTTACCAAGACACTCAACCGCCTGATAAACATCTAATAGACTAATGTCTTTGAGATCCTTAACAATCTCTGTTCCACCCGTTCCGCGCGCTACTGAAATCAGCTCTGCCTTCTTCAACTGGGACAAGGTCTTTCTGATAATAACAGGATTGACCCCGACACTAGCAGCCAGAAAATCACTGGTCACCTTGTTTTCCTGCCCCTTGAGAGCGATAATTATCAGCATATGAGTCGCAATGGTAAATCTACTTGGAATTTGCATCCTCTTCTCCTTTTTACGAGGCTACCCTGCCTCTACTCTTCTTTTTCTATTATTATACCCTTTTTAGTTGTAATGTCAATCATTACCACCTTTTAACCAGGCATCTAATTCCCTATCATAGCCCTCTTTCTGGGCCAGTTCTCTCAAAAATTCCTGATGATGAGTATGGTGGATACCATTGACCAGACTTTCATAATAAACCTCAAAATAGGGAAGTTTAAGATCTTTAGCCAACTGCAATTCAGCTGCCACATCGTAGTCTACCCGTCGGAAGTCCATATCTACCAGGCCCTTGTCATCAAACTCCAAAATCATATACTGGGCACGCAAGTCCTTCCGCAACTGGGCATCTAGAAAGAAAGGCTGGCCAATTGAACCCGGATTGACAATCAATTGCCCACCAGTCCCGTAACGAAGCAACTGCTGGTGAATATGACCATAAACAGCAATATCACAAGGCGGATTGGTCACCAAGCGGTCAAAATCCTCTTGCGCTCCAGTATGAATCAACTCTCTCCCCCAGTTCTTATCAGGAAGATGGTGGCTAATTCCTACCGTCAAAGTCCCAAACTGACGATGAATCCGGAGTGGTTGACTGTGGAGCAGTTCAATTTCTTCTATGGAAATTTCCTCTAAAACATACTGGCACTGGCGCAAGAGATAGCGTTGACTGGGACGAGTACTATCCAATTCCTTACGGACACCATGCCAAAGACTGTCTTCCCAGTTTCCCAAAACTCTAGCCGTAATCGGTAGTTGAGCCAACAAGTCCAAAATCCTTCTACGCCCTGTCCCTGGCATGAGAATGTCTCCCAAAAGCCAGTATTCATCCACTCCTAGCTCCCGAGCATCTGCCAAAACTGCCTCTAAAGCAGTGGTATTGCCATGAATATCTGAAAGAAGAGCTATTTTCGTCATATCCATCTCCTCGTTTTTTCTCTTGCAATAAGTATAACATAAAAAGTCACAGCTAGAGAAATCTAGCTTTTTTTGATATACTAGATAAAGATATTAGACAAGAGGAAACGAATGACCCCGAATAAAGAAGATTATCTAAAGTGTATTTATGAAATTGGCATAGATTTGCATAAAATTACCAACAAGGAAATTGCTGCCCGCATGCAAGTCTCTCCCCCTGCTGTAACTGAAATGATTAAACGGATGAAGAGCGAAAACCTCATCCTCAAGGACAAGGAATGTGGCTATCTACTGACTGACCTCGGCCTCAAATTGGTCTCTGAGCTCTACCGTAAGCACCGCTTGATTGAAGTTTTTCTAGTTCATCATTTAGACTATACGAGTGACCAGATTCATGAGGAAGCTGAGGTCTTGGAACATACTGTCTCTGAGCTATTCGTGGAGAGACTAGAAAAATTGCTAGGTTTCCCTAAAACCTGCCCCCACGGAGGAACCATTCCTGCCAAGGGAGAACTCCTAGTTGAAATCAATAATCTCCCACTAGCTGATATCAAGGAAGCTGGCGCCTACCGCCTGACTCGAGTGCATGATAGTTTTGACATTCTCAATTATCTGGACAAGCACTCACTTCACATCGGTGATTCGCTCCAAGTCCAGCAGTTTGATGGCTTCAGCAATACCTTCACCATCCTCAGTAAAAACGAGGATTTACAAGTAAGTATGGACATTGCCAAACAACTCTATGTCGAAAAAATCGACTAATTTCTCAAGTACCCTACCAACCCTGAAAGTTTTATTTTCAGGGTTTTATTTCTATCATTTGATTTTACTTTCATTTAGTTGTAGAATGTTTGTAAAAAACAAGAAAGATAGTTTAACCTATGAAAAAATCACTAAAAATTTTTGCTACATCCAAATGGTTTGACCTATTTGGAGTTGCTCTGGTGGTTGGGATTGCAATTGCATCTGGTTACCTCAACTCCCGTCTCGACAAATTCGTAGACTGGGGCCCATGGACAGCTCTTGTTCCCTTTGGATTGATTTCCGTAACCAATGTTGGGATTTCCATGTTGTCCACTCGTTTCACCGGAAAATTAAGCAAGTGGGGAAATTACTTTGGTATTGTTAATACCATTTTGTCCGGTGCTATTGATTATATCCTTGGAAATAAAGCGGCCATTATCACCTATCCCGTCACCTTCCTCATTTATACCTTTGCTATTAAGAAATGGGAAGCTTCGCAAGAAGGCAGACCCAACCAAATGAGCCAAAAACATCTAAAATTGGCGGCCATCATCATTTCCATCATCGCCTTCCTCTTTGCCTTTGTGACCAACTATATCGGCTATGGAGGAAAGATGAATCTCCTTGCCTACGTAACAACTATTGCCTTTGCACTGTCCCTCATTGCCAATGCTTTTAACGCATTGAAACTAACAACTCAGTGGGGCTTTTGGTTGATTTACAATTTCGTTCAGCTGACAAAGGCTGGCATTCAAGGAAACTTTGCCAATATCGGAAAATACATCTTTTATATCCTCAATGCAATCGGAGCTTTATTTGTATGGAATGATGAAGAAGTAAAACAATAAGAGGAAACTCAAATAAAGAAATCGAATAGAATCTCCTTACTAAAATTTTTTATCATTTTAGTTGAATCTCCTATTCGTTTGGAGTAAAATGAAGCTAGATAAAAGAGGGAGGTCATCTTATGAAAAATCTCTTTAGAATCCATTTTACAGCAATTGCAGTTATCGATTTGCTACTATTTGCATTTTTTAGCACTAGACCCGAGACCGCTTTAGAATGGCTCTTGCTCTCTGGCTTTATTTTCATCCTTGCTCAGGGACTCCTGCTATTTCGTTTGCTTGTCCGACTCAAACATCAATTCGCTGAGATTTATCCTCAAATCAGTAAAAAGATTCGCTTCTACTATTTAGGGGTGCTCACCATTGATTTTCTATTATTTATCCTCTTCGCCTTCATTAGTTCTCAGCGATTTTACACTCTTATGCCAATCGTCACTGCTTGTCATTCTACTTTATATTATAGGACAACTGACTACCTAAGAGAGAACTATCCAGACTTTTATGATAAACACATCTCTTTGTGGGAGTGTCTCTAAGGAAAAGGAGGTTTTAGCATGAAAAAAATCATCTTCATCAAAACCACTCAACTCCTTGTCATTGATGGAATCATGCTGGCATTTTTGACATTTAAAGAGGGGCTTACTTGGGATTGGATTTTGATTTACAGTCATTGGCTCATTTTCTTTCATCCTGTACTATTGACCTATCTTTCCAACCAACTTTGTGACCACTTTAGTCAACTCTATTCCCAGATTAGACCAAGATTCTGGTGTTTTGCCTTACAAATCCTCCTATGGGATATCCTGATAATTCTCTCTTTGATATTTTTAAGGGGTATCCCACTTTTCCTTCAGGTAACTCTCCTCATCCTAGGACATCTCGTCCCTTCCTATCGCACCTGCCAAAGCTTGAAAAGAGACTTCCCCAAAGCCTATCAAGAACCCATTTCATTTTGGAATATTTTATGATAGATGAGAAAAACCAAGCCGGCTGGGCTTGGTCTTTCTTATCTATTTTTCGTATCAAGGATAATGGTAACTGGTCCGTCATTGACCAGCTCAACCTGCATATCCGCTCCAAAGATACCTGTCTGAACGGGCACTTCTTGCTCTAATTTTTGATTGAATGCATCATAGAAGTCTGATGCCATATCAGGCTTGGCTGCGCCTGTAAAGGCTGGACGATTGCCTTTCTTGGTGTCCGTAAAGAGGGTAAACTGAGAAATAGAGAGGATTTCTCCTTCAATATCTTTGACAGACAGGTTCATCTTGCCTTCTGCGTCTGAAAAAATACGCATGTTGACCAGTTTTCTCACAGCATAGTCCAAATCTTCCTCGTGGTCCTCTGGTCCAACACCCACCAGTAATAAGAGCCCCTGATTGATTTTCCCCTGCACCTGACCTTCGATACTGACTTGGGCTTTTTTAACCCGCTGGATAATGATTTTCATAATAGCCTTTCTAGTAATAACTAGGACAATTAGCCGTTGGTCCGTTTGACAGAATAGACTTCTGGCACACTCTTAATCTTGTCCACAACCGTGGTCAATGTAGAGAGGTTGGCAATACCGAAGGACACATGGATATTGGCAAATTTCATATCCTTGGTTGGTTGGGCGTTGACTGTTGAGATATTCTTGGTTGTGTTTGAGAGAACTTGTAGTACATCGTTCAACAATCCTGTACGGTTGAGGCCGTAGATGTCGATATGGGCCATATACTCCTTATTTGAGCTAGAGTACTGGTCTTCCCACTCCACATCAAGGAGACGTTGCTCGTAGTTTTCTTGGGCGCGCAGGTTCATACAGTCCACACGGTGAATGGCTACACCACGACCCTTGGTGATATAACCGACAATATCGTCACCAGGAACGGGATTACAGCACTTGGCAATACGAACTAGGAGTCCAGAAGCACCTTCAATGACCACACCACCCTCATGCTTGACCTTGAGGGTTTCTTTATTTTCAACCTTGATCTCGCCACCTTTGACAAGCTCCTCTGCCTCAGCCTTGGCCTTAGCACGCTCTTCCTCACGGCGTTCCTTTTCAGTCAGACGGTTAAAGACGGTAATCGCACCGATTTCGCCAAAACCAATAGCCGCAAAAAGGGATTCTTCTGTCTTGTAGCTGGTCTTTTGCAGAACTTGGTCCATGTGGCGCTTGTCCATGAATTTATTGGCCACATAGCCATTTTCTTGGAACTGGGCCATCAGCATTTCACGGCCCTTGTTAACAGACAATTCCTTGTCTTGATTTTTAAAGAACTGACGAATCTTGTTACGCGCCTTGCTGGTCTTGACCATATTGAGCCAGTCACGGCTCGGTCCAAAGGAGTTCGGGTTGGTGACAATTTCAACCTGATCCCCTGTCTTGAGCTTGGTTGTCAGCGGAACCATACGGCCATTGACCTTAGCACCCGTCGCTTTTTCACCGACTTTAGTATGGATTTCGTAGGCAAAGTCAATCGGTCCTGAATCTTTTGGAAGAGAACGGACAGCACCATCTGGAGTAAAGACATAAATCTCCTCAGCCAGATAGTTTTCCTTGACTGAATCCACAAATTCCTTGGCATCATCAGCCTGATCTTGGAGCTCCATCATCTCCTTGATCCAGTTCATTCCAATAGCTGATTCCTTGCTGTTAACCTGCCCCTTAATGCCTTTCTTATAAGCCCAGTGGGCCGCAACCCCGTACTCAGCCACTTCGTGCATTTCCTTGGTTCGAATCTGAAATTCAATCGGCCCTTTTGGCCCATAAACAGTCGTATGGATAGACTGGTAACCATTGGCCTTGCGGTTAGCGATATAATCTTTAAAGCGACCAGGCATCGGTTTCCAAAGTTCATGCACATAACCAAGCATGGCGTAAACATCACTTTGAGTATCTAAAATACAACGAATGGCAATCAGGTCATAGATCTCCTCAAACCGTTTTCTCTTATCCTGCATTTTGCGGAAAATCGAGTAAATATGCTTGGGACGACCGTAAATCTTCCCTTTTAGGTGACGATCCGTCGTATATTCCTCTAATTTTGTGACTACCTCATCCACCAAGGCTTCACGCTCTCTGCGTTTTTCCTTCATCATATGGGTAATCTTGTAAAACTCCGTCGGATTGAGATAACGGAAAGACAGGTCTTCCAATTCCCATTTGACACTGGAAATCCCCAGACGGTGGGCAAGCGGGGCATAGATTTCCATAGTTTCTTTGGAAATACGTTCCTGCTTATCTTTTCGAAGATGTTTCAGGGTCCGCATATTGTGCAAGCGGTCAGACAGTTTGACCAAGATAACTCGAATGTCTTCAGACATGGCCATGAGCATCTTACGATGATTTTCTGCCAACTGCTCTTCGTGAGACTTATACTTGACTTTACCAAGCTTGGTAACCCCATCGACAATCACACGCACATCAGGACCAAACTCTCTTTCCAAATCGTCCAAGGTCGCATCTGTATCTTCTACCACATCATGCAAGAAACCACAAGCTACCGTTACAGCATCCAGCTTGAGCTTGGCTAAAATACCTGCCACTTGGATAGGGTGAATGATATAAGGCTCGCCTGATTTGCGGTATTGACCACTATGGCAATCCACCGCATAAACCAAGGCCTTATGGACAAAATGGACATCCTCTTCCGTTAAATATTCTTTAGTTAAAGCGACAACTTCTTCGCCTGTTAAATTCACTTCTTTCGGCATTTCTACTCTCCAATTCTTCCTACCATTTTATCACTTTTTTAAGAATATGAAAACTAGAAAAAGAGAATGCCACCTAAAAGAAAAACCAGTTACCCATCTAAGACAGGCAACTAGTCTTCTTCTTATATTTTCAATAGATATTAACTAATTTTTTCCAATGCAAATTTATAAAGAGACTTTAACTTCTAGTATCATTTTCAACAGATTTTAAAAACTTACTTGCTAAGTATGCAAAAAGAATTGAAAATGCAATCAGAATTATCCATCCAACTAGAAAATTAATTAGTACATCTTCAGTATGAGCGATTCTAGTTTGCAAACTTCCACTCCCCCCTTCTATTGAAACATTAGCCAATCCTAAAAGTCCATCATAGCCATATCTACTCACTGTAAGAAAAGAGAAAAATTTTAAAAAACCATCCAAAGAAAGATTACCTGAAAATAGGAATTGTAATAAAATCACAAAGGGCATGACGGTCATAGCCTGTTCTACATTCTTGACTAGCGACGAAACAAATAAGCCCAAGGTATCCGCAGAATAAATCATTAAAAATATGGTAAGAAAATAAGAAATAAAGCGCAAAATATCATTATCAAATGTAGTTGGAAACTCAGCAATCTTGCTACCATAGAATAAAAATAGGATGCTTGAAAAAATGACGGTTTGAATTAAGGAGATGATTCCTTGGAATAACATATGAGCAAACATATAAGATGATAAGTTCATCCCTCCTCGATACTCATGCTTAATAATATCCCTCTCACGACAAATCAAAGTAATAGAATTAAACATTCCAATCCAGATACAAGCACAAACAATAATAAATGAGGTTTCACCTATCCTATCTCCAAAACCTGCGCTACCAGAAACTATACAGGCAACTAAAGCGATTATTGCTGTACTGACTAATGCATACCATCCATTTGAATTTAAGAAATTGCGTTTAAATTTCCCTAAATAGATTAACACCTGTTCTTTATTCGATACGTAATTCATCTTAATCTCCTCTATAATCTTTATATTTTTTAATGTAGTCATCTGGAGTCGCTTCTACTTCAGATACCACAAGTTCCAATTGGTTTACATTGAAAAAACTCAAAGTCTCTTCTACAGAACCGTAAAAAGCTAATTTACCACAAGATTCTTCCTCACTTTTAGCCAGAACTAAGACCTTGTCAAACAACTCAGGCGTTCTATCAGGACTATGGGAAATAATAAAAACAATCTTATTATCATCAGCTATATTTCTAAGACTAGACATGATCGAACGAGCATTGCTACCATCTACACCTGAATCTGGTTCATCCAAGACAAATAAAACAGGATCTGCAATATACTCCGTTGCAATACTTAGTCTCTTCTTTTCCCCCCCACTAAGTTCTGATACTAAAGAATCTCTTTTCTTTGTCAATTTCACGGTCTCTAAAACCCTTGAAATTTTATCTTCCAATAGAGACTTGTCTTTTGTAAAATCCCTAACTAGTTTCATCTCAGCAGCATTTTTCAATGTCATATAGACACTATCTTTTTCACGGTGCAAACTAAACTGAGGAACATTTGCAATCATTCTTTTAACTTTATCGAATTGATTATAAATATTGATATTTCCTAACAAGATTTCAGCATCTGCTTTTTCAATTCCCATTATTGCATTGATGAGTGTTGTTTTTCCTGCACCAGATCCACCTAAAATGAGTACGATTTCCCCAGAAGACACTGAAAAATCAATATCCGAAAGCAACAACTTTTCTCCAGCCAAACGTTTTCGAATTGAAACAGATAAGCTTGTATCGTCTGAAATACTATTGATATTCTCAGCAATACTTTTCTCTTGCTCTTCAGTTAATTCATTTTGAAAAATTAATTGATTACCGTAGACAAGGAATAATCTGTGATGAATGGATACTAAATCATAGTTTTTTAAACGAATTTTATCCTGAGGAATGCTGTTATTTAAAATTACTTGATCATCATTTGGGATAAGATATAGAATTTCATCATCAAAGACTTCAAAACTATCACCAATTTTATCAGCTATTTGAAGAGTAATTTCTTCCTGCTGCCATTCAACATCCTTTTGATTCATGAGACTAAATATATAAATAGTCTCACCTTGTCTAAACGTGTCTCTATTCGTTAGATAGTGTTTTTTCCCCACTTCAATTTTTACATTATTAACATAGATATCTTCTAATTCACTTTGTAAGTAGTAACCAAGATAATCCTTTTGTATAGAACTATTTTGAAGACCATTTACAATTTCATCAAGTTCCTTTATTTCAACGCCATCTTTTGTAATTACAAAGGTAAAGAAGGACAAAGTATTATCTGAAACTTCCTCACCCTTATCAATTTTTTCAGAAATACTATCCTTTATTTTTTCGCTAACCTGCTTAAAGCTAGATGGCATTTTAAAATGCGGATTTTTTTCCTTTTTAGGATTGTAGTCACCCCTGCTGTCATCAAGATAGCGTAGTTCTACTTTTGGTTTTGAATTATCAACATATTCTCCACAAAAAGCACAAAATTTCCAACCTACTCCTATCTTTTTAGAACAACTTGGACAGACTATTTTTACAGTATAATCTTTCATTTTTAACTCTTCTTCACTGCCTTACCACAATTGATACAAAACTCAAAACTTCTTGCTAAACTTTCTCCACAATTTGGACAAGAAATCAAATCTTGGTCATCCATGTCAATCGATTTTTGAATACTAATTTGTTCTTTAAATAACTCTTTTATCTCAGCAATTTCTGAAGAATAGAGAGAATTTTCCTTTATTTCTTCTAAATTTTCTTCAACAAATTTAATTCCAATTAATCTATATAAGTCATTAATTTTATTTTGTCGCAATTGGATTTCTTTTCTCTTACGATTATTTTCAACATTTTGCTTTCCTTCTGAAATGACATTACTTGTCGTTTCTTTCACGATTCTAGCACTATCTCTTAATTGATCTAAAAAAGCCATAACTTCTCCTCGTATTTACTTGAGCAAGTCTTTATTTTCTCATTTTTAGTATAACATATAACCTTACATTATTAAAATTTCAACAGAAACTTACCTTATTATTTTCCTATATTATAGCATACTTCTGATTTCCTTTTAAAAATCTTCCCAATTTGCCTTATCTTCTCCATCTTTTTTAAAATAAGGTTTGATATTTTGGTAATTTTCTAACTTTTTTAGTGTATAATGGTAATAAGCACAGTTTTTTTACGATAATTACTGAATTTTCATCTTTCTAGAAAGGCAAACAACATGAAATCACACAAAAGATTGACACTTTTAGCCTTGGCTGTTCTCGGCTTATCCAGCCAAGTCGTTTTAGCTGAAGATACGAGTCATCCCACTACTAACCCGACGACTAGTTCAACCAGTAGCTCAACAAATGCTTCCACTAGCAATTCTACAAATACTTCTGCTAGTAGTTCTCAAGCTAGTACAGAAACTTCGTCAAGTATAGCTAGTTCAAGTGAGCAAGAAAGCAAACCTTCTCTTTCTACGGAAACCAAACCTAATCAACCTATACAAACCGGCTGGGTAAAAGAGGGGAACAAGTGGACTTTTTATAGTCAAACTGGGGTCAAATTTACAGATACTCTCTATGACGGTTATTTCTTTGATAGTCATGGCTACTTGCTTGAAAACACTTGGTACCAAATGGGAAATAATTGGTACTATATTAATGGTTCAGGTAAATATTTATCCAATCAATGGAGCCAAATCAATGGCAAGTGGTATGCTTTTGATGACTACGGTAGAATGCTGGCCAATGTCTGGAAAGGCGATTACTACCTCAAATCCAGCGGTGCTATGGCAGATAAGGAATGGATCTACGACCAAAGCTACTCTAGTTGGTTTTACCTAAAATCTGGCGGACGCTATGCCCAAAAACAATGGATTGGTTCCTACTACCTCAAATCTAGTGGCTACATGGCCCACAAAGAATGGATTTATGACCCAGACTATCAAGCTTGGTACTATCTTAAGGACGATGGTGTGTATGTTACAGGAACCTATGCTGTGGATAGTAAAAACCAGCTCTTCCAAGGGAATGGAAAATGGGTTCGTGAATTAGCACAAGGTTTTCAAAAAGGACATTACTCTAAAACTATCTTTCTCGATCCAGGACACGGTGGTAAGGATCGCGGGGCTTATTACTATGGCATAGCTGAGAAAGAATTGAACCTACAAGTTTATCGTAAGCTACGTAAACGATTAGA
This sequence comes from Streptococcus mitis, assembly GCF_946190335.1. GTDB lineage: Bacteria > Bacillota > Bacilli > Lactobacillales > Streptococcaceae > Streptococcus > Streptococcus mitis_CH. The sequence continues at coordinate 514,997 of NZ_CAMHZN010000001.1, forward strand.
AGGCCTAGGCTACACCGTTCTCACCTCTCGAGATAGTGATATAGACGTTGATTTTATTACCGAGCGTTCTCGTATGGTCAACAAGACCAATGCTGACTTTTTCATCAGCCTTCATTTCAATGCAAAAGGGAATGATACAACCGTTAATCTAGGTATCCAGACCTATTCTTACAAGGATGAACCTGGTTTCCCTAGCAAGATTAACAAGGATTGGCACAACAATCCTGAACGGATGAGTGAAAGCAATCGTCTTGCAGCCGAGATCCATTCTTCACTGCTAGCTGAAACTGGAGCTAGGGATGCTGGGCTCTTGCAAGCAACCTTTGCTGTTCTCCGTGAAACAGCTAAACCAGCTGTTTTGCTAGAGATGGGATATATGGATAATCCAGAAGAAAACCAAAAAATCCGCAGTAGTGACTACCAAGATAAACTGGTTGAAGGGATTATCAAGGGAATCCAAAAATATTATGCTGGTAATTAAAACAGTTTAAGCCTCGAACTCACTTGGGGCTTATTTTTATCCAAACCGTATTCTTCTTTCTAGACCTATTTCCTTTTCCAGCTTATTCTCCCCAACTGTGCTATACTTAATTTATACTCAATGAAAATCAAAGAGGAAACTAGGAAACTAGTCGCAGATTGCTCAAAGCACTGCTTTGAGGTTGCAGATAAAGTTGACGCGGTTTGAAGAGATTTTCGAAGAGTATTAGTACATTCTTTGAGATTGGAGCTAGTATGAAAATCCATAAAACCGTGAATCCTGTTGCCTATGAAAATACCTATTACTTGGAGGGCGAAAAGCACCTTATCGTCGTCGATCCTGGTAGCCATTGGGAAGCTATTCGTCAGACAATAGAGAACATCAACAAACCGATCTGTGCCATTCTATTGACCCACGCCCATTATGACCATATCATGAGTCTGGACTTGGTTCGCGAAACTTTTGGCAATCCTTCTGTCTATATCGCAGAGAGTGAAGCCAGCTGGCTCTACACTCCTGTCGATAATCTCTCTGGGCTACCTCGCCACGATGATATGGAAGATGTGGTCGCAAAACCTGCTGAACACACTTTTATCTTTCACGAAGAATACCAACTAGAGGAATTTCGTTTCACTGTCTTGCCAACACCAGGTCACTCTATCGGCGGCGTTTCTATTGTCTTTCCTGATGCTCACCTAGTCTTGACAGGAGATGCTCTTTTCCGTGAAACCATCGGACGAACAGACCTTCCGACTGGTAGCATGAAGCAACTCCTTCATAGTATACAGACCCAACTTTTCACCCTGCCAAACTACGATGTTTATCCAGGACATGGTCCAGCTACTACTATTGCTCACGAAAAAACTTTCAATCCTTTTTTCTAGTAAAATGATGACAATCAATAGCACAATTTAAGTAAACTATCCAGCAAATCTTTCAATTATAAAAGGCATCCTATCAAGGTTTTCACACCTGATTGGATGCCTTTTTTCTGATGACTAGATTTTTTGCCTTACCAAATAATCACGCGCTCTTCTGGTGAACGCCACATACCGTCTCCTTCTTTGACATCATAGGTTGTAAAGAAATCATCGAAGTTTGGTACTTGTACATTGACACGGAGTTTAGCTGGTGCGTGCACATCGACGCTAGCCAAAAGTTTCATAAATTCTGGACGACCTTTCATGCGCCAGATGCGACCGAAGTTGTAGAAGAATTCTTCTGCTGAGAAGTCTGGTTCTCTCTTGGCTGCTTCAAGCGCTGCAGCGATTCCTCCCAAGTCAGCCACGTTTTCTGATACAGTCAATTTACCGTTGATGGTTGCACCATAAGAATCCTGTCCATCAAATTGGTCAATGACTTTTTGTGTTTTCTCCTTGAAGGCAGCATAGTCGCTCTCAGTCCACCAATCCTTGAGGCTACCATTTTCATCAAAGGAAGCTCCGTTGGTGTCAAAGGCGTGGGAAATTTCATGGGCAATAACTGCCCCAATACCACCGTAGTTAGCAGAAGATGACTGGTGCAAGTCATAGAAAGGTGCTTGCAAAATGGCCGCTGGAAAGACAATCAGGTTCTTCTGTGGATTGTAGTAAGCATTGACCATATGAGCAGGCATACCCCACTCCTTGTAGTCTACAGGCTGGTTCCACTTGCTCCAACTGTGTTTGATTTCCACACGCGCAAAGGCTAGAGCATTGTCAAAAAGACTAGCAGTCTCATCCACTACCTTGTCCTTGTAGCGTTCTGGTAATTCTTCTGGGTAGCCGATATAAGGCTTGATGACATTGAGTTTGACAATGGCCTTGTCACGAGTTTCAGGAGTCAGCCAGTCATTTTTAGCCAAGCGTTCCTTATAGACATCAATCATAGTTGCCACTTTTTTCTCTACGTCTGCCTTGGCCTCTGGAGAGAATTTTTCATGAGCATACCAGAGACCCAAGGCTTGTTTGAAAGGACCTTGTGCTAGCTGGTAGGCTGCCTTGACCTTGTCTTTGGCTTCTGGAACTCCTGAAAGCGCACGGCTATAGGCACCTGACAAGACACGGATTTCTTCTGTTAAATAGCTGGTTGAGAGATTCACAACACTTAAAATTAAGGTTGCCTTGAGGAGAGGCCAAGCTTCTTCACTATAGAATTGGTCTGCAGCTTGCCAGAAACGTTCCTCGTCTACAATAACCTTGTCTGGTACTTGTCCAAGAACAGCTTGGAAGAAGTCATCCAAAGGTAGGGCAGGAGCGAATTTTTTGAAATCTTCGTAAGCGTATGGATGGTAAAGTTTAGCATATTCTGAACTTTCTTCATTAGAAAGCACCACTGCTGCAACTCGGCGGTCCAATTCTAGTCTTTTCTCTAACAAGTCTTCAATTTCTTCATCAGAGAAATCATAAGCCTTGAGAAGATTTGCGCTGCTTTCTTTCCAAAGAGTCAAGAGCTCTTCGCACTGAGGATGGTCTTCTGCATAGTAGGTCGTATCTGGCAAGATTGTGCTTGGAGCGCTAGCCCATAGAACATTGATTCTGGCATCCATAAAGTCTGGCGATACACCAAAAGGTAGGAAGTTAGGTTTTCCTGCAAGTTCAAACTCTGCTAGTCTAGCTGTAAAATCCGCAAAAGTCTCCAATTCTTGGAATTCTTTAAGAAGTGGTAAGACAGGTGTGATACCGTCAGCTTCTCTCTTATCAAAATCACGGACTAGGCGGTGGTATTTGACAAAGTTTGCCAAGATAGCATCCTCAGGCACCTCTTCTCCTGCCAACCACTTGTCTGTTGTAGCCAGCATTAAGTCTTCAATTTCCTGGTCTAAATCAACAAAACCTCCAGTTTGAGACTTATCTGCTGGGATTTCAGCAGTCTTCTGCCATTCTCCATTGATTGCATCATAAAAATCATCTTGATAACGTGTCATCTTGTTCTCGCTTTCATTTGTACTTGCTTTTAGCTTAACAAAAATTACCTGGGAATGCAATTAAAAATGAACTTTCTCTTTCCATCATTTTTCAGTTATTATTTTAATTTTTTAAAAATTAACTTGACTTAATTTTTTTTTTAATGTATATTAAGAGGTAGGAGGAATATAAGTTTATGATACGTATCGAAAACCTCAGTGTCTCCTACAAAGAAACGTTGGCACTTAAGGATATTTCACTAGTGCTCCACGGACCAACAATCACCGGTATCATTGGCCCCAACGGTGCTGGGAAATCAACACTAGTAAAAGGTATGCTGGGAATTATCCCACATCAAGGTCAGGCATTTCTCGATGACAAGGAAGTTAAAAAATCCTTACATCGAATCGCCTATGTCGAACAAAAAATCAATATCGACTACAACTTTCCCATCAAGGTCAAGGAATGTGTCTCGTTAGGACTCTTTCCCTCTATCCCTCTCTTTCGAAGTTTAAAGGCTAAACATTGGAAGAAAGTGCAAGAAGCCCTTGAAATCGTCGGTCTAGCTGACTATGCTGAACGGCAAATCAGTCAACTGTCTGGAGGTCAATTCCAGCGGGTCTTGATTGCCAGATGTTTGGTACAGGAAGCCGACTATATCCTCTTGGATGAACCCTTTGTTGGGATTGACTCTGTCAGTGAGGAAATCATCATGAATACGCTGAGAGATCTGAAAAAAGCTGGGAAGACGGTTCTCATCGTCCACCACGACCTCAGCAAGGTTCCCCACTACTTCGATCAAGTCTTGCTTGTCAATCGAGAAGTGATTGCCTTTGGTCCAACCAAAGAAACCTTTACCGAAGCCAATCTCAAAGAAGCTTACGGTAATCGACTCTTTTTCAATGGAGGTGACCTATGATTGCAGAATTTATCGATGGATTGCAAAAATTCCATTTCTTACAAAATGCCTTGATAACAGCCATTGTCGTCGGGGTCGTAGCTGGAGCTGTAGGATGTTTCATCATTCTACGCGGGATGTCACTCATGGGAGATGCCATTTCACATGCTGTCTTACCAGGTGTAGCCCTCTCCTTCATCTTGGGCGTTGACTTCTTTGTCGGAGCCATTGTCTTTGGATTGCTAGCTGCCATCATCATTACCTACATCAAGGGAAACTCGATTATCAAAAGCGATACCGCCATCGGCATTACCTTTTCTTCTTTCTTAGCCCTCGGTATCATCTTGATTAGTGTCGCTAAAAGTTCAACTGACCTTTTCCATATCCTTTTTGGTAATATCCTAGCCGTCCAAGATACGGATATGTTTATTACCATAGGGGTAGGGGCAGCCATTCTCTTGTTAATCTGGATTTTCTTCAAGCAACTCTTGATAACTTCCTTTGATGAACTATTGGCTAAAGCCATGGGAATGCCTGTCAATTTCTATCACTACCTTCTCATGGTACTCCTGACTCTCGTGTCTGTGACAGCCATGCAAAGTGTCGGAACTATCCTGATTGTAGCCATGCTGATTACCCCAGCTGCAACTGCTTATCTTTATGCTAATAGCCTGAAAAGCATGATTTTCCTTTCCTCAACCTTTGGAGCTACAGCTTCAGTTTTGGGACTCTTTATCGGTTATAGCTTTAACGTTGCGGCAGGTTCTAGTATCGTGCTTACAGCCGCTAGTTTCTTTCTCATTAGCTTCTTTATCGCTCCAAAACAACGATATTTGAAACTAAAAAATAAACATTTGTTAAAATAAGGGGTAAAGCCCCAATAAATTGGAGGATCTAATGAAAAAATTAGGTACATTGTTGGTTCTTTTTCTTTCCGCCATTGTTCTCGTAGCATGTGCTAGCGGAAAAAAAGATGCAGCTTCTGGTCAAAAACTAAAAGTTGTTGCTACAAACTCAATCATCGCTGATATTACTAAAAATATTGCTGGTGACAAGATTGATCTTCACAGTATCGTTCCTGTTGGTCAAGACCCACACGAATACGAACCACTTCCTGAAGACGTTAAGAAAACATCTCAAGCTGATTTGATTTTCTACAACGGTATCAACCTTGAAACTGGTGGCAATGCTTGGTTTACAAAATTGGTAGAAAATGCCAAGAAAACTGAAAACAAAGACTACTTTGCAGTCAGCGAAGGCGTTGATGTTATCTACCTTGAAGGCCAAAACGAAAAAGGTAAAGAAGACCCACACGCTTGGCTCAACCTTGAAAACGGTATGATCTTTGCTAAAAATATCGCAAAACAATTGAGCGCTAAAGACCCTAGCAACAAGGAATTCTACGAAAAAAATCTCAAAGAATATACTGATAAGCTAGACAAACTTGACAAGGAAGCTAAAGAGAAATTTAACAACATCCCTGCTGAGAAAAAACTCATCGTAACCAGCGAAGGATGCTTCAAATACTTCTCTAAAGCCTACGGTGTCCCAAGTGCCTATATCTGGGAAATCAATACTGAAGAAGAAGGAACTCCTGACCAAATCAAGACCTTGGTTGAAAAACTTCGCCAAACAAAAACTCCTTCACTCTTTGTAGAATCAAGTGTGGATGACCGTCCAATGAAGACTGTTTCACAAGACACAAACATCCCAATCTACGCACAAATCTTTACTGACTCTATCGCAGAACAAGGTAAAGAAGGCGACAGCTACTACAACATGATGAAATACAACCTTGATAAGATTGCTGAAGGATTGGCAAAATAATACTCTTCGAAAATCAAATTCAAACCACGTCAGCGTCGCCTTGCCGTACTCAAGTACAGCCTGTGGCTAGCTTCCTAGTTTGCTCTTTGATTTTCATTGAGTATAAGCCTCTGAAAAACGTCATTCTCACATGAGCTGGCGTTTTTTCTATGCACACATTTCCGGTCAAATCATTGGAAAATTCCGGCTGTTTCAGCTAAAATGGAAGAAAAAAGATTGGAGTATCCTATGGTAACTTTTCTCGGAAATCCTGTGAGCTTTACAGGTAAACAACTACAAGTCGGCGATAAGGCGCTTGATTTTTCTCTCACTACAACAGACCTTTCTAAAAAATCTCTGGCTGATTTTGATGGCAAGAAAAAAGTCTTGAGTGTCGTGCCTTCTATCGATACAGGCATCTGCTCAACTCAAACGCGTCGTTTTAATGAAGAACTGGCTGGACTGGATAATACGGTTGTCTTGACTGTTTCAATGGACCTACCTTTTGCTCAAAAACGTTGGTGCGGTGCTGAAGGTATTGAAAATGCCATCATGCTCTCAGACTATTTCGACCAGTCCTTTGGACGTGATTATGCCCTCTTAATCAATGAGTGGCACCTATTGGCACGCGCAGTCTTTGTCCTCGATACTGATAATACTATTCGCTACGTTGAATACGTGGACAATATCAACTCTGAACCAAACTTCGAAGCCGCAATTGCAGCTGCTAAAGCCCTATAGAAAAAATCCTCTGTCACAAAGAGTTCCCTACTCTTTGAAACGGAGGATTTTTCTTATTCTTTAATTATTGTTTATTTTGAAATGAATCCTTCAAAATCTTTTAGTTGAAAATTATATTTTTCAGTGAGTAACACATTATCCACTGCAACATCTTCTCCCAATGGGTAAATATTTCTTTTGAAACGGTTGTAGGAGGAAAATCTCTCCTACACTATTATTGATTCTGATAGAAAATTGCAAAATATCATCCACCAAACTTTCAATTATTAAGATTTTTTACAGTTTATCTGAATTAGAATCGCAAGGCTTCGCAATAATATAATTGTCGAATTTTTTCAATCTAACTTCCTCTCCACTATTTCTTCCTTTATCAAGAAAAAGTCACCTCAATATTAATAAAGTACAATTCTAAATTAACTCCAATTATTGATTCATGATAATATTTCGGTAACTCATCGTGCAATTAAAAACAAGGATTTTTATTTCAGACGATCCATCGTGAACACTTCATCAGCCATCTCCCAAATTGCCGGATTATGTGTTGCGATAATGATTAGCCTATTATCATCTCGAAGAGATAGCAAAATCTCCATAATCAACTGAGAGGTTGCTGGGTCTATTGAAGCTGTTGGCTCATCTGCCAGAATAAGGGGTGGATTCTTTAAGATAACTTTTGCCAAGGCAACCCGTTGCGATTCTCCGCCCGATAACTCAAAGATGCGCTTATCTAGGTCAAGATAAGCCAGGCTGACCTGTTCTAAAGCCTGCTTCTGCCTCAACCGCTGTTCCGACCGACTCAACTTTTGACCAATGAGACCTAGCTTAAGGTTTTCTTCAATACTTTGGTTTTCAATTAAGCCAAAGTTCTGGAAGAGGTAGCCCAATTCGTGACGGAAAAAATCACTCGATTTATAATTGGCCAAGTCTTTACCTCGGTAAAAAATCGTGCCATCATAAGATTCTAATTTCCCAATCATGTTCATCAAGGTTGTTTTTCCGCTACCACTTGAACCAATTAAGGCATAGACTTTTCCAGCCTCAAATGTTATTGAAAGATTCGAAAATAACTCTCGTTCTCCAAAAGATTTACTCACCTGTTTAAGTTCAATCATATTAACCTCCCTTCAAAACAAGCATGGACATCTTGTTTTCTTTCTGCATTTGGACATGTAACTGTAAAAGAGATAGACCAGTAAAGAGTAACGAGACTAAGAAAGCAACTACTATCTCTACCATAAGAAATACACTCGCAATAAATCCCAGTAAAAACACACCCAGTTGAGCAAAGAGATAAGTGCGATGGATTTCTAAGAACCTGAGACCTGCAATGCGTTTGATAAAAATGGCACGTCTAAATTCTTCAAAGTAGAGCCTATTCATAGTGTTAAACAACAAGATTGAAGTTGCAATCCCAAGCACAGCTCCTGCTAGCATTACCCAACGTTCCCTCTGGATATTATCCAATAATGTGATGTAGTTGTGGTAACCTGTTTGCATTTCTGAGACCCAATTTTCAATGCCTTGTCTCTGGATAAGCTCCTGGGCATCAGACAATTGATTAAAGAGAACGTAGTTCTGTACTGCGTCTACCCAAAACAAAATGGACTGTGGACCAGTTGATTGGGGTGTTATAACAATGATGATTGGATCTTTCAAAAACTGCTGGTAAGAAATAGGGGTCGTATTATACACAAAACGATCCTGACCTGATTCCAAATAACCTACCGTAGCAGTCATTTGCTGTCGTTCATTTCGACTAGACATGCGACTGGTTAAGTCGTCTTCAAAAACAGATTTATAATGTTCTTCCTCTGAACGGAGGTGTTCAGGCAGCAATAAGACAAACTCCCCTACATCAAGGTGATTCATCTTTTGCTCAATAGTTATATCTACAGGAATGTTTTGACGCTCCAAGTATTGCGGTGTGACGATAAGGACATTGCCATTCGGGTTGTAATCGTGCCATTCTGTAGAGGTTGTCAAGTTTTTGGAGGAAGCCATGCCATTTTGCAAAGAACGGTCAATTAACTGGTGTCTAGATAAGAAAGCCTTTTTTTCTGAAACAGCCAAATCCATCAATTGATACCAAGTTCTGAGTTTCCTTTGAGCTTGTTCATCAAAACCAGGACCCGCTCCTTCACGGCTGAATGATAGGGTAATCAGTTGCCTTTCCTGGCTCCAAGCCTCTTGTCCAATCCGATGCTGTTGCCAGGCTTGGGAATACTTTAAGCTACTCCCTATTCCCAGCGTTACAATAATAATCGCTAATAGTTGACCGATTAAAATCAAACTAATGATTCCTCTGACAGGCACTTGCCCTTTTATAATCTGCATCAGGTGTATCTTTTTTATTCCAACTGCGAAGAGTTGAGCGAAAAACAGGGAGATCGACAACAAGATGAGATTATAACTGAGCAAGCCTTCTCCTATGGTCATTAGGGATTGCGTTGGAAGCGACAGAATTTTTTGCATAAGAATGGCGAGCACGCCAGCTAAACTGAAACCAACAGCTATCCCTTTCAAATCCTCACCAACTGGTCTAAGGAAAATGGACCACCGTTTCTCTCCTGAAATGAGGCGAATGCCCGACGACCGTAATTGGCTAATTTGACTAATTAAAGTCAGTGCTCCAAAGGTTAAGATGAAAATCAATAAACCGATTAACTGAAATCCGTTACTAAAGATAGCCATTAACGTAGATAGTTTAGATGGAATTATCAGGTGCATGTTAGTCAAGCCAAGTTGACTTAGCTCCTCTCTTAGCAAGTGAATATCTAGGTTTCCATCGAATACAAAATAGTTTGTTTCAACACTACTACTTTGAGCATCTTCTAGATTTTTTTCCTGTAGCCCATCAGGCAACTTTCCGTTCCCAAAGGTCGTATAAGAAAACACTGGAGTACCTTCTGAGTTAAGATCCTGGTGTTGAATCGCAATAAAGCTATCCGTTTCTTCTGCTAGTTTTTCCAAGCGTGTAGCAACATGCTGAAAAGTTGTTTCAGGGGAAGAATCACGTACAACAACGTTGGGGTAATAATTGGAGACATATGTATCAGTCCAAATGGTAAATACCCAAACAAAGAACAAACTAGCAAGCAGGTTGGATATGAGTATAAATAATTTTTTCATAGTGCATTCCTTATTCTAAAATAGAGGACAGAAATACCCATGCCCTCTATAAACTAACAAGCTTACTAAACTATTGATAAAAGAATCTTCTTCATCATATACTAACAGTGGTGTCTTAAGATTATTTTCATTAACTAGATTAGTAAAATCAATACTAGAATTTTTATAAAACATTTTTATTTCTCTATTCTTTTACTCAAAAAGTATTCTTTATGCCCATCTGGAGAGTCATTAAGAATTCCAAAAACTTCAAAACCTTGACTTAAGTAGAAATCTAAACCTTGAAAGTCAAAGGTGCTTAAATGAACAATACTACATCCGTAATTTTTGGCACTTTCTAAAACATTATTTAACAATGCAGTTGCTATCCCTTGACGTCTATAAGTGTTTTTAACCCAAAGTGTATCAATATATAATATTTTCCAAATAACCGAATAAGCTACGATGCCACCTACTATCTCTTGATTATTCTCAACAATAAAAGCAATCTGTTTATAGTCCTCATCCTGACATGAAGGTAAACATTTCTTATTGTGTTCCAATAGCATTTCTTCTATGTAGTCAATATTTTCATTATTTGCATCAGTAATCTTCATTCTTGCACCTACAATTTTTAATGAATAATAAAAGAGAATATACTAGAGACTAATTCTATTCCATTATTCTTTAATCTGCCTTTCCAACATCAAGTCCATTCGATTTTTTTTGTGATTGTACTCGAACTTCCAATTGTCTATTCTTCTGAACAAACTGTTGATAGGGAATTGTATTACCAAATGCAAGAACACTTAGTAATACAAATATAACTATTTTTTAATTCCACGATTTCTCCTCATCTTATATTGTGAAACCCCTTTCTGTTTTCTTATTTTTATTTTAACATATATATTTTATTTATTCAAACTTTTTATTGTATTTTGAACTTTTTTTTCTTATTATTACCATATAGAATTATTTATTTCTTTAACTTGCTATTTTGAACTAAAAATTTTATAATAAAGTTAATCAAATAGGAAGGATTATTATCTTTAATGAATACACTCGCAGAGAAATTCAGATTGAAAAGAAAAGAGTTGAGACTCTCCCAACAAACTCTTGCAGAAGGAATTTGTGAACAAAGTCAGATTAGTAAAATTGAAAGAGGTCATTTTATTCCCTCCGCAGACTTGTTATTCAAACTCTCTCAACGACTTGAAGTCCCTTTGGATTACTTTTTCAATGAACAAATTGAAATTAAATCTAACCTCTCTAATTTTAAGCAATTATCTGCTCGTCTATTAGATGATAGAAATTATGACGATTTGGAATATATTTATAGAATAGAGATTGAACGAAGTACTTTTCTAACACTAGAGGACCGAACTTACCTTGAATGGATTAAAGCTATTATTGACTTCTATCAATATGACAGTAAGTGTGAGGCTATTTCTTCATTGGAAAATATATTATTAAAAGTCTCCTCAAATACTCTGATTTATTTAAAGGTATTGAATACTCTATCTAATTTCTATTCCTTAGTGGGTCGTGAACAAGAATATGAGGCAAACTACTCTCATTTAATGGAGTTATATCAGACAAAAAATTTTGAGCATCAAGAGTTTTTATTTGGCTACATCAGAGTTCGTTACAACTACGCTCACTACCTAGTGTCAAAGGAAAAATATAACGAAGCCATCCAAGAAGCTCTTGAGACGATTGAACTCTGTAAACAAAGACAGACAAGCTACCAACTGGCTCCTCTACTTATTCTTGTAGGAAATGCTGGAGCCAAATTTCTAGACAAAGAACAAGTCAAAAATTATTATATAGAAGCAAAAGAGTTATGTAAGATTTATAACAATCCTTTAATGTTGATGAAGATAGAAAATTATTTGAAAGAATTAGATACTGTTTAGTTAATCTTGACATTATAGTTTTTCTGAAACATTAAATAACCTGTAAGGCTGATAGTGAAATTAATACTATCAGCCTTATAATTATGTGACTATTAGTCCGTCTCGCTCCGCTAGGTGCGAGACGAAAAAACCACCCGCTATGCGGGTGGTCATGATTTACGAGTAAATATAAATTCAATCAGATAAAAACAACTACCTTACTCTACAGATTTCAAAGCTTCAAGCATATCAACCTTTCTCAGATGATAATTGACAAAGAAACCAAGCAAGGTCAAAATGATGCTTACTGCTGCTACCGGAATCACATATACTTCCCAGCCTACCTGCGGATAAAAGAGAATAGTCGCAGGCGAAATCATTTGAATCAAAAATTGATGTAAATAGAAACCAGATACCAAACCAAGTACGATTCCCACAAGGGACAGCACAATTGTCTCACGGTAAATGTAAAGGGTGACTTCATTATTATGAAAACCGAGAACCTTGATAGTGGAGAGTTCACGGATTCTCTCAGCTACGTTTATATTGGTCAGATTGTAGAGGATAACAATAGCCAACAGAACCGATACGATGACCAAGATGGTCATGGTCTGATTGAGTGAACTTGCGACCGAGTCAAAGAGCCGAATGGCTGAAGCATTCTGGACAACACTGGACACTGCAGATTGATTCATAAGTAAGCCTGCCTGACTTTCAATACCAGTAGCACTGATATCCTTTAGCGAAACTAGATAAGTGTTGGCTTGGGGTAGCTTTCCGTAAATTTGCTCATAGCTAGCCTGACTCATATAAATAAAATGACCAACGTAGTTCTCAGCAATGGCAGCGACCTTTAGCTTCTTACCTTCAATTTCTAGAGTCTGTCCAACCTTGACACCTGCCAACTGGGCAAGTTTAGCTGTAATAACAACTCCATCTTTTAATATCAGCTCTTGCTGATGATGTTGCAGATGGATAAAGGGAGTCAAATCCTCCTTCTCTGTCATCATAAGAGTAATAGTTTGAAGACCAGCCTTTCCTTTGAAATCCTTGTCTAGCGTTTTAGAATAGATTTTCTGGTAGGCTTTGATGTCCTGCCCTTTCAACACTTCTTCTAGCTCTGCCTTGTCTTGATTGGTCGCACTAGGATTTTCAGAGACAATCATCTGATACTGTTGGATTTGTTGAAACTGTCTAGACGGAACTCCTGCTACAGAGGATTGGATTCCCAAACCTGCAAAGAGCAGAGCGACTGAACCTGCCACACCAAAGATCGTCATCAACATCCGCTGCTTATAACGGAAGATATTGCGAGCTGTTACCTTATGAGTAAAGCTGAGACGGCGCCAGATAAAACCGATACGCTCCAGTAAGATTTTAGCTCCTTTAACAGGAGGTTTAGGCAGTAAAAGCTGGGCTGCTTCATCATGAAGTTCCCTACGAGCTACCAAGTAAGCTGGTAACACACTCGCCAACCAACTCAAGACAAGAGCCAGTAAGCTATAGGTCCAATAGAACTGAATCTGGGTTTCTCCCACCACCATACCTTTTGTAATGACACTTGAAATCACACTGGCTAGTAAATAATGGCCAAGTATACTACCTAGAGCTGTTCCGACAGTTCCAGCTACTAGACCGTAGAGGAGAAACTTGGCAATAATATCCTTGCTACGATAACCCAAAGCCTTAAAAATACCTGCATGTGTTCTCTCTTCATCCACAAAGCGAGTCATGGTTGTAAAGGTCACCATAGCTGCTACGGCATAAAGCACTACAGGAAAGATATTGCCCACTGCCCGAATACTGGCTGAAGCATTGCTGTACATGAGGTAGCCCTGACCGCCAGGCATGGTCTGACGATTATAGACTTGATACTTGGGCTCAGCCAAATCATCCAATACTTGCTGATGTTTTTCTAATTTTTCCTTTTCTTGGGCTAGATTTTGTTCAGCCTGCTTTAGTTTGTCCTCTTCCTTGCTCAATTCCTGCTTAGCTTGGGTAAGTTGAGCAAGGGTCTGCTCTCTCTGGGCTTGAGGAAGCAAGGCTAGTTGACTTTCCTGAACCTGTAAACGAGCTTGAGCAGCTGCTAAACGACGCTTGCCTTCCTGCAGATTAGTCTCAGCCTTATCAAGGGTTTCTTGGCCTTTGTCTAGAGACTCTTGTCCTTCTTTTTTCAAGAGTTGCAGACGTGCCTTGCCATTATCTGACAAAGCTTGTTCAAGGTTTTCCTGATGTTGCTTGGATTTTTCTTCATAAGCTGCTGAGAAAGCATTTAAGCCTGCTAAATCTTGATATTTCAAACGAGCTATATTGTAGACTTTATGATCAAACTGACTAGGTAAAATCACTCCATAGGCTGTCAGAGTCCCACTTCCACTTCCTGCGTAGCCCATATCTCGCTGGGAGAGGATTTCAGCTGAATCCACAAAACCAGTAATGGTATAAGTATGGTCTTTTAAAGAGGAATGACCCTCTTCTTTTTCTTTAAAACTAATCTCCTGTCCCACGCTGTATCGGCCTTGCAAATGAGTGGCCAAAGCAATTTCCTTGTCTGACTGAGGAAGTCGTCCCTCTCTTAGCTGAAAGGTTGAAATTCGCTCTGGTTTGGAGTACAGCCGAATGGCATCCTGCCCATTATCCATAGCCACATCTGTCAAATAGCCAAACTCAACCTCTGCGCCCTCTATCCGTTCTAGTTCTTCTTGATCTGTTTGATCCAAACCATAATTAGACATAACTACCAAATCCAAGGTTTGAGCAGTTGTTAAATAAGCATCAGCTGTCGCCTCCATGTTGGGGCTAGTCACTTTGAGGCCTACTAAGGCTAGAGACCCTAACATCATCAAGGTTAAGATGGATAAAAAACGCCCCTTGGAGCCTGTGAAGGACTGAATTAAGTCATTCCAATAGTTTTTTCGCTTGATCATACTAGTACTCCAAACTGTCAATATCCTGAGGATGCTGGTTGATCACCACATCCTTGACACTAGCATCATGCATATGAATCACGCGATCAGCAATGGGTGCCAAAGCTCCATTGTGAGTCACAATGATCACCGTCGCTCCCTTTTGACGAGACATATCTTGGAGAATTTTCAAGACTTGCTTGCCCGTCTGATAATCCAAGGCTCCAGTAGGTTCATCACAAAGGAGGATTTTAGGATTTTTGGCTACCGCGCGTGCAATGGAGACTCGCTGTTGCTCCCCTCCAGACAGCTGAGCTGGAAAGTTATTAAGACGATGAGCCAGACCTACATCTGTCAAAACCTGCTCAGGATCCAAGGCATCTGTCACGATTTCCGAAGCCAGTTCCACATTTTCCTTAGCAGTTAAATTGGAAACTAGATTATAAAACTGAAAAACAAAGCCTACATCATTGCGGCGGTAATTGGTGCGCTGGTGGGAACTATAGTCTGCAATATTGACACCATCTATCCAGATTTGCCCCTCGTCATTGGTATCCATTCCCCCAAGAAGGTTAAGAACTGTTGACTTGCCTGCACCAGATGCACCAAGGATAATCACCAGCTCCCCCTTTTCAATCTCAAAATTCACATCACGATTGGCCACAATTTCCGTGTCCCCAACTTGATAATGCCTGTAACAGTGTTTCATCTCAATATAAGCCATTAGACTCACCCTCTCTCAAACAATTTACTTCCTACTACCATTATAACGCTTTTTCAACTAGTTGGAAACTGCTTACATTCTCAACCACTTCAAAAAAGGCAGTCTAAAATCACTGCCTTCATTTATCTTCTTAAAAATAAAATTGAACCAGATCGCCTTCTGCTGTTTCTATCGAAATACAATCTTTCTCTACGCATTTCACTTTTGCTTTTTCTTTATTGACTTCAATCACACTATTTTCAATACCTGGATAAGAGACTCGCAAATCTCCTCCACTCCTTGATAAAATGGTCATCTGTAAGAGTTTTTTATCCTCCCACTGCATACTAACTTCAAAATGTCCACGTGCCATTAAACCTGAAACAGAACCTGTTGACCAGGCATCAGGTAGGGCAGCTAGAGGCACCAGATAAGCTGTATGAGACTGAAGCAACATTTCCGCCATACCACTAGTAGCACCAAAATTCCCATCTATCTGAAAAGGTGGATGGCTACACCAAAGATTGGGGAAGGTGGATGTCTTTAATTGCTCTGCTAATAATTTATGGGCTCGATTTCCATCTCCCAAACGGGCCCAGAGATTGATCTTATTAGCCTTGGACCAGCCTGTGCCCCCATCTCCACGATCATTGAGACTAGCACGCGCCGCTTCAAGATACTCTTGCCCCTTATGACTAAAGAGAGTTCCAGGATAGAGTCCCACTAGATGGGAAGCGTGCCGATGTTGGGCCTCCACTTTCTCATTTTGAAAATGCTGTTCTTCCTCCTCATACCACTCCCTTATTCGACCAGATTGAGTAATTTGAAGAGGATTTAATAAATCAAATTTTTCTTTGACTTCCGTCAACAAGTCCGCATCCAGCACCAGTTCTTGAGCAGCCTGAATAAAATCATGGAATAACTGCCAAATTAGAGATTGGTCATAGGTATTGCCAATCGAAATCGGCCCATGCTCTGGCGAATAAGAGGGAGAAGATACCCAACGCTGGGCCAGCTGATCCTCATGTAAAAAAGCATTCCAAAAACGAACCGTTTCCCTCAACATGGGATAAATTTTCTCCCTGAGATAGTCTTGGTCCCTGTAAAATGAATAGGCCTCATAAACAGTTTGCATCATCCACGCATTGGCTGCTGGAGACCAACCCCAATAGTAATCCCAACCAGGTGCCGTCCAGCCAAAGGGAGTCGCTTGAGTATGAACCAGCCAACCATTCTCCTCACCTTTCTGAGAGACGATTCCTGCATACCTTACAGCCGCTAGGCGACCATAGACCCGCAAATCATCGATATAGTTGATGACCGGAAAGGCCGTCTCTAAGAGGTTAGTCACATAGGCTGGCCAATAATTCATCTGCAAGTTGATATTTAGATGATAGTCTGAATTCCAAGGAGGATTGTCGACCGCATTCCAGACACCTTGCAGGTTAGCTGGTAGAGCATCTGGACAATTTCTAGACGAACTAATCAATAAATACCGTCCATACTGGAAGAACAGTTCCTCCAAATCCCGTCCCTCTTGTGGCTTATAATTTTTTAACAAATCATCTGTAGTGGCTGCGTCAACTTCAGCCCCCAAATCCAATTGAACCCGCTGAAATAAGGCTTGGTAGTCCTGAATATGCCTAGACTTCAATTGGGCATAGCCCTTTTCTTTAGCTGTCTCCACCAAGTCCTTTACTTGTCGCTCCAAATCTAGTTTCTTGCGATAATTGCTAGCTGGATTTTGAGCAAAATCTGTCTTAGCAGCCAAGAAAAGATTGGCATAACTGGCTCCTGATATCTGAACCTTATCCGACCAGACTCTAATGTCTCCATCCGTTTGCCAAGCGAGACAGCCAGCAAACCTCAGGGCATTATCCTTAACCCGTCCCTTCATCAAGATATGAGAATCAGTGATATCCAGCTGGCATTCCTTGTAATCAGATTTTTTCTGCTCATACTTTCCATCAGAAGCCAAATCATTTGTCAAGGTCAGTTCTATAGTAAAATCTAGAGTTTCCTCCCCTTCCTTAGTAAAATGCTGAACCAAGAGATCATCTGGAAAACTCGCAAAGGCTTCTCGTTTAAACATAGTCCCTTTATGTACATAAGAAGTCGTCGCAAGTGCCTTACTGATATTCAGCTGTCTCTGGTAATCCGTCACCTGAGACAAAGTCTTACCTTGCCGGCTGAACTCAATGAAAATATCTCCAAAGGATAGATAGGTTCCATATTGACTCGTTTGGGGCCCAACCAAATGCTGTTCAGCCAATTCCTTAGCAGTATTGTAATCCCTCTTTTCCAAAGCCTGCCGAATCTCAGCTAAAAAACCATACTGGTCCTGAAGATTTCCACCCTGATAATCTGAACTATCAGGAAGTGGACCTCCAGACCAGAGACTTTTTTCATTAAATTGAATCCGCTCAGCCCCTATAAGCCCAAATAATTTAGCCCCTAAAGAACCATTGCCTATCGGTAAGACCTCTTCTTCCCAACCCTTATATGTCGTTGACGCTGGTTGCTTGTAGGCCAATACATAATCTTGTTTTTTATTCCTTATCATACTACCATACTAACATAAAAAGCCTAGAAATTAATCCTAGGCTTACAATTTTTTATTTTCCAAGGTAGTATTCAGAAACTACGTTCAATTTTTCGTCAAATTCGAATACCAATGGTGGGAAGTTAGGAATTTCCACGTCCATGATTTCGTCATCTGACAAACCTTTGATGTGTTTTACAAGGGCACGGATTGAGTTACCGTGAGCTCCTACGAATACGTTTTTACCATCTTTAAGAGCTGGAGCAATTTTATCTTCCCAGAATGGAAGGGCACGTTCCAAAGTCACTTTCAAGTTTTCAGCATCTGGAATAACTGAATCGTCAAGTGAAGCGTAACGACGATCAGTGTGAGCTGAATGCTCATCATCACGGTCCATGTTTGGAGGCAATACATCGTATGAACGACGCCAGATGTGAACTTGCTCATCACCAAATTGTTCAGCAGCTTCAGCTTTGTTTTTACCAGTCAAACCACCGTAGTGACGTTCGTTCAAACGCCATGATTTTTCAACTGGAACCCACAATTGGTCAGAAGCTTCAAGAGCCAAGTTAGTTGTTTTGATCGCACGTTTCAATACTGAAGTGTAAGCTTGGTCAAATTCGATACCAGCTTCTTTGATCAATTTACCAGCGTCAATCGCTTGTTGTGTACCTTTTTCAGACAAATCAACATCAGCCCAACCAGTGAAAAGGTTAGCTTTGTTCCATTCAGACTCACCGTGGCGAGCAAAAACCAATTTTACCATTAGATGGATTCTCCTTTAAATTTTCCGAGGTTTTCCCTCGTTTATCTATTCTATTTTACACAATTTTTCACAAAAAAGCTAGTCAAAACCAAAAAGGAACCGACTGTTTGGCAGTTGGGTTGCTTTGAACAAGATCAGCAATTATGTGAGAAGAAATTTCCATTTCACTCTTGCTAGTCTCCCTACTTTTTGTTAGAATGATGTCAAAAAATAAAGAAGGTTACCATTATGCCACAACAGCTCTTTAAAGAATTGGCTCAACTGGAACAAGTAGAGGCACTAGCTCTAGGAGGATCACGGGCTGGACAAGATTTTGACAAAGACTCTGACTATGATGTATATGTCTACCTCAGTGCTCCCCTCTCGCCAGACATACGAAAAGAAATCCTCAGTAAACACTGCTCCTATATGGAAATCGGCAATCAATTTTGGGAATTGGAGGATGATTGTGTTCTCAATAATGGCATAGAGATTGAACTGATTTACCGCTCTCTAGACGAATTTGACAAAAATTTACAGGTCGTAGTTTTAGAGCACCAAGCCCAGAATTCTTACACTACTTGTATGTGGTACAATCTGCTCAACAGCAAGATTCTCTACGATCGAGATGGTTACTATGCTGCCCTCCATAAAAAGTACAATCTGCCTTATCCAGCTGAGCTGAAAAAGAATATCATCAACAAGCAATTCCTGCTTCTCGACCAAGCTATGCCAGCTTTTTCAAGACAAATCAAAAAAGCCCTCAAACGCAAAGACTTACTCAGCATCAACCACCGCAGTAGCGAGTTTTTCGCTTCTTATTTCGATTTACTCTTTGCCTTCAATGAGCAGCTCCACCCAGGAGAAAAACGCATGCTCCAGTACGCAAAAAATAATTGCTCTCATCTACCTCAACATTTTGAAGACAATATCCAAGACTATTTTCAAAATCTCTACCAGCTAGATCACCATGAGAAAACAGTCCTAACTTTAGAGCAGCTCCTATTAAATCTTAAACTCTTGATTAATGAATCTATTTAGAATTACAATAAAAGCTCATGAAATCTGATTTCCAGATGATTCATGAGCTTTTTGAATTTCCACAATATATAACGGTGTAGAGTTGATTGAAACAAGAGCAGTACAAAAAAGTTTTTAACATGATAAAAAACGCATCATATCATATGTTCAAAAACTTGATACAATGCGTTTTATAGTCTATAAGATTAGTTGTCTTTTCTTCTCAAATTGAGTTTTCCCTAGATTTTTCAACCTTATTTCTCTTCAAATCCTTCTGCGACTGCGTCTGCAAAGTTTTCTTCTACGATGCTTGCACAGTGGTCACAGATGACTGCGTGGTAGCTGCGTTCTGCTGTTGTTGGGTCGATACGACGGCAACGGTCACATACTTCACCTGCAGCACGTTCAACTGTAAAGGCTACATCTTCGAAGCTAACGGCAGCTTCTGGAGCTGGTCCTTCTGCGATGGTCAAGTCTGACACGATCAAAAGTTGAGCCACATTGCTGTTTACTGCTTCAAGTAGAGTTTTCACCACTTCATTTGGATAAACTGTCAAGTGTGCTTCAAGTGATTTACCGATAACTTTTGCATTACGCGCTTCTTCCAAGGCTTTTTGAGCTTGTCCACGGAAGTCCATGAAGGCAGCCCATGTATCCAAGATTTCTTCTTGATTAGCAAATGTCTCTGCTTCTGGCAATTCTGATAATTGAACGAAGTCTTCTGCTTCAAATTCAAGATATGACCAGATTTCTTCCGCAGTGTGAGGAAGGATTGGTGTCAAGAGTTTCGTAATTTTCACAAGAATGTCATAGAAAACAGTCTGCATTTGACGGCGTTCCAATGATTTGGCACCTTCGATGTAAACAACGTCTTTGGCAAAATCAAGGTAGAAGGCTGACAAATCAACGTTGATAAAGTTCACCAAGGCCTTGTAGATTGTCAAGAATTCAAAGTTGGCGTAAGCATCACGAATGGTCTTAACAAGCTGATTAAAGCGAATAGTCATGTACTTATCAACTGAACGAAGCTCTTCGTATGCTACTGCGTCTTGAGCTGGGTTAAAGTCAGAAGTATTGGCAATCAAGAAACGAAGGGTGTTACGAATCTTACGGTAAGTTTCAGAGACTTGGCTCAAGATATCCATAGAGATACGCACGTCGTTGCTTGAGTCTACACTTGTTACCCAAAGACGCAAGATTTCAGCACCAAATTGTTTTTCAACATCACTTGGAGCAATGGTATTTCCAAGAGATTTAGACATCTTCTCACCTTTACCATCAAGGGCAAAACCTTGTGACAAGATTTGTTTGTAAGGTGCTACGCCATGGTTAGCAACTGATGTGATGAGTGATGAGTTGAACCAACCACGGTACTGGTCAGAACCTTCTAGGTAAAGGTCTGCTGGGTAAGTCAACTCAGGACGGTTTACTACCACTCCATTCCATGATGAACCTGAGTCAAACCAAACGTCCATGATATCAGTTTCTTTTTTGAACTCGCCATTTGGTGAACCTGGATGAGTAAATCCTTCTGGTAAGAGGTCTTTGGCATCACGTTCCCACCAAATGCTTGAACCATGTTCCTCAAAAAGTTGAGCCACGTGTTCAATAGTTTCAGCAGTCATGATCGCTGTACCATCTTCAGCATAGAAGATAGGAAGCGGAACACCCCAAGCACGTTGACGAGAGATAACCCAGTCGCCACGGTCACGAATCATATTGTAAAGACGGACTTTACCCCATTCTGAGTGGAATTTCACTTTTTCAATTTCATCCAAGATTTCTTGGCGGAATTTAGAAACTGAGGCAAACCATTGTGGTACTGCACGCCAGATAATTGGTTTCTTAGTACGCCAGTCAAATGGGTATGAGTGAGAGATTTCTTCTTGGGCAAGAAGGAGGTTACCAAGTTTTTCAATAACAGTTGGGACAACCTTATCATAGAATTGACCTTCAAACTCAGGACCAGCATTCTTCATCATGATACCACGTTCGTCAACAGTCACTGCGACTTCAAGACCATTAGCAATACCAACATTGTAGTCGTCCTCACCAAAACCAGGGGCTGTATGGACAATACCAGTACCAGAGTCAGTGGTAACGTGATCACCAAGGATAACCAACTCATCTACAGCTGTATCCCATGGGTGTTCTGTTACGATGTAGTTCAATTCTTGACCACGGTAAGTTGCCAAAACTTGAACATCACCCCAACCAAACTTCTCAGACAAGCTAGCCAACAATTCTGCAGCAACCACAAACTTGCGATCTTCACCAGCAGGTTGAACCAAAACGTAATCAATATCTGCACCAACAGTCAGACCACGAGAAGCTGTGATGGTAAATGGAGTTGTTGTCCAGACTACGATATAAGTATCTGTATCTAGAACACCTTTGCCATCTTTTACCTTGTTGGCATAGTAAAGGGAAGTTGAAACCAAATCATGGTATTCAATCTCCGCTTCAGCAAGGGCTGACTCAGATGACCAAGACCAGTAAACTGGTTTTGCACCACGGTAGATATAACCTTTATTAGCCATCTCACCAAATACACGGATTTGAGCTGCTTCATAGTCAGGAGTCAAAGTCACATATGGATTTTCCCAGTCACCAGAAACACCCAAACGTTTGAAGTCTTCGCGTTGTTTATCTACTTGAGAAAGAGCGTATTCACGGCAAAGTTTCAAGTACTCAACCAAGTCCATTTCTTTACGTTTGATACCTTGTTTTGCCAAAACTTGCTCGATTGGCAGACCATGAGTGTCCCAACCTGGGATAAATGGTGCGTAAAAACCTGACATTGATTTTGAACGAACAATGATATCTTTTGAAATTTTGTTCATAGCGTGTCCAACGTGAATATTTCCGTTCGCGTATGGAGGGCCATCATGCAAGGTGAAATGAGGTTTTCCTTGGTTCAATTCTTGACGACGTTGATAAAGCTTTGCATCTTCCCATTCCTTTTGCCAAACTGGCTCTTTGGTAGGAAGTCCTGCACGCATTGGGAAAGCTGTTTTCCCAAGGTTAAGGGTATCTTTGAGTTTCATGGTATCTCCTTTATAAATAATAACAAATTAAAAACCACGACTGCCAAAAAGGACGAAAATCGTGGTACCACCTTTATTCGGAAAAAGATTTAGTCTTTCTCCCTCTTATCCCGTAACGTGGGGAACGTCAAATCTTACTAGCTTCAGACTTGAGTTTTTGAGAGGATAATCTTAGCATTAGGGATTACAGGACTCACACCATCTCCTGCTCGCTGGAAATATAAGGATAAGATATTGTTCTCAGAATATTTCTTATAAAATTGTAACAGATTCTTGCGGTGCCGCAAAACCTGGTTCTGAGTTTACAGCTTCAGTAGCTGGTGTTGGTCCTGAATAATGGCTTGGAGCTACTTCTGGCTCTTCATACATTGGACCAACTGGATGAGCTGGACTTTCTTCAACAACCGGAGCTGGTGAAACCACTTGTTCCTGCTCAGCTCTTGCTTCGGCTTCTGCAAGTTCCTTATTAGCCGCTTCGATACGCGCTTGCAACTCTGCCATTTCCTCGGGAGAAAACTGGCGAGTAATATCAATTGGTTCTTCCTCTGGATGTTGTTGCAATACAGAGTCACCTAAGACTTCGCTGACCACTTCTTTGAAGGCCTCATCACTTGTCTGAAGATAAGTAGCTGTTGGGCGAAGAATATCTTCCCAATCTGAAGATTCAACAATTGCTAACTGGCTCTCAATTGTAGATTTAAGACGTTGATGGAAGACACGACTCTTGTTCTTCAATTCTTCTGTTTCAACAGCAACCTTCTTAGCATTGTCAGTAGCTTGACGAAGAATTTCATTTGCCTTGTACTTAGCTTCTTCCAACAAACGTTGTGCATCTTGCTCTGCCTGTTGGATAATATTGTTTGCACGTTCAGTTGCAGCATGTTTTACTCGCTCTGCTGTATCTTGTGCAATCAATACAGATTGACTCAATGAATCTTTCATCTCATCAAAGTAAGACAAACGCTCTTCCAAACTCTTAATATGTAAATCCTTATCATGATTAGAGCGAACCAAATCTTCATAATCACGGACTACAATATCTAAAAACTCATCTACTTCTTCTTGATCAAACCCTCTAAAGCGTGTGCTAAAGGTTTTATCTTTGATTTCTAACGATGTAATTGGCATATTTTTCCTCACTTACTTAATAACAATTGGACCGTTAATTTCTTTTTATCTTTTTTTGTTTGCCCATTATCTCTAACGAGTTTCAATCGACCAAATTTCCTAACACTAATCAAATCACCAACTTGAACTGCATAATCTGATTTTTCAACTAAATGGTAATTCACTTGGACTGCCTGTTTTTCAATTAACTGACTTGCCTGATTTCTAGACAGCTTGAAGACACCTGCTAGAAAAACATCTAATCTAGAACTAGCAATACAAATATCTAATTCTTGATAATCTTCTACTGTAGCGATTCTCTCAGTAAAATCTCGTTCTTCTAGACGAACCGGTAAACGAGCAATTTTCGTAATGCCGTCTTGAAAAAGGAGCATAAACTGTCGATTAATGATAATCTGTGCCCTCTCTTCATTGACTAAGATATCACCAAATAGCTTCCTATCGATTCCTAGCTGATTTAAAACAGTTCCTAATATTTTTGCATGTGTTAACCGCTCAAACTTATTAGGATAAACAATTTCTTGCAAGGAAAGTTCAAAATCAGAGAATTCTGGCTCAAAATAATCAGGATACAGGATTACCCGTACATATTCAGTTTCAAGAAACTGCCGACTGCTCATGTAGGAGATGCCGTTGGTTGATGCTAGAACCTTTAAAATCTTTTCTTGATGGGGATTTACAAAGGGTGTTAAAAAAGGAGAATAAGAATCTTCTACCTTTTTTATCCATTCTACTCCCTTATCAATAAAAGACGAATCATTCTTAGAAAAGTGTTGATAAATCATCTTGTTCATAGAAAGATCACTAAAAATCGAATCAACTGCTCCCCTAGAAAGTGAACTAGTAATACCGCAATCCAGACAGACAAGTCAAGACCTGCAATCTGGAGGGGTAAACGTTGCAAGGGAGCTATTATCGGTTTCACTAAACTAATAATCAAGCATCCAAGACGTGATTCATAAGCATTGGGGAACCAAGACATCAGAGCAAACACGATTAAAATCAGTGAATAGATATCCACTGCATTTTGAACAAAACGAATGAGAAAGATCATTATCTCACTCTCGTACGTTTCATATCAAAGCCAAATTCACCATTTTGTGATTCATCTGGAATTTTGATGTCTTCAATATTGACGACAACATCAACTGGTGTCAGCAGGTACATAGTAGATGCTACCTTTTTCATGTTACCAGCTAAAACGTGGCGCGCCCCATCCAGATAGTCCAAACAACGACGTGCTTGAACTTCTGTCATATATTGGAAATCAATCAAAATACTTTCGTTACCAGCTAATAAATCAACAATATCTGTGGCATCTTCGTATTTACGTGGATAACGAACATCAATTGTCACCTTATCAGTAGAACGTTGACTTTGCATAGCCAACTCTTGTTGACGGGCATGAAGACGAGTGATGTTTTTATCTTTAGATGGCGTGCTACCAGCTTGTTGAGGCAACTCTTGAACAGAAGGGACTGGAGTCACAATCGGCTCTTCAGCTTTAGGCTGATATGCAGTACCAACATCTTCTCCATCTTCTGTAAAATAATCTATAAATTTATCAAATCTATCTTTTAAAGACATATTTCTTTCCTATTTAAAAAATGCTGTACCAATTCTGACAAATGTTGAGCCAAATTCAATCGCTTCCTTGTAGTCACGACTCATACCCATACTCAAGTCCGTCATTGGCATATTGGGAATTTGTTTTTCTCTAATTTCTAGTTGCAAATCCTGCGTAGCTTTAAAAATTTCTTTCAACTCATCACTACTAGCTTCAAAAGGAGCCATGGTCATCAAGCCGACATATTCAATTTTATCTAAGGTGGCCAATTCTGGCAAGAGCTCCAATAGTTCTTCCCTTGAAAAACCATGTTTGCTCTCTTCCCTTGAGATATTTACTTGTAAGAAACACTTAACAACTCGGCCACTTCTTTTTTGAATTTCCTCTGCTAGCTTTAATGAATCCAAAGCGTGGAAATAATCAACATACTGAATGACATCTTTGACCTTGCGTCTTTGCAAGGTTCCAATCAAATGCCAGGTAATATTTCTATCTTTTAAAGCTTCATATTTCTCAAGAAATTTATCCACACGATTTTCACCAATATGATGCACACCTAGCGGAAGCAAAGCCTCCGCTGTCGGTACGTCTACATATTTTGTAACAGCAACAACCGAAACAGAATTGGCTTCTCTTCCTGACTGCTGACTTGCATCTTTTATTTGTTGAAAAACACGTTCTGTATTTTCTTTCAAATTCATTTACTTAACGATTTTTGAAAAATGGAGGAGTGTCTAATTCATCCTCATCGTGTAAAGATGGTGCTTCGAAACGTTCAACTGGTGATACCACTGAATCAGTTGGTCGAACAATTGTCTCACGACGCAAGTCCCAATCACCAAATGCTGAAGTTTGAGAAGTTTCTGTACGGCGAGGTGCTGGACTTGGAATTTCAGCAGTTTCAGCCATATCAAAGTGACGATTATGATTGTGTGCATAACTAGGACTTGCTTGTTCATGACGAACAGCTTGTCTTGGTGCATGGCCCACAACTTTTTCAACACGATCTTGACGAACACCAGTCGCTACAACTGTAACACGGATTTCATCTTTCATGTTTTCATCGATAGATGTTCCGAGCCAGATGTTCACTCCTTGACCAGCCGCTTGGTTGACGATTTCTGAAGCTTCTTCTGCTTCAATCAAAGTCAAGTCAAGACCACCAGTAACGTTGACGATAACATCCTCAGCACCATCAATAGTTGTTTCAAGAAGTGGTGAGTAGATTGCCTTACGAGCTGCTTCTACCACACGTTCTTCTCCACTACCGATACCGATACCCATTAAGGCATTCCCTTTATTTGCCATAACTGTTTTCACATCGGCAAAGTCAAGGTTAATCAAACCAGGATTTGTAATCAAGTCCGTAATCCCTTGAACACCTTGGCGAAGTACGTTATCTGCTTCGCTAAGAGCTTCAAGAAGTGGAGTTTTCTTATCAACAATTTCAAGCAAGTTGTTGTTTGAAATAATCAATAGAGTATCTACATGCTCACGAAGTTGATTGATTCCTTCTACAGCGTACTGACCACGTTTGCTTCCTTCGAAACCGAAAGGACGTGTTACAACACCAACTGTAAGAGCACCTAAATCTTTAGCAATGCGGGCAATAACAGGAGCTGCACCAGTACCAGAGCCACCTCCCATACCTGCAGTAATGAAGACCATATCTGCTCCAGTAATAGCTTGAGTCAAGGCTTCTTCGCTTTCTTCAGCTGCCTTTTGACCAACTTCAGGTCGACCGCCAGCACCCAAACCACGAGTCAATTTAGGGCCTAACTGAATTACAGTCTCAGCTTTTGTACTACTCAAAGCTTGTACATCTGTGTTTGCTGCGATAAATTCTACGCCTGCAACACCTTCGTCAACCATGCGGTTAATGGCATTTCCGCCACCTCCACCAACACCGATTACTTTAATAACTGCACCTTGAGCTGCTGCTGTATCAAATGAAAATGTCATAGTTTATTTTTCCTCTTTTATTCATCAAACATGCTTCCGATTAAGCCACGGAAACGATCTGCGATTTTTGGTTTATTTTGAGAAGATACTTTATCTTCTTTCGGAGCAACTACGTTCGTAGAAGCTGATTGCTCTACCTCAGTATTTTGAACTGGTTGAATAGGGGTAGGTTGTGCTACTTGCGTAACACGTTGAATCATCCCACCAAAATTAATTGGTTGGTGACGCAAAGTATCCTCACCCTTGACTGCTCGTTGTGCTAATAAATGTACTTCAGTCAATTGACCAGCAAATTCAGACAAGCTAATCACATGAGCGAAGGCAGGGTTACGAATTCCAACTTGATTTGGAACGTAAAGTTTGACACCAACGCCAAATACTTCCTGTGCAAGTTCTACAACACCTGGTAAAATAGCATTTCCACCAATCAGAACAATCCCACCTGGAAGATCCAACAAATGTCTTCTTTCCAACTCTTGTTTGATTTGTTCGAAAATGTGTTTAATACGAGCTGAAATAATCTCTGCTAGGTAGCTTTCTGTAACTTCTACAGGCTCTACTTCACCAATCACTTCAACTTGGAAGGTTTCATTGCTTGCAAGTGAAGGGTAGGCTTCACCATAGTTCAATTTCAATCCTTCAGCTAGTTTTTGTGAAGTCTTCAAGACTTTAGAGATATCTTTTGTGACATAATCTCCACCTTCTTGAAGAATATTTGTAAACTGGAGTTCTTGGTTACGGATTGTAGCAACAGTTGTTTGACCTGCTCCCATATCAATCACAGTAGCTCCAAATTCACGCTCTCCTTCGTTCAAGACTGAACGAACCAAAGCCAATGGTGAAATAATAATATTTTCAACTTGAACACCTGAGCGCTCAACTGTCTTGCGTAAATTGTGAAGAATAGTACGTGGACCTGTGTAAAGCAAACCACGCATTTCAAGACGAACCCCCATCATACCACGTGGGTCACGAATACCTTGGAAACCATCTACGATAAATTCTTCTGGAATAAAAGTAATGACTTCACGATCTGGTGTCATACTCTTTGTCAAGGCTGATTTAACAACATTTTCAACATCTTGATCTGTAATTTCTTTTGTATCAGATGTAACTGGAATCATACCTTGAGTTGGTTCTACTTGCAAAAGATTTCCAGGCAAACCAACATTCACTGATTTGATTGAAATGCCAGCTTTCTCTTCTGCTTGGGAAATAGCTGACTTGATAGCAGTTGCTGCTGCTTCAATATCAACGATAATCCCATCCTTTACACCTTTACTCTTGGCATTACTTACACCAATTACATTAAGTTCACCATTTCTAAGCTCGGCAACCAATACTTTAATCGAATTAGTTCCGATATCTAAGCCTGTAAAAAAACCATCTCTAGCCATTACATCGCATCCTCTCTCTTCCAAGTTTCAAACTTCTATTCAAAATAGCTAAAATAGGGCATAGCTATTCACAGAATATTATAACACAAAAAATCCAATCGTGCTTAGTTTTTCCTAAATTTACTTACCATTTTTTCACATTCGTTCCTTAGATTTTTTTATTTTCCAAACAAGCTATAAAAAATCAGATTTATGAAAAAAAGAAAGCTTAAAATCAAGCTTTCTTTGCAATCATTTTTTCTGCTTCTTGTTCTAAAAATTGTTCTAAGATTTTCTTAGTCAAAGTTATTGCAGCAGACAAGGCTATAGAAACAATCAAATAATTAGCTACTAAGCCGTGATCTCCAACCAATGGCGGTTTTGTCAAGAATCCGTAATCTCCACCTGTTACTAAATTAACCACAAAAATCAAGGCATTTAGTGCAAAGGTCATGAGAAAAATTCCCTTCACATCCAGCAATCGCGCATTATACTGTCTCAATAGATAAACTAGAGAGTTCCCCAAGAGTGCTAAGTGGCCAAAGATAAAGGATAAAATCGCAATATGTGGGAAAGGATAGGCATCTGGAACTGGATAAACAAAGGCCGCTAATGTCCCAAATGTTCCTAGTAATGCAAAATACTGCCGATATTTGGACTGACCAGGAAGCAAAAGCACCACAAACATAGCCATACGACAATGGTAAAAAGGTAAGCTTTCTGACAGGGGCATATGATTGACCCAGTACCAACCATAAAGGAGGATCAGCTGAACGGCCTGCAAGATTTGGAAAAATCGTTGGCAAACCTTCTTTTCACGATAACGATAGGCTGTATAAAAGGTCAAAGCTAAAAGCGTAAATAGGCTAACATACCAAAAAAGGTCAAATTTAGGTGGTTCTGTTGCTTGGGTCGTAAAGAAAATATCCCATAAATTCATCTAGTCTTCCTCATGATTCAAAATTTTCCTGCATATTATTATACCATGCTATTTGTCAAAAATGAATTTAGAAATACGATAATCATCTTCTTAATCAAGATATTGCTCCCTCTGACCTTGATAAACCTGCCAAAGAATCTCTATTTGCTCCTTGGTAATGCGTTTTTCAGATAAGGCTGGCAGTTGATCAATGGCAAAAAATTGAAGGTCAGCAATTTCTTGATTTTTTTGGAATTGTCCATCAAGAAGCTTACATTCAAAAACAAACTTTGCATATTGCTTGCTCTGTAGTTGGAAACGATTTGTATCAAAAACAGCTAGTAGTCTTTCTACTTTAGCTTCAAAACCGGTTTCTTCTTCAATTTCCTTGAGAATATTTTCTGTTGGAGAATAGCCGACTTCACCAAAGCCACCTGGCAAAGCCCAATCATTCTCTCCTTGTCCCCTAACCAGACAAATCTTTTCGTCCTCAACCATCCAAGCACGGACGTCCATTAACGGAGTCGCATAAGCAGAAGTTGGCTTCAAGACTTCTGCCACTTCTTCGGAATCAAGGTCTGATGCCTGATTCAACATTTCAGATAAAAGGCCTCGCAAGTCTTCGTAGCGCTCACGGTCGAAAGGATCTTTTGTAAAGGTTAATCCAGTATCTGTAAGGGCAATCATTCTTTGAAGATACTTGACAAAATCACTTGTTTTCATTTTCTAAACTTTCTACCAACTTGGCTAGATTCATAGAGTTAGAGCCTTTGAGTAGGATTTGGTCATTGACTCCAAGGCTTTCTTTGACCTGCTTAACTAGGTCTTCAAATTGGTCTTGGTCTTCTGTTTTCTTGAAGTAGTAAACGTGGCCAATTGGGAACATTTGACTGGCCAATTGGGCCAATTCTGCAATGTCGTCTCCATAGAAAATCACGGTATCCAGCACATCTGGCGAGAGGCTCAAAATCATCTGATTATGGAGTTGAATAGACTGGTCACCAAGTTCCTTCATGTCCGCCAAGACAGCGATTTTCTTGCCACCTTCGTTGGCTGGAATGGCAGAGAAAGTCTCTAAAATCAGCTTCATAGCAGTTGGATTGGCATTGTAAACATCTGATAAGATATCTGCTCCATTGGCTGCTTTCTTCCATTCGGTACGGTTACGCGTCAATTCAAGATTTTGGAAAGCCTTATGAATTTGCTCCTCTGAAACCCCTTCTTGTAGGGCAACATAAGACGCAATCATGGCATTAGTGGCATTGTACTTACCAGTCACTGGCAAATCGAGGGCTTGTTCCAAGAAATTAGCCTTAAAGGTCAGACTGTCCTTGCGCTCAATCAAGTCTGTGATTTCCAGCTCTGCTCCTTGCCCAAAACGAACCACCTTTTTATCAGTTGGCAAGTAGTCCTCTACAATAGTGTCAGCTGGCGCTAAAAGCAAGGAACCAGGTACCATCCCATCTGCAATTTGCATTTTTCCTTTAGCAATTTCAGAACGGTCTTTGAAAAAGGCCAAATGAGCTTCTCCAACCAAGGTCACGATGGCTGTTTTTGGATGAGCCAATTCTGACAAGAGATGAATATCTCCCAAGTGATCCTGTCCCATCTCCAAGACCAACTTTTCTGTTTCTTCAGGCATATGAAGAACCGTGTAAGGAAGACCAATCTCATTATTGTAGTTGCCTTGTGTTTTGTAGGTTTTGTAGGTTGTTGATAGCAAGTGCGCTAACATATCCTTGGTCGTTGTCTTGCCATTTGAACCTGTGACAGCAAAGACATCAACTGCTGTTTTTTCAAGATAGTAGGCAGCTAGGGATTGAAAGGCAGCCAAAACGTCATCTACTAGAATGTAGGGATGATTTGCGATTTCTTTCTCAGACAGGGTTGCTGTCGCACCATTTTCAAAGGCTGTTTCGATAAAGTCATGACCATCACGCGCACCCTTGAGGGGGACAAATAAATCTCCTGTCGCAATTAAGCGACTGTCAAACTCAGCTTTTTCTAACTGAGTGTCCTCAAAGATACTGACATCATTTTTAGCTCCTACAACTTGAGCCACTTCATGGATTGTTAATTTCATTTCTACTCCTTTAAAAAGGGTCGAAGTCCGAGAACTCTGATCACCTTGCAGTGATGGTTCTGACTTCTACCCTCTCTTTCATTTTTATAGCAAATGCGCTTCGCGCTTGTCAAAGCTTTCCTTAGCAAGATCCACCAATCGCTCGATTAAGTCTGGATAGCTGATTCCCATATTGTCCCAAAGTAATGGATACATTGACCACTGGGTGAATCCTGGCATGGTATTGAGCTCGTTTAGGAAAATCTCTCCCTTATCTGTATAGAAGAAATCGCAACGAGATAGACCGAGGCCACCAATGGCACGGAAGGCAGTTTCTGCATTTTGACGCATGACAACTACCACATCATCACTGATTTTAGCTGGGATATCCATGGTAATTTTGTTGTCAATATACTTGGCATCGTAGTCATAGAAGGCAACATCCTTGACTACTTCTCCAGGAAGCGTGCTTTTGACATCGTAGTTACCCAGTAGACCAACCTCGATTTCACGAGCATTTACCCCTTGCTCTACCAAGACACGGCTGTCATATTGGAAGGCAAGTTTCAAGGCTTGATGAAGTTCCTCTTGGTTTTCAGATTTAGAAATACCGACACTAGACCCCATGTTTGATGGTTTTGTGAAAACTGGATAAGTCAATTTTTTTTCAACTTCGGTGATTTTAGCAGTCACATCATCGCCTTCAACGATAGCCACATAAGGAACTTGGGCAATCCCGACAGATTCTAAGACACGCTTAGTGGTGATTTTATCCATGGCAAGACTAGATGACAATATGTTACAACCAACATAAGGCATTTTCAAAACTTCGAGGAAGCCTTGAACAGAGCCATCTTCTCCCATCGGACCGTGAAGGACTGGAAAGACCACTGCTCCCTCTTCGTATATAGCACTTGGTGCAACTTTCTTATCCCAATCAATGGTTTCATTGGTCATAAGACGATCCTCTTGATCTGGAGTCTGGTTAAATTCTTGCGTTTTAATAAAGTCACCTGACTGGCTGATGAAGAAAGTCTTGACTGTGAAACGGTCGTAGTTGACCGCACGCATCACACTCTCAGCTGAAAGAACAGAGACTTCACGCTCTGCACTGCGTCCACCGTATAAAAGAATAATCGTTTGTTTCATATTATTTGTTCCAATTCTAATAGAATACTCGTTCTTTAGTATATCATATTTACTTCTTTTTTTAAACTTGAACCTGATACTGGTCTCCAATAAATCTAAAAAGAGACCGATAAAACAACTGTCGGTCTCCTTGATTTTTGTCTAAATAAATTGAGTGTGTTAATTTGTCTAGACTTACAACTCTGTTCGATTTTCAATTGCTCGTAAGAGTGTGACTTCGTCCGCATACTCGATATCTGCTCCCACAGCGAGACCTCGTGCTAGGCGCGTAACCTTGATCCCAGCTGGCTTGAGCAAACGTGAAAGATACATGGAAGTCGCTTCCCCATCTGCTGTGGCATTGGTTGCTACGATTACTTCTGAAACTTCACTATCCATCAGACGAGTCATAAGACTCTTGAGATTGATATCGTCCGGACTGATACCATTCATGGGAGAAATGAGTCCATGTAAGACATGATAGAGTCCATGGTATTCTTGGATATTCTCCATGGCTGCCACATCGCGACTATCTTCGAGAACTAAAATGGTTGTCTGGTCACGACTTGGATCGGTACAGATAGAGCAAGGATCGTCATCAGTCAGGCGACCGCAGATGGAACAGTAGGTCAGCTCTCTCTTAGCAGAAAGGAGATTTTTAGCAAATTCATTGACATCGTCATCAGACATTCCAATAGTATAGAAGGCCAGACGGGTAGCAGTCTTAATCCCGATACCCGGTAACTTAGAATAACTGTCAATCAGCTTGGCAATAGGTGTTGGATAAAGCATAAGTTCCTTTCTAATTCATTGGATGATGTTGGTTATAGAGGTTGATAATGTCGCGCGCAATGGAAGGTCCGACACCATTTGTAAGGTTGGTGTTATGAGGGAAGACAACAGCTACAGCGATTTGAGGATTATCTGATGGTGCATAGGCCACAGCATTGGTATTATTAGCTTTTTGACCACCCTCAACATAACTTTCGGCAGTACCTGTTTTTCCACTAATGGAAACTGCTGCTCCATTTGAAAAGGCACGACCGGTTGTCAAAGCACTCCCACCATGAGAAACTTGATAAAAACCTTGTTGGAGGATGGAAACATCAGACTCAGAAATATTAATTTTATTCATTTCCTTGGTTTCAACAGATTGGATTAAGTTCCCTAAGCCACCTTGTTCGTTGTTTCCATAAATCCCCTCGACAATGTGGGGGGCAATCCGAACACCGTTGTTGGCAATAGTTCCAACGTACTGGGCTAATTGCATAGGGGTGTAGTTATCAAACTGGCCAAAGGCATTGGTAATGTAATTGGCAAAGTCATATTCCTTAGGGGTAAATCCTGTAGATTCATCCGGAAGATCAATACCCGTTGAGGCTCCAAGACCATATTCCGCAAATGTCGAACGAAGTTTCCCCATAGCGGATTCTAAATTGTTAGTTAAAACAAACATATTGGGTTGATAGGTCTGACCCATAATGCCCAAAGCCGTTTGAACCATGTAGGCATTAGAAGAATACTCCAAGGCTTCCACAGCTGTAATCGGGAATGAACCGTAAGCCTGAGTGTACCAAGAATTAATCGGAGCTGAACCTTGGAAGACAATCGGTTGGTCTGTCAAGGTCTGATTCCCTGATAAGACTCCATTCTCCCAACCAGAGCTGATGGTCGCCGCCTTGACAACAGAACCTGGGACAAAGACATTGGTTACTGTTCCCAAGGAATCAGGTGTTAAATCTCCCGTTTTCAAGTCATGTTTTAGCCCTGACATAGACAAAACAGCACCTGTTTTTGGATTTAGAGCGACTGCATACACACCTTCCGAATACTTGGCTCCTCCATTTCCTAGTTCGGAATTAAAATAACTCTTAAGCAGATTGTCCACGCTATCTTGGAAGGCCAAATCAATGGTCAGTTTAATATTGTTCCCTTTGGTACCATCTTCAATATTTTCGACACTTTCCATGTTGCCATGTTTATCAAGATGAATTTCTTTCACCGAGCGTTTCCCTTGCAAGGTTTCTTCATATTGTTTTTCTAGATAAGAGGTTCCAACACGGTCATTTAGAGAATACCCCTTTTTGATATAAGCATCTGCTTCTTCAGCTGGAAGACCAGCTTTTTCACTGGATACACTTCCTACTATAGACGAAAGTGAAGTCTCTAAAACCTTTCGATCCCACGAAGTTGAAATACTGATACCAGGTAAATTCTTAGAAGCTGAAGCAATCAAGGCAATCTGTGTATCTGACAAGGAATCTGTCGCAATGGTTCCTGTCGCAAAATTTTCAACTGCATTAAGTTGGCTAAAGAGGTAAATTTCTTTCTTTTCGTCATCCGAGTAGGTCAATTGATTTGGATCGATACTTTCAACAGTATTATTGTAAAGCTCGGATTCAGATAATTGATTGCCATCAGAATCAAGTCGCTTCTCACGTGGTAAACTTTCCACTGCTTTCTTATAGACATCTTGATCTGCTAGATAATAGTCCGCCAACTGTCGGTCAGTCAATGTTGGAGAAGAAACTTCCACATAGGTTAGCAACTTCTTGGCTGTTTCTTTCAAATCTGCAGCCGTCATTTTGTTGTTTCGAGTAAAGGAAACAACTTGTTTCACAGTATTTTCAACCAAAGGCTTGCCACTTGCATCATAAATTTCGCCTCGAGCTGAACTAGTGGTCACCTTTGTTTTACTAGCCGATGCTAGTTTTGTCTCATAAAAATCCTTATTCAAAACCTGCATATAAAGTAGGCGACCAATAATGGCCATAAAGAGCAAAATAACAATTGAAAACAATAAATTAAGCCGAATCGGAATCGAATGGCTATCAAATTTTCTCATACAAGTCAGTCTCATTTCTATTTATAAATCTTACTCTTCATTGTACCATAATTTAAAAAGAAATTTTGGAAAAGAAGGGTGCTTTTTTAATTTAGTTTCTGATGGTTTTTTTATTTAAACATAACTATTTTATATGATATAATATTTACAAAAGCTACAAAAAATAATTATCGATTAATAGCTAGACTCAAATAAAGGAGTATCATGAACCCGCAAGATATCGCAAGCATTATTGATCTTCATTTTGAAGAGTTAACAGATCTAGAGCAAGAAATCGCTCGCTATTTTTTACAATCTGAAACCATTGCAGATGATTTATCTTCTCAGCAGGTCACTCAAAAATTACATATCTCTCAAGCCGCACTGACCCGCTTTGCTAAAAAGTGTGGTTTTACAGGTTATCGAGAATTTATTTTCCAATACCAACACCAAGCAGATAATCAAGCTAGCCAACATCCCGACCACAGCCCCCTTACAAAACGAGTTCTTAGAAGCTACAATCACATGCGGGAACAAACACAGGACTTGATTGACGAAAAACAACTTGAACGAATCGCCCAGTTAATCGAAGATGCTGATCGTGTCTACTTCTTTGGAACAGGTAGTTCTGGCCTTGTCGCTCGTGAAATGAAATTGCGCTTTATGCGTCTAGGTGTGGTCTGCGAGGCCTTGACTGATCAAGACGGCTTTGCTTGGACAACCAGCATTATGGATGAAAATTGTCTCGTACTCGGTTTCTCACTTTCTGGCACAACACCTTCTATTTTAGATAGTCTATTAGACGCTAAGGAGATGGGGGCAAAGACTGTACTCTTTACAAGTGTTCCCAATAAAGATAGTCAGACCTATACAGAAAACGTTCTTGTTGCTAGCCACAGTCAGCCTTCCTACATTCAACGTATATCCGCTCAACTTCCTATGCTCTTCTTTATCGATTTGATTTATGCCTATTTTTTGGAAATCAATCGTGAAAGCAAGGAGAAAATCTTTAATAGCTATTGGGAAAATAAGAAACTCAATGGCTATCGTAGACAAAAACGTGTAAGAAAATCCTAGTTTGGCTGAGCCAAACTAGGATTGTTTTGTCTTGAAATGATAATAAGCTCCCAACATACCTGCTGTATTTTGGTGATGGGCAAATTCTAATCGTGTTTTTTCAGCTAGACTTGGTACCAAGGCCGCCTTCAAGGCTGTGCGAATCTTGGGTTTG
The DNA here is from genome assembly GCF_946190335.1 of Streptococcus mitis. GTDB lineage: Bacteria > Bacillota > Bacilli > Lactobacillales > Streptococcaceae > Streptococcus > Streptococcus mitis_CH. Next base: position 551,971 of record NZ_CAMHZN010000001.1, read on the forward strand.
AGGATTGCCTCTTGCCCCATGATACCGCCACCAAGAATGACTACTTCTGGATTGGCCACATAGCAAATATTTGCCAGACCTTTTCCTAGATAGTCTACCATCCGGTCAATGCCTTCCATGCAAATTTTGTTTCCTTCGGTAGCTTCCTTAAAGATACGTCGGCCATTCCACTGATCAACTGGATCTCCATGACCTGCTGCTACATACTCCACCAAGGCTGTCGTAGAGGCCAAGTCTTGGAAATCTCCATCCTGCATATGCATATAACCGACTTCGCAGGCTGAATTGCTAAAACCATGGAAGATTTTTCCATCCATAATCAAGCAACCCCCGATACCTGTTCCAATAGTCAAGCAAAGAGTGACACTCGCTCCCTTGCCTGAACCAGATACCGCTTCAGACAGACCAGCACAGTTGACATCATTTTCAATCTCACAAGGAATATCAAAGCTAGTCTCGATTTCCTTCTTAAACTGGGTTCCTGCATAGTTGGGGATTTGCGGTCCAGCGTAGAAAATCTCACCTTTATCTGGATCCACCATTCCTGCAGAAGAAATAGCAACACCTGCTACTGGGCCTTTTTCTTGATAGCTGGCAACGATATCTTTTGTCTTTTGTAAGATATGGGGACCACCCTTATGCGCCTCAGTTGGCATTTCATGGGATTCAACAAGTTGGCCTTCTTGGTCGATCAAACCATATTTGATGTTGGTTCCACCGATATCAATTGCAACGTAGTGTGTCATAAATACCTCCTTATGGATTAGAGGAAGCGCTCCTTGGTTTCGCGAATCAATTGAGCAGCTGCTTCTACAACTGGGCGATCTTCTTCAGTTACTGGTGTCAATGGTGAACGAACAGAACCAATGTTCAAGCCTTCATTGATCTTCAAGACTTCTTTGATGACACCATACATATTTCCATGTGCAGAAGTGAGTTTGCCAATGATTGCGTTGATAGCATACTGCAATTCACGCGCTGTTTCCAAGTCTTTGTCAGCAATCAACTGATTGAGTTTCAAGAAGAGTTCTGGCATAGCACCATAAGTACCACCGATACCAGCTTTAGCTCCCATGAGACGACCACCTAGGAATTGTTCATCTGGACCGTTAAAGACGATGTGGTCTTCTCCACCAAGGCTGACAAAGGTTTGGATATCTTGAACTGGCATTGAAGAGTTCTTAACACCGATGACACGTGGGTTTTTCAACATTTCTGTGTAGAGACTTGGAGTCAAAGCAACACCTGCTAACTGAGGAATGTTGTAGATAACGTAGTCTGTGTTTGGAGCTGCAGAACTGATATCGTTCCAGTATTTAGCAACTGAGTATTCTGGCAAGCGGAAGTAAATCGGTGGAATCGTTGCAATGGCATCTACACCCAAGCTTTCTGCGTGGCGAGCAAGTTCCATACTATCCTTGGTATTGTTGCAAGCTACGTGAGCAATGATGGTCAATTTCCCTTTGGCAACTGCCATGACTTCTTCCAAAATCAATTTACGGTCTTCAACACTTTGGTAGATACATTCACCAGAAGAACCATTAACATAGAGGCCTTGAACACCTTTATCAATGAAGTATTGAACCAAGGCACGTGTACGTTCTGGGCTTACTTCTCCTTGATCATCATAACATGCGTAGAAGGCTGGAATGACACCTTCGTATTTTTTTAAATCTGACATAGATTTTCTCCTAAGATTTCTTTTTTTCTGCTAAGAGCAGGATTTATTCTTTACGTGTTTAGTATACACCTTGTGAAAAACGCTTTCAATATCTTGTGTACACTTAGATTTTAGTTTCGATATGTATTTTGAAATGTTTATGGCTTGAAAGTAGTTTCAGAAACAAGCCATCTTATTGATATTTTGCGAAAATTTTCTCCATCAATCCAGTCTGGATAAAGACCAATAGTCCAAACCCAAAAAGTAGGAAGGCTGAGCCACCTAAAAGTAGACTGAAAGCGGACAGATAAAGAACCATCACAATGAGAAAAAGAATGGCTAACATGAGGAAGAACCATGGAAAGTTAAAACTTGCCAAAATAAGTCCTTTTTGTAACACTTCTTTCCAAGTTAAATCATAGCGTGCAGCGATGGGATAGCTAGCCAACATCACGATAGTGAGGAAGATAAGAACGCCTAGACAGATAGCTTTCACCATTTGGAAAGGCATAGCTGTCTGACCCCAGAAGAGATAGAGATCTAGAAGGCTTAATGAAACAATGCCCAACTCAAGCAAACCTAACTGAAGACCTAGCTTCAGATTTTGCTTGAAAGCTCTTAAATAGATTTTAAAGACAGGCACACGTCTGCTCTTCTTAATCTCAAACATAGTCTCGTAAAGGCTAATCTTGGCCACTCCAATCGTCACAATGGGCAAACAAGAGACGACAAAAAGAAGATTGGCTGTCACGATATCCAAGACCTTCTCACTAAAACGCATGAGAAAGTTATCTGTATCAAATGCTGCCTTGATAAGGCTTACTCCTTTTTGTGCCATGTTTGCGCCTCCTGATTTTTAATCAATCAAAATTTTAAAGAGATATTTGCGAACCTTCTCTTCCATACCTGCATAGCCATTTGGCTGGTGTGGTTCTCCTGGGAAGAAAATTGCAAAATTGTGATAACCCAACAAGAGTGGGTAGTGTTCATGACAATGAACAAAGCCAATATCACTTGCTTCGTCGAATGCTACTGCTTCATCTTTGATACGTGAACCATAGCTCGAATATTCATGTCCTTCTACCAGCAAATGCAAATCTGCATAGTTTTTATGATGCTCAAATTGATCATTTTCAGCTTGATTGAGGACATTTTCCTGAACAACTAGAAAGACCTTGTCCCCGTCAATCTCATACTTTCCTAACTCGAAAGAATCTTTACGATGTTGATAGAGATAGTCGATAGCATTGTCTAGATTAGGATGAATCCCCTTGTAAAAGGTAATATTTTTCAAATCGTCAAAAATCATACTCTTTCCTTCGTTTCTGATAGTTAACTAAAATCATTCTTAAGTTGATAAGTGTCTAACAAAACTTCATAAAGTAACTGCATACCCTCCATTTTGTAGACACTTATAACTCTATATTTCCATAGTATGCCAAGACTACTTCCGCCATCTTGACACACCAGTTTACTTTTCTTATCCTTTAACAGCTCCCATAGTAATACCCTGAGTAAAGGATTTTTGGAAGACTAGGAAGACTGTTACGATTGGCACAGCAGCAAGAGCTGCACCTGCCATAATCAAACCATAGTTGGTTGCCATTTCGGCCTGCATGGTTGCAACCCCGAGTGAGATAGTCAAGTTTTGACGTGAAGTCAACATAACCAACTGCATGAAGTAGTCGTTCCATGTATTGATGAAGGTGAAGATTGCAAGGGCTGCAAATCCTGGTTTCACAATCGGGAAGGCTACGCTCCAGAAAGTACGAATCTCACCACAACCGTCGATTTTAGCTGACTCAAGCAACTCTGTAGGGATATTCTCACTGAACTGTTTCATAAGGAAGACACCGAATGGCCATCCAATCAAAGGCAAGATAACTGCCCAAAGAGTGTCATGGATTCCCATGAAGTTGACGATACGTACCAATGGTACAAGGACAACTTGTTTTGGAAGTGCCATGGCAGCGATGAAGATGGCAAATAGAATACGTTGACCATAGAAACGTTTTTTTGCCAAAACATAACCTGCTAGAGAAGAGGTTGCACAAACTAAGAACATGGTTACCAATGAGATAAACACAGAGTTCCACATCCACTGCATAGCAGGGTTTTGCACCATAAGTTGTTGGAAGTTCTCCATAGTTGGCATTTTAGGGAACCATTGTGGTGGAATAACGATTGTATCCGGTTGTGATTTGAAGGCACCTGTCAAAATCCAGTAGAATGGAAAGATGAACAGCACGGTCAACAAGAGCAAGATAATAGTTGAAATAACAGTGAAAGCTGTTAAAGGTTTCTTTTGTGTAGATTGCATAGCTGTCTCCTTTCTTTAATATTCTACGTCGTTTCCAAGTACTTTAAATTGAACAAAGCTTACGATAGCGATCATCACTGCCAAGAAGACACCGATTGTGTTTGCATAGCCGTACTCTGTCAACTGGAAGGCTTTTTCGTAAAGGTAGTACATAAGTGTACTTGTTGAGTAGTTTGGACCACCAGATGTCAACAACTGAATTAAGGCGAAACACTGGAATGAGTTGATTGTTGTAATGATTGCGATGTAAAGTGTTGTTGGAAGGAGGCTAGGCCATTTAATCTTCCAGAACACTTGCAATTCAGTCGCACCATCAACACGCGCAGCTTCCACCAATGAATTGTCAATATTCCCCATAGCAGCGATATAAAGGATAATCGGCTGACCAACAGATGTAGTCAAAAGGATAATCATAATCGCCATCAACGCCCAGTTTTTATCTCCCAACCAAGAAATGTTTTGGCTGATGATGTGGCTTGACTTAAGGACAAAGTTTAGAATCCCTGATAGTGGGTCATAGATCCATTTCCAAACAACTGTTACGGCAACACTACCTGTTACAACAGGAAGGAAGAAGACGAAACGGTAGAAAGATCTGGCAATGGCATTTTGATGATAGGTCTGAGATGCTACAAAGAGTGAGAATAGAACAACAACTGGTACAGATCCAATAACCAGAATCACGGTATTGATCAAAGACTTCATAAAGACAGGGTCTTTAAACATGCGAACGTAGTTGTCCAAGCCCACAAACTCAAATTTAGTCATTGAGTAGTTAAAGAAACTTGTAATGAATCCCATAATCATAGGAGCCAATACAAAGATGACAAAGAAGAATAATACTGGTGCTAGGAAAGCGTAGGAAATCACTGTTTCCCGCATACGAATTTTATTGACTTTCACAGTCGGCACCTCTCTTTCAAATAGAATAATTTTTTGACTTTCTTGAACTGTTTTAAAATCAAAATGAAATTTTTTAAGATTCGCTTATGTAAGAACTTCATTTTAATTTCGTGACAGTTCCTTACATTTCAAACAAAATCCTCCCTTTTCTTACATAGACTTTGCACAGGGAAAAGGGAGGGATCAATCTGATTTAGTGCTTATTGTTTTGTAGCTTTTTTAATTGTTTCGTTAGCTTTTTCAGTGAAGGCTTTCAAAGCATCCGCTGGTTTTTCGTCACCATTTGATACAGATTGCAACATTGGGAACCAAAGTGTTCTCATTTCAGCAAAACCATTGATAGTGTTGTAGTATGGTGAGTAGTATTTAGTCCAACCACTGATTGTTTCCATACGTTTGTCTTCATAAAGTTTGCCAAATGAAGTACGAACTGGGAAGGCACCTGTACGAACAACGTCTTTTGGACCCCATTCTTTGTCATCTGCGATGAATTGAACGAATTTCGTAGATGCTGCAACTTTCTTGTCGTCTTTGTTGTTGAATACTGCAAATCCGTTTACAAGGTATTCAAGAGCTGGTTTACCTGAATCTGATGGGAATGGTACTTCTACCACTTCTACTTTACTTGCTTCCAAGAGTTTAGCTTGGATACCGTTTTGAGCTGGTGCCCAAAGGATTGTGTAAGATGTTTGACCGTTGGCAAAGTTTTGGATATCTGCTCCACCGTCAAATTGTGAACCGTTGTTCAACAAACCGTCTTTGATCCAGCTAGCTGCTTTTTCAAGACCTTTGACGAATTTAGGATCATCAGTTGTATATTTTGTTACATCTTTATCTGTTACAGAAGCTCCATAAAGGTTAGAGATGAAGGCACGTGTTCCTTGGTCTCCCCCTTGACCAGAACTGAACAATGAACCTGGTGTATATCCTTTTGCTTTAAGCGCTTTCAAAACTTTTTCAAAATCATCAGTTGTCCAACCTTCTTTTACAAGATTTGCAACGCCAGCTTCTTCTAACATTTTCTTGTTCATAGCCATGTAGAATGGAGCTGAACTGATTGGATACATGTAAGCTTTGTCTCCAGCTTTACTTGCTTGTACGATATTTTCGTTGTTAACATCTTTGACGAATTCATCTGTGAAGAGGTCGTTCAACTCAGCCAATTTACCGTTTTTACCGTATTGGATGATACGTCCTGGTGCGTCAAAAAGTACGTCTGGAGCTGTTCCTGCTTCGATAGCTGTTGTGATTTTTTCAGGACCTGACTTGAAGTCGATGGTTTCCAATTTCACTTTTACATCTGGATTTGCTTTTTCAAACGCTTCGATGATTGATTTTTCATATGTTCCAACACCGTCACCAGTTTTTTCTTGAGTGAAGACTGGGAATGCCCACCAAGTGATTTCTGTTTTAGCGCCATCTCCACCTGATTTAGCAGCATCTTTGCTACCGCCAGAATTACCACATGCAGCAAGGCCAAGAACCGCAGCACCCGCAAGTACTGTACAAGCTAGTTTTCTAAATTTCATTTGTATTCTCCTAATTGATAAGCGTATCCATATTGGATAATGAGTAAGATTGCATTTGTATACGTTTTCATTTCGTCCGACGCATCCACCACTCTCCTCTGTTTTTAAATTGTGTTATTTAAGACCAGCAACGAAGCGTTCTGTAATCTCTTTTGGTCTAGTAATAGCGCCACCTACAACGATGCCTCGCACTCCATATCCAAGGATTTGTTTGGCTTGTTCTGGTGTATGAATTTTCCCTTCTGCAATGACATCTACACCGGCATCACAGAGTTTTTTTATTAATTCAAAATCGGGACCATCCACTTTTGGACTGTAAGATGTGTATCCTGATAAGGTTGTTCCGACAAAGTCAATTCCTGCTTCAACAGCTGCTAGGCCTTCTTCAAAAGTACTTGTGTCAGCCATCAAGAGCTGGTTAGGGTATTTTTCCTTAACCTGACGAATGAACTCTTGAATCTCCAAACCATCGTAGCGTTCACGCTTGGTACAATCCAGAGCAATCACCTCGATGTCAAGCTCTGCCAATTCATCAACTTCTTTCATAGTAGCCGTGATGAAGGGTTCTTGCGGTGGATAATCTCGTTTAATTATCCCAATGATTGGAAGGTTTGTAACCTCCTTGATTTCCTTGATATCGCGAACACTGTTTGCTCGGATACCGACTGCTCCACCTTGCTCAGCCGCTTTGACCAGCAAGGGAATGACTCCTCCCGCTTCTGTGTAAAGCGGTTCGTGAGGAAGGGCCTGACAAGAAACGATGATTCCATCTTTGATTTGTTCAATCAAGGCTTCTTTAGTAATCTGTGGCATCCTCTTTCCTCCTTTTCTTTGTTCTTATGAGTTTATTATATATCATTTGTGAAGCGCTTTCAATACTTTGTAGTAGAATAGATTTCAGTTTCAAAAGTTATTTATTTCAAACAGGCCTGCTGAAAGTACTTTCAGCAGGCCTGTTTGAATTTTTTAGGAGAATACCAATGTTTATTGTACAACTTCAGACAGTTTTACTTTACGATCTTCAAACATAGATTTTGTACAAGCATCTGCAGTAGCAATTGCTTCTAGAGCCGCTTCACCTGTCAACAATTTTGCAAATTCTTCTGATACTGGAGCTCCTTGCATAATCTCATGCAGATAGCGCATTTCTTTGTCAATGACAGATGATAACCATAATGGAGTACGTTTACCTGGTTTACCATAAGCAATTGCTCCGTCCATCTCTGTACTATGATAGATACGAGTCCGATCATCATCTTCTTCTTGCGATTCATGAATCAAGAAATAACTTTCTTGTCCATCTAGCTTAAGAGTTCCTTTACAGTTGAATAAGTCTAAGCGGATAGCACCTTTCGTTCCTTGAATCAAAACATAATGTTCACCCCAACGATAAGCTGAACCCCATTCTAACAAGGCAAAACGCTTATTAGAAAATTCCATATTGACAAAAATCATATCATCTTCATCACCGAAATTTTCACCTTCATGGGCTACATTTCCACCTGTCATGGTTACAGTTTCAGGCATACCACCCATAAGGAATTGCACGCAATCCAACTCATGGATGTGGTGATACAAGTGACCACCTGATTTTTCACGGATTTTTTTCCATGATACTGATGGTTGTTGTTCTTCCCAACCATTACGAGCTGTGTGACAGTATAGAACGTCTCCAATAACTCCTTGATTAATTAGTTCTTTTGCATGATGAACACCATTAAAGAAATTCATAATATGTCCTGCCATAAAGGTTACATTGTTTTCTTTACATGCATCTACCATCTCGCGACAATCTTGATAAGAAAGCGCAATTGGTTTTTCACAGAAAACATTTTTGCCATGTTGTGCAGCCTTAATAACTGGTTCTTTATGAAGATTATTTGGAGTTGCGACAATAACACAATCTACTTCATCGCTAGAAACCAAATCATCTAAGGAGCTTGCTACTTTTGCTCCCAATTCTTCTGCAATTGCTTCTGCATTATCTGGATCATAGAGAAGAGTAATCTCTGCTCCATCATTCTTTTGCATATAACGAGCTAACTCAGCCCCAAAATATCCTGTTCCAACAACACCATATTTAACCATGTTTTTCTCCTTTATTATTGAATAAACTTTCTAATTTTAACTTATTTTACAGATCCTTCTGACAATCCACTTGCAATCTTATTTTGGATGATAGAGAAGAAAATGATTGATGGAAGAACTACAATAACAGATGCTGCCATCATATCTCCCCAGTCTAGTATTTCTGAACCATTAAGTGAACGAAGAGCTACTGCTACTGTCATCTTTCCTGTATTGTTAATCAAAATCAAAGCATACAGGAATTCATTCCAAGCATTGATAAATGTATAAATAGCTGTTGCTACAATACCTGGTGCTACAATCGGTAGTACAACTTTATAAAAAGTAACAAATTTATTTGCACCATCAATTCTAGCTGCTTCTTCAATTCCAATTGGAACTGTTTGGAAAAATCCAACTAAGAGCCATACTGCATATGGAACACTAAAAGATAGATAAACCATCATCAAGCCAAATAAACTATTTGTTAATCCAACTTTAGCAATGGCAATTGAATAGGGAATTGCTAACAAAATTGGTGGGAAAATGTAGGTAATAACGAGTAGTCTCGACATGATTGCTCCCAATTTAGGGAAGAATCGAACAATACCGTAGGCTGCCATAGCAGAAATAATAATCGCAATAACAGTTGTAGCTAAGGCAATGATTAAACTGTTTCGAATATTATCAATAAAGTGCAAATCGTTGATAACATGTGTAAAATAATCTAATGTAAATTGTTCAGGCCAAAATCGTGTTGGATACTGAGTTAATTCCCCTTTCCCCTTGACAGACGATATGATAATCCATACCAATGGGAAAATTGCAACAATGGTCGCACCTATCAAGAGTACATGTGAGAGAATATCTAAATAAATACTGGATTTCTTCTTCATTATTTTCTACCCTCCTTTTCCCACTTACTGATGATAGCAAAGTAGATAAAGCAAATCGCCACCAAGAAGATAAAGAGCAATACTGTAACTGCTGAGGCACGACCCAACAATTTAGTTCCCCACCCTAGGTTGTAAGCAAAAATTGGAAGCGTCGTTGTAGCATTGGCTGGTCCACCACCAGTAATTAGGTAGATAATGTCAAAGTTATTAAAGATCCATACAGTTCTCAAAACAACTAGAAGCCCTACAACCACTTTAATATGTGGAAAGACGATAAATTTGAACACTTGCCAACTTGAAGCACCATCTATCTTAGCAGCCTCAAATTGTTCTTCGGGTACTGTTTGCAAAGCTGAAAGCACATTAACCATAATCATCGGCGCTCCAAACCAAATGTTGATAAACACCAAACATAGGAATGCCCATGTACTATCTGTCAAAAATGCAGGCGTATGTTCCATTAAACCTAATTTTACGATTAGATTAGGTAAGTAACCATAAACCCCGTTTAGAATCCACTGCCAAGAAAAGGCAATAACGATGGTAGGAAATGCCCAAGGAACAATCAATAAGGTCCTATATAATTTCTTGAAGTGGCGTACTCTGTGAAGAGCTAAAGCCAATACAAACCCTACTAAAACTTGACCAACTAATGAGAAAACGGTCCACTTAATTGAATTAAAGAACGCATTAAAGAAGTTGGGATCTGATAGCACAGCTTTATAGTTAGCTAAACCAACAAATTTATAATTAGGCATAATCAAATGCTTATTGGTAAAGCTATAAAAAATACTCGAGAAAAACGGATAAACAAAGAGTAATCCTACGATAATCATAGCTGGCAAAACAAATATCCAGCGAGTTAAATTACGTTCTTTAACCATTCTCCTTCTCCCTTCTTTTACAAGATTGGGCTAGGGCTTTTCAGCTCACTAGCCCACCTATTTTCTAGTCTTTTACATCTACTGAGCAGCCTCAAATAAATCGTTTAATTGTTTTTCTGCTTCTTTTGCTGCTTTCATAGGATCTGTTCCATTTGAAATGATATCTTGGAACATTTGTTCAATAATGTGTTGGTTAGTCAACATACCAGCTTGTACACTTGGTCCATTTTCATAACCAATAGCAGTACCTTTTTTAACAGCTTCAGTAATCACTTCTTCAGCATGTTTAAATTTCTTACGAGTTTCATTTTCTTTATAGGCTGCAGAATCGCTAATTCCCTTAATAGTTGGCAACATACCTACTGGAGTTGAATCAAGGAATTTAATGTAGTCTTCTTCATTATAAAGTGATTCCAAGAATGCTTTAGCAACTTCTGGGTGTTTTGAATTTTTCCAAACAACCATTGGAATGTTTGAGGTTTCAATTCCTTGGTCCTTATCAGATTCTTTGATTTTTGGAATAGGATAAGCATCAATCGAATCAATCAATTGAGGACTGTTGGCATTAATCCCTCCAATATGGAAGCCAGAGTTAAAGTCAAATGCTGTTTTTCCTTGGTAGAACAAGGTAGCTTGTTGAAGGACATTAAAGTTCAAAGAATCTTGAGGTGAGATTTCTTTATACATTTTAACCCAGTATTTAATACCATCTTGAGCAAGTTGGCTTGTCAAATCTGCTTTAAGATCTTTTGTCAAGAGACTTCCACCACCACTACGAACATAGAAGTTCAAGAAACGTGTTGCCATTAAGTCATTTGTTCCGAACGGAACAGACAAGCCATAAACTCCAGCTTCTTTCAATTTTTTAGAAGCTTCATAGAGTTGATCCCAAGTTTTAGGAACCTCAATATTATGTTCTTTTAACAAATCTGTTCTAACCCACATGACTTGTGCATGTGAATAAAGAGGAACAGAGTAGTAATCATTTCCGATTTTTGCTTCATTTAAGGCAGTTTCGTTAAATTTATCCTGTCCAATACGCTTGATAGAATCGTTTAGCGGAACCAAAGCATCTGAGTTTACCATTTCCATTACTTGGTTAGGAAGGGCTGTACTGATATCTGGCACATTTCCATTTGCTAAACCTGTAGTCCATTTAGTATAGAAGTCATTCCAAGAAAATGTTTCAATCTTGATTTTCGTTTTTGGATGTTTTTGCATGAAAGCATCTGCTGATTTTTGAATACTTTCTAAACGTGGTCCTTGAGTAAAGGAGTGCCACATCGTAATCTCACCAGATAATTCTGTCGGTGGTTCAGTGTCAGCTGTAGCTTCTTTCTTTCCTGAACAAGCTACCAAGGCAACGGCTGCTAGCGCAACTCCAGCTAAACATAAAAACTTTCTCATTTTTTTCATTGTTCTTCCCTTTCTACATTAAGAAATCGCAACTTTAAAGACAACTTTTTTCACAGGTTCATCATTTATACGAACCTTCGGTTGATGTAAATCTTCTGGAAAAGTGATGAGGCATTCGCCAGCTCTCAAATGAACTAACTGTTCCACTTTCCCTGTGTATAATTCAATATCTTTTTCTTCATCATATTTTTGGGTAACGCTTACATTTTCCGGCGACGTAACAGCCATGGCTTCTTCGTTTTCCAAAACTAAATGAATATCCAAATATTTTTGGTGTGTTTCAAAGAAAGCCCCTGCTTGACCATCTGCTAGATAAGTAAAGCAATTCCCAAACAATCGATCTCCATCAATATCAATCGGACCTTCTGTTAAATTTTCTAGTCCTGTTTTTTCTAGAAAATCTATTAATGTTTCAAAATGTGGATTTACTCCCACATAAGTTTCTAAACGACTAATTTTTGTAATAATCATACCGTATCCTCCTTTCTACATCTAGTTTCACCAATAACTTTTTAAGAGAGAAATACTCTACATTTCATTCTCTAAATTAGTTTTGTTAGCGTTTTCAAATAGAGTATACTTTTTTTTTTTTAGCATTTCAACTCTTTTTCTAATTTGGAATTTAGTTTCAAACCTTTTTAACTATGTCAACTATATTAAAAGTACTTTCAAAAATAAGTAGATTTCTTGCAATACTTGTTTCGAGTGCACAAATTAAGAAACAGAAAAAAGAAGAAAGTGGAAAACTCAATTTCAGGAGAAAATGAAGTAGATATAGTATGTTGAAGTTAGAATAGTACGCTACGACTTCTAAAACATTGCTAGAAATTAAATTGACTTTCTTAACAGATTTGTTCACATCTTATTTCAATCTACTATCTTCCCACAATAAAACGCATAATATCAAGGTTTCTTAATCCCCTGATACTATGCGTATTTATGATTTTTAAGATTTTGTGCCTAGAGTCAACCCCTTATTTTAGATATTTAAAAGGAATCGCACTACCACAAAGCCAGTTGTAGACTTGGTCATTGACAAAAACATTCATGGCTTCGTGAGCATATTCAGGCATGATGCGATAGGCCTTATCGCAGGTCAGGCGGTTGTATATCGCAAACTGGGTAATAGGGTAGCAAACATCGTCATCCAAGCCCGTAATCATCTTAACCTCACCCTTGATACGATGGGCAAGATTTTTCACATCGATATAGGCAATGGTCGCCATGATTTCCTCCTCAGTTTCATGGAAGGGGTCGTGAAACTTGAAATAACGGAAAAGTTCGTCATAGGCTTCACTTGTATTACCAATCTCAAGCACTCGTCTAAAGTCAGACAAGAAAGGATAAATGGCAACTGTTTTCTGAATTCGAGGACTGAGCGCTGCTGCAACTAGAGCTAGAGCACCTCCTTGTGAGGCACCATAGCTAGAAAGACGCTTCTCATCAACCTGAGACAGACTAGCAACAATTTCAACCAACTGGTAAATATCAAGATAAACATCCTTATAAAAGAGGTGATCCCGACCTTCCACAGCACCACGGATAATATGCCCCTTAACCGTATTTCCTAAAGGAGAACGCAAGCCGTCTTGTGAATAGCCCGACTGACCTCGAACGTCCATGGAAACAACACCGTAACCAGCTACGGTGAAGACCAGCATGTCGGCCCAATCCCAGCCACGTCCCATATAACCATGGAAATGGAAGATTAGAGGAACTTTTTCCTCACTCTTTGGAAGAACGACGCGTGCATAAACCTTGCCTTCATTGGTTCCTTCAAACGTTAACTCATAGCACTTAATTTGAGGAATGTGGAAATCTCTTTCCTCCAACTGATAGGCTGGAAGATTGGAAACTTTTTTCACTTCCTCATCCCAGAAAGCATCAAAGTCTTCTGGAACCTCATCCCGTCCTTTATAAGTCTTGATTTCTTCTAACAAAGCTGGATTTTTCATAATATGCTCCTTTTGTTTTGTAATCGCTACCATAACTGTAGCATATCTAAGTAATCAATGCAAGAAAGAAGGATAAATAGAAAAAGAATTTAGATTTCCTTTCTTCAAACCTACTGACAGAAAGTATAATCAATTGAATCTAGAATAGTACCAATTAACTTCTAAAGTATTTTTAGAAATTAATGTGAATGTCCCAGTTGATTTGTCTACAGCTTATCTCGATATACTATAGTTTCAATGGCGATTGGACAGAGAATCATTTATCAGAAAGCGAGGTAACATCATGAAAGCAATCGGTACGCAAATATTACAGACAGAACGTTTGATTTGTGGAGAGTGATGCAGAAGCTATGTTTCAAAATTGGGCTTCGTCTGCTGAGAATCTAACCTACGTCACCTGGGATCCGCATCCTGATGTCGAGCTGACTCGAAATTCGATTTGAAATTGGGTTGCTTTCTATGCTAATCCTAACTATTACAAATGGGCCATTTGCCTCAAAGAAAACCCAGAACAAGTGATAGGAGATATCAGCGTCGTTGAAATGCACGAGGAAGATTTAAGTTGTGAAATTGGCTATGTTTTAGGAAAAAACTATCGAGGTCGTGGTCTTATGACAGAGGCCTTAAAAGCTGTGTTGGACTTTTGTTTTATTCAAGCAGGATTTCAAAAAATCAAAGCTCGATATGCCAGTCTCAACCTAGCTTCAGGCCGTGTCATGGAGAAGGCTGGAATGTTCTATCTAAAGACTGTTGCAAATGGGGTAGAGAGAAAAGGCTATATTGCGGACCTTATTTATTATCAGATAAGCGGAGAAGACAGATAAACTTAAAATTTATTGCTTATCCGCTGTTCTTATTTTTTATTTACTATTTCATTTATCCTTTCTTTTCCGAATAAATAGATAGTAGCAGTGAATCTAGTGATCTTAGATTTAAAACTGTGGTATAATAAAAGGAGGAAAAGGATGATTCTAAGACATCCGGGCATTAGCCCAACTAATGACTTAGTAGCTAAGAAGATTTTTAGCAACCCAGAGATTACTTGTCAATTTATTCGCGATATGCTGGATTTACCTGCAAAAAATGTGACCATTTTGGAAGGAAGCAATATTCATGTCTTGCCTTCCATACCTTACTCGGCGCAGGATTTCTATACCAGTATAGACGTCTTGGCGGAGTTGGACAATGGCACCCAAGTTATCATTGAAATTCAGGTGCATCATCAGAATTTTTTCATTAATCGTCTGTGGGCCTACCTGTGCAGTCAGGTCAATCAAAACCTCGAAAAAATACGTCAGCAAGAGGGTAATACCCACCAGAGTTACAAACACATCGCACCAGTATATGCTATCGCTATCGTGGATAGCAACTACTTCCAAGATGATTTGGCCTTTCATAGCTTTAGCATGCGAGAGGATACGACAGATGATGTCTTAACCATCACAAACAACGGTCAGGAAAACCATCTGGTCAAGATGGCATTCTTGGAATTAAAAAAATATAGAGAAACCAGCAAAGACGAGGTTCGCAAGCCGTGGTTGGAGTTTTTCGGCAATAAACCCTTTACCCAAGCACCCGAGCGAGCTATCAGTCAAGCAGACCAACTGCTAGACTACAAGAGCTGGTCCGAGGAGGACAGGAAGATGTTTAGTGAACAACGTAGACGCGAAGAACAAGCCTTGTTAGCGCAGGACTATGCCTTGGAAACTGCTAGAGCAGAGGGAGTTGAACAAGGTTTCGAGAGTGGGAAAATCTTTACCTTTCTAGATTTAGTACGCCAACATGTTTTAACTTCCGAATTTGCAAGTGAGCAATTGGGTATGACTGTCTCTGAGTTTGAAGAACTATTGAAAGAGCATCATAAATAAGAACTAAAAAATATAGAGAAACCAGCAAAGATAAGATTCGCAAGCCGTGGTTGGAGTTTTTGTAAATCATTAAATCAATGACAGATTTTTCCGTAATAGATGGAAGAATCTGTTTTTTTAGTTATGCTAGATGTGGGCTCTGAAATAGTAAGATATAGTGTATTGAAATAAGATATGAACAAAGAAATTAGGAAAGTCAAATTATAGTTAAATGAAATAAAAACTGAACAAATTGATTGCGGAATTCAAGCTAATTTCTAGCAATGTTTTAGAAAACTCGGTGGACTATTTCGGATTCAATCTACTATAATTTATAGAAATCTTTTAGAATCCACAGTGTGCTATTTTAGATTCAATAAATTGTGCTTTTAGTAACGAAAAAAGAGCATTTTCGCTCTTTCTTCTTTTATTCAATCTTAATTTTTTGCTTCTTTCTTCTGGAAAGTAGTTTGGTAATTTACTTTAATCGTTACTGTCATGTGAGAGTCCTCGTTTCTTTTTGATGATTCTAGTATAAGGGCCAAACCTGAAAGCTAGCTTAAGATTTCCTTATAGAAAGCTTAATCTAAATGTTCTTTCTTTTCCAGATGAAGAGCTATCATGCGCCACTCTGGATCCTCTTGCCAGCCTTCTATAGAACTAATGTAACTAGCAACCTTTCTGGCTTCTTCTAAAATCGGAAAATCTTCGATAATATCAGCCACTTGAAACTCTGGTAGTCCTGATTGTCTGGTTCCAAAAATCTCACCAGAACCACGCATTTTCAAATCTTCTTCGGCCAGGACAAATCCATTGGTCGTTTCTGTCATGATGCGCATGCGGTCTTTCCCAGAATCCGTCTTAGGATTGGCAACGAGAACTGCATAAGACTGCTTATCTCCCCGACCCACACGACCTCTGAGCTGGTGAAGCTGGCTGAGCCCGAAGCGATCCGCATCCATGATAATCATAACGGTCGCATTGGGAACATTGACCCCAACCTCGATAACCGTTGTAGAAACCAGAATATCCGTTTTTCTCTCTTTGAAATCCTGCATTATCTGGTCTTTTTCGTCACTCTTCATCTTACCATGTAGAAGAGCCACCTCTGCCTTACCCGCAAAATGAGTTGTCAACTCTTCTGATAAGGCAATGGCATTTTTCAAATCCAGAGCTTCTGATTCTTCAATCAAGGGAGAGATGACATAGGCTTGAGAACCTTTTTGGATTTCCCCCTCTAACCAAGTCAAGACCTGAGGTAATTGCTCATGCTTGATCCAGCGAGTCACAATAGGCTTCCGTCCTGCTGGCATCTGGTCGATAATGGAAACATCCATATCGCCAAAAGCTGTGATCGCCAAGGTCCGTGGTATGGGAGTCGCTGTCATCATGAGGACATCTGGGTTGTCGCCTTTTTCTCTCAGAACACGCCTTTGCCCTACACCAAAGCGGTGCTGCTCATCGATGATAATCAAGCCCAGACGAGCATAATCTACCCCATCCTGAATCAGAGCATGAGTTCCGATAATCAAATCAGCCTCACCCTTGGCAATAGTCTCCAAGACTTCTCTCTTTTCTGCAGCTTTCAAGGAACCTGTCAAGAGAGCCAGTTTCAAGTTAGGAAAAAGGTTCTGTAAACTCTCAAAGTGTTGCTCTGCGAGAATTTCTGTTGGAACCATGAGAGCAGCCTGGTAGCCAGCTGTCACTGCCGCAAACATAGCCAAGCCAGCGACTACCGTTTTCCCGCTCCCCACATCCCCTTGTAGGAGACGATTCATGTGGTGGTCCGACTTCATGTCGGTCAAAATTTCCTGCAAACTCTTTTCCTGAGCTGGGGTCAGGGCAAAAGGCAGCCTTTCTTTGACTTCTGTCACTTTTTTCTGAGACCAGTTCAGAACCAGACCACTTCCCTGAACTCTATTTTCAGACTTGAGCATCTGCAACTGCATTTGGAAGTAAAAGAGTTCCTCAAACTTGATACGGCGAAGGGCCTGCTTGTATTCTGTCAAATCCTTAGGAAAATGCATAGCTCGGACTGCCTGACAACGGGACATGAGTTTGTATTTGTCCAGCAAAGACTGGGGAAGATTTTCTTCTATCAAGAGGTCCAGTCCCTGATCAAAAGCCGTCTTGATGACCTTGACCAGACTGGCTTGACTGATTCCCTGAGCCAGACGATAGACAGGTTGGAGGTCATCTTCCACCTGAGCTAGGACCTTCATCCCTGTCAGACTAGCCTTGGCGCGGTCCCATTTTCCAAAAACAGCAAGGGTTGCTCCCAACTCTATCTTATCAGCTAGATAAGGCTGGTTAAAGAAATTCACCGCAAAAACGACTTCTCCCTGCTTAAGACTAAAGCGTAGGCGATTGCGCTTGAAACCATAATACTGGACACTAGCAGGAGTCACGACTTGACCAGAAAGAACTGCCTTTTCACCGTCTTCTAGTTCCAATACTTGCTTGGTCTTAAAATCTTCATAACGGAAAGGAAAGTAGAGCAAGAGGTCTTGCAAATTTTCAATTCCTAGTTTGGCGTATTTTTCTGCTGACTTTGGTCCCACACCAGGTAAGACATGCAAGGGTTGATGTAGATTCATGCTCCACTCCTTTCTTTTCTAATAATATTCTCTCGGAATGCGATCGCTGAGAAGACAAACCACCTCATAGTTAATAGTCCCGCGATAGGCCGCTACCTGAGTAGCTGTGATTTCCTTGCCCCCGTTAGAACCAATTAAGGTTACCTTTGTTCCTAAGGGATAAAGCTTAGGCAGACGAATGGTGATTTGGTCCATCGAAACCCTGCCGACGATTGGGCAGGCTTCCCCATCTATCAAGACAGAGAAATTCTGCATGTCACGTGTCCATCCATCCGCATAGCCAATTGGTACCGTCGCGATGACTTGCTCACTATCTGCCTGATAGGTCGCTCCATAGCCCATACAAGCTCCGGATGGAACTGTCTTGACATGAACCAGGGCAGATTCCAAGGTCATGGCTGGTTTTAAGTCATAGGGTAAGTCCAAAACCTCTCCACTTGGATTGAGACCATACATAGCATCTCCCAAACGAACCGCGTTAAAAATAGTCTCTGCATGCCAAAGAGTCGTTGCCGAATTACTGGCATGAACCAGCTCTGGAAGACCTTTCATACTGGCCAAAATAGTTTTAAACCGTTCTAACTGGGCATTAAAGTAAGTATCTGATTCCTCGTCTGCAGTAGCAAAGTGGGTAAAAATCCCTTCAACACCAGCACCGTGTTGTTGGAGCAAGGCTTGAGCCTGCTCAGCTTCACTAGCCTCTCGAAAACCAATCCGTCCCATTCCTGAGTCAATCTTAAGGTGGACTGTCAATCCAGTTAGGTCAGCTTCCTTATCTAAGAGTGCTTGAATCCACTCCAGTCCAGCCACAGTCAAGGTGATATCGTATTCTTTAGCAAGAGAAACAGCTTCTAGATCAGAAACTCCTAAAATAAGAATTCGTTTGCTGAGTCCAGCCTGTCTGAGTTCAATAGCTTCATCGATATTGGAAACGCAAAAGCCATCAACTTCATCCTGAATCGCCGTCGAAACAGCAATAGCCCCATGCCCATAGGCATTAGCCTTGACTACTGCAAATTTGAGCGTCCCTTCAGGGATATGAGCCCCCATTTGCTGAATATTTTGTCGAATAGCTCCCAGATGAATCAGAGCCTTGGTTGGTCTATGTGGACTAGCTTTCATGATTTTCCTCCAAAATGACACTGGCTGTCACAAACTGATCTGTGTGGCTGATAGACAGCCAAATCTTTCCTGAAAATGGTGCCTGACTAAAATAAGGCGCCCCGCGTTCATTGTTCAAGACTTCCAAATCCTGAAAACCGAGCTTGCCAATGCCCGTTCCCATAGCCTTGGAAAAGGCCTCCTTAGCCGACCAGCGACCAGCTAAATATTCTATTTGCCTGCGCCCTTTAAGACTGTTAAACCGTTCCATTTCATTAGCGGTCAGCACGCGCTTAGCAAATCCTTCATGTCGTGTAACTGCGCTTTTTATAGAAGCCAATTCTTCAATGTCAATTCCGTGTCCAACTATCATTCTCATCAAAAGGAGTTGAGATTCCCCAACTCCATCCTTTTCACTTATTTTGTCAAGGTAGCATAAATCTCTTCTACCAAGGCCTCTGTATTTTCCCAACCCAAGCAAGGATCGGTAATAGAGCAACCAAAGACCTCTGGTTGGTTTTGACGACCATCTGCTAGGTAAGATTCAATCATAAAGCCTCGAACTGTCTTTTTAATCTTCTCATTCCAATCACGATTTTGCAAGGTCTGGCGAACAATTCGAATCTGCTCCATATATTGCTTTCCGGAATTATCATGGTTGGTATCAATGAGGATAAAAGGATTTTCAAGCCCCATAGTCTCATAGCGTTCAATGGCATTTAGCAGGGTTTCATAGTAAAAGTTAGGCTCATTTTTCCCATATTCATTAACTGCACCACGAAGGATGACGTGGGCCAAGGGATTTCCTGAAGTCTCAACTTCTTGACCATGGAAGAGGAAGGTCTGTTTATTTTGAGCAGCATAGATGCCATTAAACATGACACCAAGATTTCCTGAGGTTGGATTTTTCATCCCGACCGGTGCATCAATCCCTGAGGCCACAAAGCGGTGCTCTTGGTCTTCCACAGAACGAGCTCCTACAGCATGGTAGCTGACCAAGTCATCCACCAAGACCAGATTTGACGGATAAAGCATCTCATCTGCCGTTGTCAAACCAGTCTCTGTAATCACGCGGTAGTGCAACTGGCGCACAGCCTGCAAGCCGTTAATCAGACTTGGAGCCTTAGAGGTATCTGGTTGGTGAACCAAACCTTTATAGCCGTCTCCGTTAGTACGAGGTTTAGCAGTATAAACACGCATAACCATGAAAATCTTGTCCGCCACCTTCTTCTGCAAGGCTGATAAACGGCGGGCATATTCCAAGACAGCCTCTTCATTATCAGACGAGCAAGGACCAATCACCAAAAGGATACGGTCATCTTCTCCTGAAATAATGTCTGCTAATTCTCTATCACGGCGCTCCTTTAGTCGCAAGGCTCCCGCAGACAATTGGGTTTCTGCCTTGATTGCTTCAATATCGATTTCTTGACCTTTTTCAATAAATGCCATTCTATTCTCCTAGCGTTTGGTAGATTTCTCTGACAAGGGCTTCCGTATTATCCCAGCCAAGGCAAGGGTCTGTGATAGACTTGCCAAATACTTCCGGTTCGTTCTGACGGCCGTCTTCTAGATAAGACTCAATCATAAAGCCACGAACGTACTGCTTGATTTTTTCATTCCAATCACGGTTAATCAAGGTCTGGCGGACAATTCTAATCTGGTCCATATATTGCTTACCAGAGTTGTCATGATTGGTATCCACAATGATAAAAGGATTTTCCAAGCCCATCTTCTCATACTGAGCAATAGTATCCATCAAATTATCATAGTAGTAGTTAGGAATATTCTTACCATACTCATTGATTGCTCCACGAAGAATAGCGTGCGAAAGCGGGTTCCCAGTTGTTTCCACTTCTTTTCCTAAGAAAAGGAAACTTTGTTTGTTTTGAGCAGCATAAATCCCATTAAACATAACATTGAGATTTCCAGATGTTGGATTTTTAAACCCAGTCGCGAAATCTGCTCCACTTGCCACAAAGCGGTGTTGCTGGTCTTCAACTGAACGGGCACCAACCGCCATGTAAGAAATCAAATCATCCACAAGCGGTAGATTTTCAGGATAAAGCATTTCATCAGCCGTTGTCATTCCTGTTTCTGTGATAACACGATAGTGAAGATGGCGAACGGCTTTGATTCCATTGATAAGACTAGGCGCTTCTGTCGCATTAGGCTGGTGAATCAAGCCCTTATAGCCATCTCCGTTGGTACGGGGTTTAGCAGTATAAACACGCATAACCATAAAGATACGGTCTGCCACTTCTTCTTGCAAAGCTGCCAAACGCTTAGCGTATTCAAGAACAGCTTCTTCATTGTCAGATGAGCATGGCCCGATTACCAAGAGAATCCGCTGGTCTTCTCCACGTATAATGGCTTCTAGCTCTTGATCGCGCTGTGATTTTCTCTCCAAAGCTTGACCTTCTAATTTTGATAAGGCACGAACTTCTTCAATATTAATTTTAGGACTTTTTGCTGTAAATACCATAACTCATCTCCTTATAAATCAAACGGATACCAAGTAAAAATTTACTTTTCACAAGGTATCCGCCTCTAAACTATCTCATTTTATTGTCTTTTACCGTGACAGTTTTTAAACTTCTTACCAGAACCACATGGGCAAAGTTCATTCCGTCCAATCTGGCTCAAATCCAAATCTTCTGGTATATTTGCTTGGTGGGCAGCGATATTACGGGTCGCTGTTGTACTGATATGGTGTTCTGCTTGTGGTCTTTCTTGTTCATGAATTTGTGCTTTCATCATCAAGCGTGTCACATCAAACTCAATCGAACCAATCATGTCATTAAACATACGGAAACCTTCTGCCTGATACTCAACAACAGGGTTGTTCTGAGCATAGCCACGAAGTCCAACCGCGTTACGCAATTGATCAAGGGCATCGATATGATCTGTCCACTTGTTATCCACCACTCGTAGAATCAAGACTTTTTGGAATTCTTTCACTGCTTCTTCATCGCGTAATTTTGAAACCTGACTATCGTAAACCTTCAAGGCACGTTGGAAGAGTTCTTCCTTAATAGCCTTATCAGACAAGCCTGACAAGTCTTCCATCGTAATAGAATCTTCTGGAAGCAAGTTGTACTTAGCAAAGTTCAAAATTGCCTCTAGTTTTTCATCTTGTTTGGCACGCGCATGACCATCAACGACACGACCAATCGTGCGTTTAATCATAGCCTGAATTTCAGGTGCCAAGTCACGATCTGCAGTGATGACATCGTAACGTTGAGCATAGATAATCTCACGTTGTTCACGCATGACGTCATCGTATTGAAGGACTTGTTTACGGGTATCGTAGTTATTTCCTTCGACACGTTTTTGCGCTGCTTCAACCTGACGTGTCAACATACGAGACTCAATGGCCTCTTCAGACATGTTGAGACGTTCAAAGATTCCCTTCAAGCGTTCAGAACCAAAACGTTTCATCAAATCATCTTCAAGAGATAGGTAGAATTGTGACTCACCTGGGTCTCCTTGACGACCTGAACGTCCACGAAGCTGGTTATCGATACGACGGCTTTCATGACGTTCTGTACCAATCACACAAAGTCCACCCAATTCGCGAACTCCTTCACCAAGCTTGATGTCGGTACCACGACCGGCCATGTTGGTTGCGATAGTAACAGCACCACGTTGACCAGCATTCATGATGATTTGGGCTTCTTTATAGTGGTTTTTGGCATTTAAGACTTCGTGAGGAACGCCAGCTGCGACTAATTTCTTAGAAATGTAGTCACTAGTTTCAACCGCTACTGTACCAACCAAGACAGGCTGACCTTTTTGGTAACGAGCCTTAACGTCTTCGACAACCGCCTTAAACTTAGCCTCGATACTTGCATAAAGAAGGTCTGAGTGGTCAATACGTTGAACAGGACGGTTTGTTGGGATTGGAATAACACGAATGTTGTAGATTTCACGGAATTCTTCTTCCTCAGTCTTACCTGTACCTGTCATACCAGACAATTTCTTGTACATACGGAAAAGGTTTTGGTAAGTGATTGAGGCAGATGTCTTGGTTTCATCCTGAATTGGCACACCTTCTTTAGCTTCAATGGCTTGGTGCAATCCATCAGAATAACGACGACCTTCCATGGTACGACCTGTAAATTGGTCAACGATCAAGATTTCTTGCTCTTCGCTCACCACATAGTCAATATCGAGAAGCATGATGTAGTTGGCACGAAGGGCGTTATCGATAAAGTGAGTCAGAGCTACGTTTTCGATGTCATAGAGATTGTCAAGTTTGAAGTAGCTTTCAGCCTTGTCAATCCCTGAATCAGACAAACCAATAGTCTTAGACTGCACATCGATGATGTAGTCGTCTTTATCCAAAGATTTCACATAGTGGTCTGCCATGTGATACAACTGACTGGTTTCAACTGCGTTAGCACCTGATACGATCAAAGGTGTACGGGCCTCATCAATCAAGATTGAGTCAACCTCATCGACCAAGGCATAGTTAAGCGGGCGTTGTACCATGTTTTCAGCACGAACGACCATGTTATCACGAAGGTAGTCAAATCCGATTTCTGAGTTGGTTGAGTAAGTAATATCACACTCATAGGCTTCTTTTTTCTCCATTGGAGATTTGGCAGCCAAGTTAATTCCTACTGACAAGCCAAGCCATGAGTACAATTCACCCATCTCAGTCGCGTCACGTTCTGATAGGTATTCATTGACCGTAACTACGTGAACCCCTTTACCTGAAAGGGCATTGAGGTATACTGGCATGGTCGCAGTCAAGGTTTTCCCTTCCCCTGTACGCATCTCTGGCACGTCACCATGGTGAAGAACGATTCCCCCCATGACCTGAACCTTATATGGGAAGAGGCCTAGGACACGTTTGGCACCTTCACGGACAACCGCAAATGCTTCATAAAGCAGTGAATCCAGTGATTCTCCATTTTGATAACGTTCTTTAAATTCAACTGTTTTTGCTTTTAGTTGGTCGTCAGTCAAAGCAGCCATTTGGTCTTCATATTTGAAAACCTTGTCAGCCATCTTTTCCAGACGACGGATTTCTCCTTTATCATTTTCGATAATTGTTTTTAAAATATTAGCCATGTTTTTCCTTACTTTAAATTCCGAATATTTTAGAATGTTCTTTTAATTTTAGCACAATTACTGATTATTTTCAAGGAAGAATCCCCATTTTGAAAAGGAAAAAGAGGCTAGTTTCCAAGCTAACCTCTCTGACTTTTATGATACTTTAATTGCCAAAAATCGGCAAAATCGCAAATAGGATAAATAGATTTATCCAAAGAGAAAAACAGCAGATCAATCCAAAAACAAAGAGACTGACTTTCTTGGACAGCAAGGCCATCAAAATAGACAGAATACCAAAAACTAGCAAGACTTTCTGTATGTTGAAGAGGTCAATCTTCCCCCCCAGAATCGGACTGCCCCAAGGAAGAAAGAAGAAAGCAATCCAGATCAGCAGAACCAAACCAATATAGACCTTGGAATAGCGTGTAATAAATGATTTTAGACGTGCCATAAGCCACCTCCTATAAACAAAACCCATATAACTCAATGTTTGCCGCCTTTAGACTTTCCTAATTCCCGTCTCAAGCGAAGCATTTTTTTGAAACAGAAATAAGTTGACCTATTCAGACCAATAGCTAGCAGAATAAAAAGAAACCAAATGCCCCAAAACTTGATATCTGTCAAATTTCTCAAGACGATATTGAAAAACAGAACTGAAATAACTGTCCAAGCAAGGCTAAAAAGAGCATAGAGGGGGATGTAAACCCAGTAAAAATAGTAAAAAATTGGGAAAAATTTACTATCTCTATTGGCCTTTTCAATCCAGTTATCAAAATAAAAGTACGGTGCTAAAAGTAAGAATTTAAACAAATATTCCATCATCGACACCTCTTTTTGATAGCGTTTTCTTCAACTTCATTCTATCAAAAAAATCTGGAAATGTCATTCCAGATTCTACTTTTTTATTTGCGTTTTCTTGCGATGAGATGGATTGGTGTTCCTTCAAAAACAAAGGCCTTGCGGATTTGATTTTCCAAGAAACGCAGGTAAGAAAAGTGCATGAGTTCTTCTTCGTTAACAAAGATAACAAAGGTTGGTGGTTTAGTTGCCACTTGAGTCGCATAGAAAATCTTGAGACGTTTTCCTTTATCTGTCGGTGTTGGGTTGATGGCAATGGCATCCATAATCACATCGTTCAAGACAGCCGATGGAATACGTGTGTTTTGACTTTCACTGATTTGCTTAATCATCTCAGGAAGTTTGTGGAGACGTTGCTTGGTCAAAGCTGATACAAAGATAATCGGTGCGTAAGGTAGATATTGGAACTGCTCACGGATATCTTCTTCCCAGTTTTTCATGGTGTGGTTATCTTTTTCAAGCGTATCCCACTTATTGACCACGATAATCATCCCTTTACCGGCTTCATGGGCAAATCCTGCGATACGCTTGTCGTATTCACGGATACCTTCTTCCGCATTGATAACCATCAAGACCACATCTGAGCGGTCAATCGCACGCATGGCACGCATGACAGAGTATTTCTCAGTATTTTCATAAACCTTACCAGATTTACGCATACCTGCCGTATCAATCATGGTAAACTCTTGGCCATCTGTATCTGTAAAGTGGGTATCAATGGCGTCACGAGTTGTTCCAGCAACTGGACTAGCAATGACACGGTCTTCTCCCAAGATAGCATTGATCAAGCTTGATTTTCCGACGTTTGGACGACCAATTAAGCTAAACTTAATCACATCTGGATTTTCTTCTTCGTATTCATTTGGAAGATTTTCTACAATCGCATCTAGCACATCCCCTGTACCGATACCATGGACAGATGAGATAGGTAGTGGTTCACCCAAACCGAGGGCATAGAAATCATAGATATCATTTCGCATCTCAGGGTTGTCCACCTTGTTAACTGCAAGGATAACTGGTTTATGGGTTTTATAAAGCTTACGGGCTACGTATTCGTCCGCATCGGTAATTCCTTCCTTACCAGACACGACAAAGACGATAACATCGGCTTCTTCCATGGCAATTTCTGCCTGGTGCTTGATCTGTTCCATGAAAGGAGCATCGACATCATCGATTCCTCCTGTATCAATCATGCTAAAAGAACGATTGAGCCACTCACCCGTCGCATAGATACGGTCACGTGTCACTCCTTCAACATCTTCTACAATGGAGATTCGCTCACCAGCGATCCGATTAAATAGGGTTGATTTCCCAACATTGGGACGTCCTACAATGGCAATAGTTGGTAGGGCCATAATTTCTCACTTTCTACAATAACTTTTTCTGTTCAAGATTTTTTCTAGTTGAGCTTGGTTCAGCTTGACCAAACTGTTCGGCTAGGCGCTGACTCCAGCTTGTAGTTGCACGCGCGCCAGCATAGTCAGCCTGTACACGGTCATAAACTTCAATCACATCAACCGTTTGCTCCTGATATTCTTCCTCAAATACCACTTGATTCAATGGCAAGCGAGGTTTGACTTCATGTTCTTCATTTGGAAGACCCAGTGCCATCCCAAAAACTGGATAAGTATAGTCAGGCAGGCTAAAGAGCTCCGCCACTTCTTCTGACTTGTAACGCACCAAGCCAATGATAACACCGTCATAGCCCAGACTTTCAGCTGCCAGCAGGGCATTTTGACCAGCAAGAGCTGCATCGACCGAACTAATCAAGAGACCTTCCACCCCTTGAGGTTGGAATGTATCCGTATGAAGTCGGGCTCCCTTTTCTGCTCGGTTCAAATCTCCGACAAAGAGAAGGAAAACAGCTGACTGGCGAATGGCTTCTTGAGGCACCAATTCATACAAGGCATCTTTCTTTTCTTGACTTCGTACCACAATCACAGAGTAGGATTGAAAATTCTTCCAAGACGACGCCATTTGGGCTGCTGTCAAGATTTCAGTCAAGTCTTCCTGAGGAAAGGCTTGCTCCTTAAATCTTCGAACAGACTTATGAGCTTTCATCAGTTTAATCGTTTCTGTCATCGACGGTTTACTCCTTCTAAACGAGTCTCCTCAGCCAAATAACGGATGCGTTCCATGACACGTCTAGCTTCCCAGGTTTCGTCATTTCCATGTTTCCCTTTAGCGAAATGCAGCTCCAATTCTTCAAAGTTGAAGTTGGAGGTGAAAAAGGTCGGTAAATTTTCCTGCATTCGATATTGGAGAATGACTTGCAATATTTCATCCCGCACCCAAGCTGTTGATTGCTCAGCACCAATATCATCTAAAATCAGGACTTCAGAAAGCTTAATCTCATCCACCAAGGTCTTGACATTGCCATCACCGATAGCATTTTTGACATCAATGACAAAGCTAGGATAGTGGAGAAGGGTTGATGAAACACCACGTTTTTCTGATAAATCATGGGCTAAGGCAGCCACCATGAAACTTTTACCCACACCAAAGTCTCCATACAAGTAAAGACCTTTTCGAATAGCTGGATATTGCTCCACGAAGGCTAATAGCTTTTCAAAAACTGGCAAGCGCCCCAAATCATCCAAGTCAACTTGAGCCAAACTAGCTTTCTTAAGACTGGCTGGCAGATTGATTAACTTGAGACGATTCTTAATAGCCGCTTCTTTTTCCGCTGCGATTAGTTCAGGAGTTTCTTCATAAGAAACATCTGCATAGCCGTGGTTCATGACCAAAATAGGCTTGTATCCTTTGGCAATATAATCCGTATCACCACGAAGAAACTTGTCTCGCTCGGTGATGTACTGATTAAACTTGGAGATACTGCGATTCAATTCCTCTGGAGTAAGGGATTCTTGCTGGATAAAGGCCGCAACATCAGGATCCTTCATGATTTTCTGGACCAAATCTTGATAGTGAAAACGGCTAGGTTGACGTTTGAGTACGTCTCCGACACTTTCCATCTAATCTCCTCCTTTTTCTAATCGAGCTAATAGTTCTTGTTTCTTACGTTCTAGTTCCAGACGAGTTTCCTCGCTGGTTTCATTTTTATAAGCTGGATTGCTCCACTTGGGTACATTGGACTTAGCAGGACTCGGTTTACTACTTTTTTGAGCCTGACTCTTTTGCCCACGTTCACGGATGCGCAAGACTGCCTCTTCTGCCGAATGAATCTTTTGATAGGCATAGTCATTGGCTACCTTCATGGCATATTTCTCATTGATGTTGGCCGAATCTACCTTATTAAAGGTCAACAAGAGAATAATATTGATGACTTCGTCCAGCAAGCCCAAGCCAGCCATCTGTTGCAAGAGTTCTCTTTCTGTTTGGGTAATGGTTCCCTTGCGTGTTTGCTTGATTTCTGCCAAGAACTGCAGGGCAGTTTTACTTTTAGCTTCTTTGATAATGGTTGCTTCCTTAGGACTAAAGTCGGAGGAAACAGGTTTTTGAGCGATTTTTTCCCGCATGCGTTTGGTTGAAATGACTTGGGAAACAGCTGTTGACTTGGCCAATTGATAGGTCTCAAACCAAGTCCACTTCTTCTCCTCCGCAATGGCAAAGAGGTTTAAGACATCGGATTGTTCATCCGCAAAACGAAGCCCATCTCGAGACATCAACTGACGAAAATGATCCAAGTCAAAATCATTGGCCACTTTCTTCCTGATACCACGGTCTTCTTGACTACCTAGTTCTGCCAAATCTGGAAAGACTTGATTGAGTGAGACAGGTATTTCTTCACCGTCAGCACTTTCAACTTTCAAATCCTCCACCGCTGCATCGCCAATCTTTTTCTCCAAAAGCCTGCGATAAACAGGATGTTCTAAGAAGTCCTGACTAGATAGAGGAGCATGGAGGGCTAGCTGATAAACCTCTCCCTTTTGATAGAGGGTCAAGAGATTAAAAGCAGATAGGATTTTCAGGGATTTTATCAGTCTATCCATCCCAAAGTTGAGATGGTTGAGAATACTTGAAAAAAGATATTCCTTTCTACCATTATCCCAAAAACTGATTGTATAAAGATAAAGGCTCAGTGCCTCCTGACCGATAATCGGGAGGTAGCACTGTACCAGAGATGAGGTATCTTGCGACACCCGATTATTCTTTAGATAAGAAAAACGGTCAATTGGCTTCATTTATCTTTCCTTTTTCTTTTTAGAGGACTGGGTGATTTGTTGGAGCAAGCTCTCTAACTCACTGACATCCTTAAAACTACGATAGACACTGGCAAAACGCACATAGGTAATCTCATCTAACTCAGCCAACTCCTCCATGACGAGTGAACCAATGTCCTCGCTTTGAATTTCATTTTCATTTCGACCACGGAGTTTCTGTTCGATACGATTGACTACCATGTTGATTTCATCACTTGACACAGGACGTTTCTGGGCTGAGCGGATAATCCCATTAAAGATTTTATCTCTGGAGAATTGTTCCCGCGTGCCATCTTTTTTAACAACCACTAAGGTTCTTTCTTCTACCCGTTCGTAGGTTGTAAAACGGTGCTGGCATTCATCGCACTCACGTCTTCTACGAATAGTGTTCCCTTCTTCTGCTTGGCGACTATCGATAACACTTGACTTGGTAGCCCCACATTTTGGACAACGCATCCTTTCCCTCCTTATCGTTTTCTTTTCATTATACCATTTTTTAAACGATTCCCAAAACAATTCTTCTTTTTGCTTGACAAGTTTTTTGTTTTGTTGTATTATTTAATTAAGACAAAAGGATAAAAGAAAGGAGACCAAGATGTCCTGGACATTTGACAACAAAAAACCCATCTATTTACAGATTATGGAGAAAATCAAGCTTCAGATTGTTTCCCATACACTGGAACCCAATCAACAACTTCCAACCGTGAGGGAGCTGGCGAGCGAGGCTGGTGTCAATCCAAACACCATCCAAAGAGCCTTGTCAGACCTCGAACGAGAAGGATTTGTCTACAGCAAGCGCACAACTGGACGATTTGTGACTGAGGATAAGGAGCTAATCGCCCAATCGCGCAAACAATTATCGGAAGAAGAATTGGAACACTTCGTTTCCTCCATGACCCATTTTGGCTATGAAAAAGAAGAACTACCAGGCGTAGTCGGCGATTATATTAAAGGAGTTTAAGCCTATGTCATTACTAGCATTTGAAAATGTATCCAAATCTTATGGAGCAACCCCAGCCCTTGAAAATGTTTCCCTTGACATCCCAGCTGGAAAAATTGTTGGTCTCCTTGGGCCAAACGGCTCAGGAAAAACAACCCTGATTAAACTAATCAACGGCCTCTTACAACCAGATCAAGGACGTGTCCTTATCAACGATATGGACCCAAGCCCAGCAACCAAGGCTATCGTAGCTTATTTGCCAGATACAACCTATCTCAATGAGCAAATGAAGGTCAAAGAAGCCCTAACCTACTTCAAGACCTTCTATAAAGATTTCAATCTGGAACGCGCCCATCATCTACTTGCAGACCTCGGCATTGATGAAAATAGTCGTCTCAAGAAATTATCAAAAGGAAACAAGGAAAAGGTACAACTGATTTTGGTTATGAGCCGTGATGCTCGTCTCTACGTTTTAGACGAACCCATTGGTGGGGTGGACCCAGCAGCCCGTGATTATATCCTCAATACCATTATCAACAACTACTCCCCAACTTCTACCGTTTTGATTTCTACCCACTTGATTTCTGATATCGAGCCAATCTTGGATGAAATTGTCTTCCTCAAAGATGGAAAAGTCGTTCGTCAAGGTAATGTAGACGATATTCGCTATGAGTCAGGTGAATCCATTGACCAACTCTTCCGTCAGGAATTTAAGGCCTAAGCAAAGGAGATTATTATGTTTTGGAATTTAGTTCGCTACGAATTTAAAAATGTTAACAAGTGGTATTTAGCCCTTTACGCTGCCGTGCTAGTTCTTTCCGTTCTCATAGGAATGCAAGTACACTACTATAATTATGTATCTTTCAAAGATAGCCAACCTGTCTTACTTTTCTTTCTGGCTCTCGTCTTTGGTGGATTGATGATTACACTTGGGATTTCAACCATTTTCTTGATTATTAAACGATTCAAAGGTAGTGTCTATGACCGACAAGGCTATCTGACCTTGACCTTGCCAGTTTCTGAACACCATATCATCACAGCCAAATTAGTTGGAGCCTTCATTTGGTCTATCCTTAGCTCCACCGTACTAGCTCTAAGCGCTTTTATTATTGTTACCATAACGGTTCCAGAATGGATATCAAATTCTGAGTTGATTCCACTTGTAGGAACATTCCTTCCTCAACTCTCTCTTATGGGGGTATCCTTCCTACTAAATACCATCTCAGGAATCCTCTGCATCTACTTGGCTATTTCCATCGGACAACTGTTCAATGAATACCGTACCGCACTAGCCATTGTAGCTTATATCGGTATCCAAATCGTCATTGGATTTGTAGAAGTCTTCTTCAATACCAGTGCGAACTTCTATGTCAATTCACTTGCAGGATTTAATGATAATTTCTATATGGGAGCGACCATAGGCATTGTTGAAGAACTCATATTCATAGCTATCTTTTATCTCGGAACCTACTACATCTTGAAAAACAAGGTTAATTTGCAATAATTTCAGAGTCTAGCGACAATAACTCGCTAGGCTTTTTTCGTCCTTAAGACTTCCATTTTTATATGACGTATTTGATAAAAAGGAGTATAATAACTTTAAAACTGATTCCATGTATATCGATAAGGAGGGTAACTCTTTATGCTGAGAAGATTTGTTACTAAAACGCACCTTGTACTTTACTTCTTTTCTATTGCCATTACTTGGCTGGAAGCAATTATCACACCAGCACTTGTTCAGAATATTGTTGCTAGTTTTACCAATCAAGAACTAGGCCTTCTTTGGAAAGTTTTGATTTTGGGAATCCTTGGAAACCTCATTCTATTACTGGGCTTAGCTGGGAAACGTTACTACTATTCCCGCTTGATTACTGATTTCAAATATGGAATCAAGAGTGCTATTTTCAAGCGATTTTTAAACAGTTATGAGATTGATGAAAAGGATATTTTGTCTGACCTCGAAAACGACGTCAAGCAACTAGAAGAAAGCTATATCGAACCAACGGTCATCATCATTTCTTCTCTTGGTTTCACCACCGTGTCTATCCTCTATGCCTTATGGACCAATTTTTACTTGGGTCTTATTTTCATTCTCTTCTACTCCTTTCCTGTACTCTGCAGCGCTATCGGATCAAAGCGTTTGGATTCACTTTCTGAAAAGCGGTCAACTGTTAACCATAGCTACTTAGCAAGCTTGACAAATTTTATTGGCGGCAGCCAACAAATTCGCCATTATCAGGGACAAAACTTCTTTTTTTCTCGCTACCAAAAGCAATTACAAACCAGTCTAGATGCCGAAATCAACTATGAAAAACAACGAACCTTAAACAGTCTCTTAATCAATAGCATTGATGCCTTCTGTTCTGTCACACCTATCGTCATCGGTGGCTTTATGACCTACTATAATTATTTAGATGCGGCTAGTTTTGTTGCCATCTATCTGGTTTCCCATAATATCGGCTATCAATTCCAAGAATTGGCCTACTTTACCAACACCCGAAAAGCAACTCGGAGTCTTCTCAACAAATACCAAAAACTTTTGGGCCAGTCTGAATCCATCTCGCCTAGAAGCATCGAAAATATTTTCCCTATCCAACTTGACACCATCTCCCTTGAAAAAGAGGGGAATATCCTCTTATATCCTATTTCCATACACATCAAACAAGGAGAAAAAATTGCCATTATCGGGGAGAGTGGCTCTGGTAAGACAACCCTCCTCAATATCATTCATGGAGAAGAGATACCGACAAGTGGACAGATTAGCTTTGCTGGTCAAAACCTATCACGTCAAGAAATTATAAGCCTTAGTTCCTATATCCTCCAAGATAGCCATTACTTTGACACGCTCTCTCTGGACGACAATATCCTTCTAGGACTGGATAAAAAGGAGGAGCGTCTAACTTACATCCTCAAAAAAACAGGATTAGAAGATTTGAAAAATCGAACGCTCAGCAATGATAGTCTATCTGGTGGCGAGAAACAACGCCTAGAAGTTGCTCGCGCCCTCTACCATGATAGCCAGCTCATCTTAGCCGATGAGATTAAGGCCAATCTTGACTTGGAAAATAGCAGAAAGATCAGTGACTTGCTCTTCTCCCTACCTCAAACAGTCATAGAAGTCATTCACCACTACACAGAAGAGGACTTAAAACACTACGACCAAGTCGTTCACTTAAGCAAAGAAAAGTAATACTCTATAAAATACGATTTAAAAAAGCAAGGAACCCGAATTCCTTGCTTTTTAACTCAATATCAAACTGGCCACAATAGGGCTGACAAAGACATAGAGAATACCGGTGACACCGATAGCCAAGCCACCCATGGCACCTGCTACAGAGCCGTATCGAAAGGCTGTTCCTGTTCCGACTGCATGGCCTGTTCCTCCAAGGGAAAGACCAACAGCTACTGGGTCGTCAATTTTCAACCACTTCAAAAGGGTTGGGCCGATGACACTGGTTAAAATCCCAGTCGCCACTACAACCACCAAGGTCACGGTCGTCAAACCTTGCAATTTTTCTGTAATCCCAACTGCCATGGCGGTTGTTACTGACTTAGGAAAGAGAGAAATGGCTAGGAAAAAGTCCATACCAAATATTTTCGCTACTATGGCAGTGAAGCTAGTATTGACAACTACTGCTAACAGACTACCAAAGAGAATACTTCGTGCATGGTGCTTCATCAAGTGAAAACTCTTATAAAGCGGAATCCCTAGAGCCACGGTCGATGGGACAATCAAGTTGTTCAGATAAACCCCACCTTGGTAGTAATCTTGGTAAGAAATACCCGTCACCTTTAGAAAGATGATAATGAAAACAGCTGACAAAAGCAAGGGTGTTGTCAATGGATGGGGAAAACGTCTGTAAATCAGCATTCCTACTAGATAAGCTAGGATTGATAGGGCAAGCCCAAACAGGGGATTGGAAACAAATTCACTCATTTGGCATCTCCTTTCTCATAATCTCCCTCAAATCGTCTCTTGATGAACTGAACTACCAAGGCTATGAGGATAATATTGATGGCTGCTGCAAAAAAGACAATCAAAACAATTGGCAAAAGATAGGGAGCAATCACATCAAACTTCTCCATGATTCCCACTGCTGGCGGCAAAAAGAGAATGGTCATATTGGCCAGCAAGAAATTCCCCACCATGTTGACATGCCTAGTTCTTAGCCACTTGAATTGTAAGGCTAGAAAGAGAATAATCAAACCGATAATACTGCCTGGGATGGGCAAATGAAAGAAACTAGAGATTCCCTCTCCGATTAGAGAAATCACAAAAAGAATCATTAATTGAACATATAATTTCATCCTAAACTCCACGAAATAGACTTCTTGCATACCAGTTTACTCTTTTTTCAGAAAATTTCAAGGAAATGCACAAAGGATAATAAAAATTATAAATGGAAAGGGGATACAAACAATTCTTGACTTGTGAAAACAGGCATGATTTAGGATAAAATATTCCAGCGTCCTTCTTGTCAGCTCTTTTGAAAAGTAGTATAATTATTGCATGCGCAATCATCTTGTGATACAGAGACTGTCCGTGAATGGACTTTCTTCTATATTATGATTCTAAAAAGAAAGGAGATACTATGACCTATTTGGAAAAATGGTTTGACTTCAATCGTCGTCAAAAAGAAATTGAAAGTCTCTTGGAAGAGACAATTGCACAGCAAAGCGAGCAAAGTCTGACCTTGAAAGAGTTCTACCTACTCTACTATCTGGACTTGGCTCAAGAAAAATCTCTACGCCAAATTGACCTGCCAGATAAACTTCATCTGAGCCCGAGCGCTGTTTCTCGGATGGTGGCTCGCTTGGAAGCCAAAAATTGCGGTCTGCTTAGTCGCAGGTGTTGTGATCAAGATCGACGTTCTAGCTTTATCTGCCTGACAGGTGATGGGCAAAAGACACTGGCCACACTACAAAAGGCTGTCGAAGAAAGCTTGGAAACTGGTTTGGATTTCTTGATTTAAGATGATTTTAGAAAAAAAGTTGCGTGCGCAATCATTTTTCTTGACATTCTCTTTTACAAGGAGTAAAATAAAGTCATCATTAAACAAAGGAGTTTTTAAAATGATTGAAATTACCTATCTAGATGCCAGCAAGAACGAAAGAACTGTGACTTTCGAGTCTTATGAAGATTTTGATCGTTCACAACAAGCTTGCCTTATCGGCGTCGCAGACTACTACCCAGTCCAAAAATTAACTTACAAGGGTCATGATTTGGACTACCATGGGACTTATGGAGATATCTTCTTCTATCTCAAGAAACAAGATTTAAGCCAATATAACTAAAAAAGGAGAAATACAATGGCAAAAGCAATTACAGATGCAACATTCGAACAAGAAACAAAAGACGGTTTGGTCTTGGTAGACTTCTGGGCAACTTGGTGTGGTCC
The DNA here is from genome assembly GCF_946190335.1 of Streptococcus mitis. GTDB lineage: Bacteria > Bacillota > Bacilli > Lactobacillales > Streptococcaceae > Streptococcus > Streptococcus mitis_CH. The sequence continues at coordinate 587,564 of NZ_CAMHZN010000001.1, forward strand.
ATGTCGTATGCAAGGTCCAATCTTGGACAAATTGTCTGAAGAACTTTCAGAAGATGTTTTAAAAATCGTTAAAATGGACGTTGATGAAAATCCAAACACAGCTCGTGCTTTTGGAATCATGTCTATCCCAACCCTTCTCTTCAAAAAAGACGGCCAAGTGGTGAAACAAGTTGCTGGTGTTCACACAGCAGAACAAATCAAGGCCATCGTTGCTGAATTGAGCTAATCAAACGAGAGACCAAGTACTTGCTTTGGTCTCTTTTTTCTTGCCCTTTGCCATTTTTCAAAAAATATGCTAGACTGTATGTAGAATATTACGATGTTTGGGACATGCCATCGCTAAAAAAAACCTTGACTTGGTATTTTTTAGCTCCCTCAAGGGAGCTTTTTGCGTGCTCTGAACATTTCCCATTTTGGAAGGAGTACTATGAAACGTCAATCAGCCTTGGTCGTCTTTAGTGGCGGTCAAGATTCTACAACCTGCCTCTTTTGGGCTAAAGAACACTATGAAACGGTCGAAGCCGTTACCTTTGCCTACGGCCAACGCCATCATCTCGAAATTCAAGTTGCTAGAGAAATCGCTAAGGAACAGGGGATTCGTCATCACATCCTAGATATGTCTCTGCTGGGGCAAATCACTGAAAATGCCCTGACCTCTGATCTGGAAATTGAGCAAAAAGAGGGAGAGGTTCCCAATACCTTCGTTGATGGTCGTAACCACCTCTTTCTGTCCTTTGCGGCAGTCCTTGCTAAGCAACGAGGCATTAAAGATATCGTGACAGGTGTCTGCGAGACAGACTTCTCAGGCTACCCCGATTGTCGAGATGTCTTTGTCAAATCCCTTAATGTTACCCTCAACCTTGCCATGGATTACGACTTTGTTATCCAAACACCTCTCATGTGGCTAGACAAGGCTGAAACTTGGGAATTAGCCGACCAACTCGGTGCCTTTGACTATGTTCGTGAAAAGACCTTGACCTGCTACAATGGGATTATCGGAAGTGGCTGTGGAGATTGCCCAGCCTGCCACCTACGTCAACATGGTTTAGATGTTTATCTCTCACAGAAAGGAGAGGACTAATGTTTTTTGCACCCAAAGAAATCAAACAGGAAACCGGGGAGTCTCTTGTCTACAATCCACACAGAACCTTGGTATCAAAAGAGTTTACCTTCGATGCTGCCCACCACCTCTTTCACTATGAGGGAAAATGCAAATCCCTTCATGGTCACACCTATCATCTGCAGATTGCTGTCAGTGGATTTTTAGATGAACGTGGCATGACCTACGATTTCGGAGACATCAAAGCAATCTACAAGAACTACTTAGAACCCCACTTGGATCATCGCTATCTCAATGAAACTCTTCCCTATATGAACACGACTGCTGAAAATATGGTTTACTGGATTTTCCAAACCATGAACCAAGAGTTGCCTGACGAACGTGGTCTCCGTTTGGAATATGTTCGCCTCTATGAAACTCCGACTGCCTTTGCAGAGTTTAGACGGGAGTGGTTAGATGACTAGGGAACGTGTCCTCAAACTACCAGTTCTAGAAATTTTTGGCCCAACCTTTCAAGGCGAAGGTCGTGCAATCGGGCAGAAAACCATGTTTGTCCGCACTGCTGGTTGCGACTACCACTGCGACTGGTGCGATTCTGCCTTTACTTGGGATGGTTCTGAAAAACCAACTCGCATGACAGCTGACGAGGTCATTGCTGAGTTGGATAAATTAGGGAGCTACGACTATGTAACCCTATCTGGGGGAAATCCTGCTATCCTAGCAGCCAACATGGCTGAGCTAGTCACCAAACTCAAGGAACGTGGTGTCACTCTGGCTGTTGAAACTCAAGGCTCTCGCTGGCAAAATTGGTTGAAAGACATCGACCAGGTCACTCTGAGTCCCAAACCTCCTTCATCCAAGATGGAAGTCAACTTTGAGACCCTGGACTTTATCGTTTCCCAATTGGATCCAGACAAGGTCACCTTTAAAATCCCTGTCTTTGATGATGCAGATTTAGCCTTTGCTAAAGGAATACAAGAACGCTACCAACCAGATGTCCTTTTCTTATCTGCTGGAAATCCTGAACCCAAGGCTACAGGAAATATTGTCCAAGATCAACTGGACCGTCTCAAAGAACTCTGGGAACGCATCGCTGCTGACGATAGTTGGGGCAATGTCCGCGTCCTTCCTCAACTCCATACCCTCCTCTACGACAACCAACGTGGTGTTTAAAATTAGAAAGAAAAAATCATGTCACAACAAGAAGAAATGAAAAACCTAAGCCTACTGGGCAACAAAGAAACCAACTACATTTTCGAGTATCATCCAGAAGTCCTCGAATCCTTTGACAATCGTCATGTGGAAAATGACTATTTCATCAAATTTAACTGTCCTGAATTTACCTCACTTTGCCCAATCACTGCTCAGCCAGACTTTGCAACTATCTATATTTCCTACATCCCTGATAAGCTCTGTGTTGAGTCAAAATCCCTCAAACTCTACCTCTTTAGCTACCGAAACCACGGAGATTTCCACGAAAACTGTATCAACACCATCGGGAAAGACTTGGTCAACTTGCTAGACCCTCGCTATTTAGAGGTCTGGGGAAAATTCACTCCGCGCGGTGGCATTTCAATCGACCCCTACTACAACTACGGTAAGCCAGGAACTAAGTATGAAGGCTTGGCAGAACAACGCCTCTTCCAACACGACCTTTATCCAGAGAAAATTGACAACCGTTAAACTCAAACTCAATGAAATTCAAAGAGCAAACTAGGAAGCTAGCCACAGGTTGCTCAAAGCACTGCTTTGAGGTTGTAGATAAGACTGACAAAGTCAGCTCAAAACACTGTTTTGAGGTTGCAGATAGAACTGACGAAGTCAAATCAAAATACTGTTTTGAGGTTGCAGATGGAAGCTGACGTGGTTTGAAGAAATTTTCGAAGAGTATAATACGAAAAAGCCCTGTTCCTCGAGATGAGGAGCAAGGCTTTTTGAGTTTCAATTATTCTTCTGTTCCTAGGAATTTTTTCGCAACGAGGGCTGCAAGAACCCCACCAGCGATTGGTGCAAGGATGAAAATCCAAACTTGTTGAAGGGCTGCGCCACCTACCAAGACAGCCGGTGCCAAACTACGAGCTGGGTTTACTGAAAGCCCAGTGATATTCAATCCAACAAGAATCATCGCCATCAATGACAAACCGATTACCAAACCAGCAATCGCGCTATTGCCCTTGCTTGCTGATGTCACAGTCATGATAACCAAGACAAACAAGAAAGTTGCGATTGTTTCAAACAAGAATCCACCAAAGACAGTGACTCCGTTTGCCAAGGCATTTTCACCAAGACTAGCAGTTGACATCCCTGAGTTAGCCAAGAGGAAGAAGACAGCGCCAGAAGCAATAAAAGCTCCAACAACCTGACCTAGGATGTAGTTGAGAAGGTCTTTTGATGACAAACGTTTGTTCACAAACATAGCAATCGAAACAGCTGGGTTCAAGTGAGCACCTGAAACAGTTCCGATTGAGTAGGCTGCAACTACGATTGCCAGACCAAAGGCAAAGGCGATTCCAAGGTGACCAAGGCCATCAAGACCATTTCCAAAAACAACAGCTCCTGTCCCAACGAACACAAGCATGAAAGTACCGATTAACTCAGCGACAAATTTTTTCATTTTCTTTCTCCTTTTTTCAAAAACTAGATACTAGTCTATCAAAAGAGGGAAAGGGTTTCAAGAAAATTGTTTGGAAATTTTCAGGATAAAATTCTATAAAAACGGTAGTGTTTATTTGAAACATTTTTTCTAAAGGTATATAATATCAATATAGTTCTAATAAGTTATTTATTCCCTAATTTGAACTAATTTTTACAACTTTGCTGTTCTTTTATGAACGTTTGAATGGTATCGTGGATACCAAGGAGGAATCATATGTCTAAAGTTGCCATTGTCACAGGTGCAGGTCAAGGAATCGGTTTTGCAATCGCAAAACGATTGGTTCAAGATGGCTTTAAGGTAGGAGTCTTAGACTACAATCCCGAAACAGCTGAAAAAGCTGTTGCCGAATTATCATCTGAAAATGCCTTTGCTGTCGTGGCCGATGTTTCGAAACAGGCCGAAGTTGCACAAGCATTTCAAAAAGTTGTTGACCATTTTGGTGATTTGAATGTTGTCGTAAATAACGCTGGTGTTGCTCCAACTACTCCTCTTGATACAATTACTGAGGAACAATTTACACGCACTTTCGGTATCAACGTTGGTGGTGTCATTTGGGGTTCACAAGCTGCACAAGCGCAATTTAAAGCACTTGGCCACGGAGGTAAAATTATCAACGCAACCTCTCAAGCCGGTGTAGTCGGTAACCCAAATCTAACTGTTTACGGTGGAACCAAATTTGCTGTTCGTGGAATTACGCAAACATTAGCACGTGATTTAGCAGACTCAGGAATCACTGTTAACGCCTACGCACCAGGTATTGTGAAAACACCAATGATGTACGACATCGCTCATGAAGTTGGTAAAAATGCAGGAAAAGATGACGAGTGGGGTATGCAGACATTTGCAAAAGATATTACTCTAAAACGTCTATCTGAACCAGAAGATGTGGCTGCAGCCGTCAGCTTCCTTGCAGGACCAGATTCAAACTACATTACAGGACAAACCATTATCGTTGATGGTGGTATGCAATTCCATTAAGATACACAAAAAGAGGTTGGAAAATGATTCAACCTCTTTTATTAGTTCTCATTATTAGTTAGGAGGATACAATAGAAACTCTTTCAATAAATAATATTAGCTTATCCTTAGTATTGAAAAGACTGGATGGCTTCTTTCAAGTCATCTTGTAAACTATTTCTCTGGTCAAGTTGGACATAGACTTCCAACAGACAGGATCTGAAGTTGGAAAATTTATAAAAATCTTCCCTTTCTTCTATCGGAAAGTCAACAGCTTTTATCCAAGAAGCTACTTGCTCTTGCTCCAACTTCCCTTGTAAAATAGGTTCATAAAGTACTCTGGCTAAACGCCAATCCTCATCATCTGTAAAACGAATGGAAATTCTTTTAAATAGTTGGCCAAGTATCTCAAATACTTCATGAATTCTGTTTTTAGGAAAGTCTGGATGACAAACCACCTCTGTCAGTAAATCGGCTCCATGTGCAAAAGCATGAACCCAACCATACTGACTTGAAAAACCTGTTGTATCCTTTTCTTTTGAAAGATAGTACAACCCTTGATTTAAAAGGACATTACGAATTTCTGCTTTTAATCCCTGATAAAAAATCGATTGCTGGTTGGCATCTGCAGACAAGAGATTTGCATAAATAAGCGCCCTAAAAGAACGTTCAAGGGTTGACAGGCCTACCTTATCAATCTCTTTATCTAACCCTCCATCAGATGAAATCCCTTCAGCAATGAAATGAAATTGTTCCTGTGTAAATAGCTCTTCCTGAATCCCTCTAGCAAAGCTTGTAAAAACAAGGTCATCGCGAATTTCTGGAGAAGAATCTCCCAAATGATCAAGCAACCATTGGATTTCCTCCTGATGATAACTTGGTTTTTCTTCTGCTATTTTTCTAAGTAACTCTTGATACATGGTCAATACCTCTACATTTCTAGCAACTTGATATAATCTAGACCCCATTTCTCGACAGCATCTAAAACAACTCTGAATTCCTGCCCCATTTCGGTTAAGCTGTACTCAACTCGTGGTGGAACTTCGGCATAGACCTTTCGTTGAACAATCTTATCCTTTTCTAATTGACGGAGATGACGAGTCAAAATAGTTTGAGTAATCCCAGGCAATAATCTCTGCAATTCTTTAAATCGTTTGGTACCCGTACTCACCTGATAAATGATTACCAGTGCCCATTTCCCCGTTAAAACCCTCTGCGTTGTCGCAAATGGACAAATACCATACTCACTCACTTTATTTGTCATAAAATATCTTCTTTCTATTTTTTAAAAAAAATTTATCTTTTAGTATCAATAATAGTACTACTTTTGATACTAGCTATCAAAAAAGTCTCTACTTGTTTTTTTGTTTGTAACTGTTACAATTATATCATAAAAAAGAAATGGAGAATAGATATGTCAACAAACTTAGAAATTTTCAACGCTTATAACCAAGCTTTAATTGCTGGTGACTTTCCTGGTGTCTTTGAAACGATGGCAGACGATATTGTCTGGCATCAACCTGGTACTCATAGTATATCTGGTACAGTTGTTGGTAAGGACAAGCTAGGAACTCACCTAGCTACATTTGCTGAGAAAACTAATGGAACCTTTAAGGTGGTAACAAATTGGGTTTCTGACAATGAGGATTTAATCGCAGCCAATGTTACTTTTCTTGGAACACGTGCTGATGGTACTGAACTCAATATGAACGGGATTGACCTCTTCCGCATTGAAGACGGAAAAATCAAAGAAGTTTGGCTCTTCTCTTCAGATCAAGCTGAAGAAGATAGCTTTTGGGGATAATTTAAGAGGCCAGGACAAAAAATTTTGATTTTAGGAATTCTTTATTATAAATTTTTAAAATCGATAGATTAGAAAAAAAGCGAACAAGACAGAATTCTGAGTTTCAGATAACTCGTTTTGTTCGCTTTTTATATTTAAGGTTAGACTTTTGTTCCAGACTCTTTTAATTTACTCTCCCAACTGGGCACTGTAGGCGATGATCTGATCAACTGTGTCAGACAAGAATTGGATGGTATCACGGAGTGGTTTATCTGTTGAAATATCAGCACCGATAATCATAGCTGACTCAAGTGGTGTCTTGCTACCACCTGATTTGAGGAGATTGAGCCAATCTTCAGCTCCAGTTTCTGAATGTTTCAGATGAAGGTAACCTGCAGTCGAAATCACAAGTCCAGCTGAGTAGGTGTAACTATACAAGCCCATATAATAGTGAGCTTGGCTCATCCAAGTCAAAGCTGCATCGTCGTCGATTTCAATGGCATCGCCCCAAAAATCTGTCAAAACTTCCTTCATAATGCTGTTGAGCTTGCTTGCTCCAAAGGTCTCCCCTTCTTCAATCAGTGTATAAACCTTGCGCTGGAAGGCTGCTTCTAATAGGTGAGTGATAAAATTATGGAAATATGTATCTGTCAAACGGTGAGCCAAAGCGAAGCGTTTTTGACGTGGGTCGTCAGATTGGTGCTCCAAGTAGTCACTGAGGAGTAATTCATTGAAGGTTGACGGTGCTTCAACATAGTAGGTCGACATGTGGGCATTAAAGTAGCTTTGGTGATTGTCTGAAAAGATGAATTGACCAGAATGCCCGATTTCATGAATCAAGGTATAGACATCGCTCAAACGGCCTGTCCAGCTCATGAGAACATAAGGATGCACGCGATATGGATCCGCCGCATAACCGCCGGAATCCTTGCCACTGTTAGCAGCAAAGTCCACCCAGCGCTCTTCTTGATAGCGAGCAACTTCCTGACAATATTCTTGCCCCAAAGGTTCTACCGATTTCATGACCAAGTCATAGGCATCGTCAATAGTCACTGCAGGATTGAGGGCGCTATCCAAGTCCAATTTCCAATCTGCAAAGGTCATCTTTTCAAGACCATTTACCTTGGCAACATGCTTGAGGTATCTCTGAGCAACTGGCGCAAAATCCTTCATGATAAGGTCAATCTGACGATCAAACATGGCACGGTCCACTTCTTGCTCAGCTAAAAGATAGTCAAAGACGGAGTCATATCCCTTCATATCTGCCAATAGTTTTTCAGACTTGACTTGGGCTAGATAGGCCGCTGCAGCCGTATTTTGGTGCTTACGAAGACCTTCTGAGAAGGAACGGAAGGATTTCTCACGAACCTCAGCATCCTCATGATTTTGGTAGAAATTTTCATAGGTCACAAAGCTGTTTTTGTAGGTTTTACCATGAGCTTCAAAGTCAGCCATTTCAAAGTCCCCAGCACGCATCTTAGTATAAATATCCTGCGGACTGTAGAAAACTTCACCGAGATTGGTCAATGCCTTCTCCACATCAGCCCCTAGGTAATGAGCTTTTTTGATTTTTGCCTGACGAATAGCTGCCGTCAAATGAGGCAATTTACCCAAACGGTCCAAGACTTCCTTATCAGATGCCACCAAGGCATCGTCAAAGAAGGTCAGAGCTACGCTGGCGTCTGTTTCAAATTCCATCCCAGCTTGGGCAATGTTGGCAAATTCGTCATTGCTATAATCTGTCGTCTGAGGCATAAAACCATAGTTTCCAATATGGCTCATCTGAATGTAGATTTGCTCCAATTCCGCAAAGGCCTTTTCAAAATCCTCAAAAGTATAAAGATTGCCCTTATAGTCACGGCTAAACTGGTTGATGTCTTCGCGAGCTTTCTCGATTGCACGCAAGAAATCCTCACGGTCTTGGTATAGGGCTGTTAAATCCCAAAGTTCCTTCTCTGGAAATTCTGAACGGTGTTTTTGTTCCATTTTCTTCCTCTTATTTCTCTAATTCTAATAAAACACTAAGGGCTGATAAAGCGTAAAGTGGTGCTGTTTCTGCTCGCAAAATACGAGGACCAAGTCCTGCTAAGACTGATCCCTTAGCTTCGAAACTCTCAATTTCTGCAGGTGACAGACCACCTTCTGGACCAAAGATAAAGAGCAGTTTAGCTCCTGTTTCAAGACCAGTGACCGCTTGTAAGAGCGCAGCGGCTTCTCCTTCTTTGGCCGACTCTTCATAGGCTACTATGATACGGTCAAATTGGTCAAGTTGGTCAAGTTGGTCAAGTTGGGCTAGAAAGTCTGCTTTTTTCTCAAAAAGCTTGATACTTGGAACAACATTACGCTTGCTTTGTTCTGCTGCTCCAAGGGCGATTTTTTCTAGTTTTTCAACCTTTTTGCCCAATTTCTTGCCATCCCACTTGGCAACCGACCAGTCGGCAGGAAAGGCCCAGATTTGGCTAGCACCCAGTTCGGTTACTTTTTGAGCGATGAACTCCAGCTTGTCCCCCTTGGGAAAGCCAGATGCGATGGTCACCTGGACTGGCAGTTCCACATTGTCATCTAGTTCTTCTACCAATTCAAACTGACGAGCTTCCACATCCAGCACGCGCGCCAATCGCTTAATCCCATCATCAAAGACTAAGGTAACCTCATCATCTTCTTTCAGGCGCATGACCTGAAACATATGCTTGCTGGTCTCCTTGTCCTCGATAGTGACAGGAGAGACTGCACTGCCTTTGACAAAATACTGTTGCATGCTAGCCTCCAATCACACCGGAAATATCCTTGGTTTTCTTAAAGACACAGGCATTCCATTCCCCTTGAACCATGTGAGTTTCGAGGAAAAATCCAGCTGACTCAGCCGACTCGCGCACCATGTCCCACTTGTCCTTGATAATTCCACTCATGATGAGGTAGCCTTCATCCTTGACCAAGCGATAAGCATCATCCGTCAGATGAACGAGGATATCCGCCAAGATATTAGCTACAATCACATCTGCCTCAATCTCAACTCCCTTAAGCAAGTCTCCTGCTGCTACATGGATGTTTTCCATACCAGGGTTTAGCTCAATATTTTCCTGAGCAACTCGAACTGCTACATCATCCAGGTCGTAGGCAAAGATTTCCTTGGCACCAAGTAGCGAGCTGGCAATAGAGAGAACCCCTGAACCAGTCCCCACATCTAGCACAGTTTCGCCACCACGAAGAACCTGCTCCAAAGCAAAGAGGCTCATCTTGGTAGTTGGGTGGGTTCCTGTCCCGAAAGCCATACCAGGATCTAGCTTGATAATCTTTTCTCCCGCAGTCGCCTCATAGTCTGTCCACGACGGCACGATAGTCAAATCATGAGTGATACGAGCTGGCTCATAGTATTTCTTCCAGTTGTCTGCCCAATCTTCCTCAGCCAAGGCAGTCGTCCCCATTTTGACCTCTCCCAAATCCATAAAATCTGTCAATTCTGCTAGGCGAGCCTGCAAGTCTGCTTCAACCACTGCTACATCAACTGTTTCAGGATAGTAGGCTGTCACTATGATTTCTTCTTGCTGCTCAACCTCTGGGAAAATCTCGCCGAAGCGGTCAACATTTCCCACATAGTCCATACTATCTTCGATCGCAACACCTTGCGCTCCCAGCTCAATCAAGAGATTGGAAACCAACTCCTCTCCCTCACGCTTAACCGTTACTTTTAACTCTTGCCATGTTTCCATATTTAAGATACCAAGCCCGTAAAACACAAAGCCAAAATAGAAACTTCTCTGAAGACGCTTGTGTCTATGAGAAGTTTATCTTTTTGGCACAGTGTTTAGGGCGGGTTCAGTTTAGAAATTTAACCGAACCATCCTTTCTAATCACTTACTTTTAAATAATCTTTTAATCTCTCTTGCAAATGAGGTACAACTTGACTGGAGCTAAGAAATTCCTTGACATTCATGAGCTGATAGCCCTGCCCTTCATCACCAAAGGTGATATTGTCAAACTGGTTCTGTGTTAACTGACCGACTAGAAATACAGATTGTTTATCCGCAAAAAGCATACTTGGATAAACCTTACTCCAAAGCAGACAATCCTCAGTCAAATGAATTCCCAGTTCTTCATAAACTTCACGCGCCACGCACTCAAAAGGACTTTCATCCTCCTCGCGTCCCCCACCGGGCAGTTCCCACATATTGGGCCAGGGAATGCTTGCCTTATCATCGCGTAAGATAGTCAAGAGACTATCCCCACAAAACAAAGCAATCTTACAGCCTGTGAAATCAGAAATCTCTATGTCCATATCAAACTCCTAGTATCTCGGATAAGGGTAAAATTCTCCCTCTTCCAAGCCGACTTTTCCTTCTTCAAAGACTTCTTGGTTCCATTCCATGACAAATTCTTCTGCTTCTGGGTCTTCCAAAAAGTCCATAAGGGCATCTAGCCCAACCTCAGCAGTATCTTTAAGGAAAAGAGCAAAATATGCTAAAAATTCACGAGAAAATCCTTTTTTTGGAAGATAAGGTATGACAGTCAAATAGTCTTCCTCATTGACTGTTGATTTGGCAGGATTGTAAAAAAGCACTGCTTCTTCAAAGAGAATGTCATCTGATGAAACCTCTCCATCTTCATCCACCATCTCCACACCTGCAGCATTTTGCGCTTCCAATAGAAAACTCACTTCAACCGCGTGGTTGCGCTTGTCCCAACTAATCTCAAAGTCAAAGGGAAAGTTCTTCTCCAACTCTTCCTCTAAAACATCTAAAAATCCATATGTTGCCATTTTGTCCTCTTTCTATGCGACTCTTAAATCGCCCCGATTGCTCGGAAATATGCTAAAATAGATACTACCATCTTACCACAAAATTATTTTATGTCCTAATTATACCATATTACCTCATTTAAACCCTTGGTATTAGTGATTTTCTTAAACGGTTGATTTCCTTATTTTTTCCAAAAAGTCAACATAAAAAGCCCTCGAAAGGGCTAGCAAATCTATAGGATCAATAGACAAGTAACTAGCACAATTAGACGTGCTTTTTTTATTGACTATTCCCACGATGTCATACTTAATCTTATGCTTGAATTTTCTTATCTGCAATAGCTTCTGTCAAAGTCTGAGAAAAGTTAAGTCCCATTTCTCGTCCCAACTTATCTGCCCACCTTGGTATGGTCAAGGTCTTTTTAATTGGTTCCTGACTTCCTAGGTATTCTGATACATCAACAGATACCATAGAAATAAAAGATTTATCAAGATCATAGGTTGACTCAAAATCGTCATCATCTTTAAAAGGATCATTTTCAATCAAAGACAAGCTATTGATATCTGATGGTCGAGGTAACTCTCCATCACTCTCTATCAAATCTGCGACAGTTATCCCTAACCACTCCGAACCCATAGCCAAAGCCTCAGAAATTCCCTCGCCTTGTGTTGCTGAGTATTCAAAATCCGGGAAATGGACAAAATAAGTCGCCTCTGCTCCATCTGTATCATCGTAATAGAATAAAGCTGGATATGTCACTAACATTTCACTACCTCCATATCAAAAAGCAGGGGTTGAATTTTACAACCCAGCTTGCTTTCTTATCCCTCTTTCAGTGTACTTATTCAGCTCACCGTGAGGGATTGTGATAGGTCTTTCCCCTTGCTTCTCCATTTTAATATGGGAGCCTTTACCGCCTTTAGTTTTTATCCAACCATGAGCCGTAAGGAGTTTAACCATCTCTTTTTGTGTCATAGGCATAGCGCTTTTACCTCCTGACAACACTATTATAACACGTGCTACACGTATTGTAAAGGATGATACTTATTATTCTCTTATACCATCCACCCTAGATGTGGTTCTATGAGATTAGCCTTATATAAAAGGATAGGCAAAACTATCAGAGTTCCTGCTTTTCTCGACCCACTAGAACTGGCGCGATTCAATCTCAACATTACTTCTCCTCTCTTCATTAAAAAATGATTATCACCCAAAATTATATTACGATTTTTATAAAAGACTAGCAAAAACTACTAAATCAATACGTTCGGCAGACGGGAAACTTGCACTGTCAAATAAACTGTTTTAGCATTTACCATACTTTATTCATTAGTAATATCACTTGATTTGAAGTATAATATTAGAAAGGAAATCAGTAATGAATTTAGAACAATATTTAGGAAAAGAAATTAGGATTGTTTTTGTTGACGGGCAAATTTTAGAGGGTCATTGTAATAGCTTTACAGGGAAACTTGATACGGAAGATGAACTCTATGATGAAATTACAATAAGAACAGAAAAATATCCAGATATTGGTTTTCATGAATCTTAAATCATATCAATAAAGTTAATTCAAGACGGTATGACAAAATAACAGGAGTTGCTTATCATGAATAAAACTAAAAAAGAGAATTTAATTTTCATTGATGGCTGGGAGCATGTACATTGCCCTGTATGTGGAACTTTAGTAGAAACTTATGATATTTGCGATGTTTGTCATTGGCAAAATACGGGAGCATTTAATATCGATGGCGGTCCTAATAAAATGACGCTTGCTGAAGCGAAAATGGCTTATAAAAGGAAAAACGACATAAATGAATCACAAAAGACTTGGGTAATTAATGGGGAGACCTGGCTACATTGTCCTGTTTGTGGGAATGACGTAATAGACTATGATATCTGTGACGTTTGTCGTTGGCAAAATACAGGTATTATAAATATTGACGGCGGCCCAAATAAAATAACTCTAGCTGAAGCCAAAGAAGCTTACGCAAAAGGTATTCCAATAATATAAAAAGGAAAAATTTATGAAACTTGAAAACTTCAATAATAAATTTGTTAAAATTACTGATATTGACGATCAAACATTTGTAGGGATTTGTCTGTTTGAAGATAAAGAAGTATATGATGAAGAATACGACGGTTTATCTATCCAAACAGGAAATAGATGGATTAAACTATTCGAGAATGAAATTGTAACAGTTAAAATGATCAATCAAGATTAAATGGAGTAAAAACTCCTTCTAATAGATAGCCACTATTTCACTTTTCAACCATGTTTATAATTTCTTTTAAGCTTGGTTTGGTTTTTCTAATTCTATCCCATGCCCTCATTTTTATAAAAGTCCCCAAATAGATGCCGTTTATCTTTGGCATTTCGTTTGAAAGTTTGTATTTCTCTCGAATCTCCTCCTTATGACTTTCTACAAATTTGCTACGAGGCAAGCAATAAAAAATACCTTCCCCAAAATAACTTAAGTCTTCATCAGATAGTTCAATAAGTTCTTCAGGTTTTACAAAAATAGCTCTATTCACTCTATCTTTGCCACTGGCAAAGGCTTTCTCCACAAATCTTTTATCTAGTCCCATCTTTATTTAACTCTCTCAAATTGTTTTAATTCTAAATCAGTCAATTCATTAAATTCTCTTCCTGTTGCGTTTAAATACTTGTTGATTTTTCCAAGATTATATTTCATCGGTTCTGGCTTAACTCCTTTTGGTAAACCAACTAGTCCATCAAGTTCCATGAATAACTGATTTTGAAGTAATTTTGAATTTAAAGTAGTCATCTAGTTCCATTTTCTCCTTTTCAAATATTATTATCTAAAATTTCTATCCCCTATGTACTTTATCAAGAAAAGTTTCTGACTTGGTAGTTTTATTCTTTCTTTTACTATTCCACCTCTCCTTCATTATAATTCATACAATAACATTTAGCAATATTATTTCACAAGTCAGCAATTCTACTTCTTTGGACTCAACTTTCATATTTTGAGTTTTAAGGAAAATCAATTCTGTTATACTGATACCTTTCCACATCAAATTAAATGGTCAAAAATACTCTATCTCACTCCCTGAATATTACAAAACCATTGAAATATCACAACTAATAGGCTAGAATGGTCATAGTAAGATATAGTAGATGAGTTATTCTACTCAAAAAATATGAAACTAAAATCCACGTTAGAAAGGACTGCTATGCCAGACAATCTCGCGCTTCGCATGCGCCCTAAAACCATCGACCAGGTCATCGGTCAGGAACATCTGGTCGGACAAGGAAAAATCATCCGCCGCATGGTAGAAGCCAATCGCCTGTCCTCCATGATTCTCTACGGACCTCCAGGAATCGGCAAGACCAGTATTGCCTCTGCCATCGCAGGGACGACCAAGTATGCCTTTCGAACTTTCAATGCGACAGTTGATAGTAAAAAGCGATTGCAAGAAATTGCGGAAGAGGCTAAATTTTCAGGTGGCCTTGTACTGCTACTAGACGAGATTCACCGTCTTGACAAGACTAAACAAGACTTCCTCTTGCCTCTCTTGGAAAGCGGACTGGTCATCATGATTGGGGCGACGACTGAAAATCCCTTCTTCTCTGTCACTCCTGCCATTCGCAGTCGCGTTCAGATTTTTGAACTAGAACCCTTGTCCAATCAAGACGTCAAAGTGGCCCTTCAGATAGCTCTAAGTAATCCTGAGCGTGGTTTTGATTTTCCAGTGGAACTAGATGAGAATGCGCTGGATTTCATTGCGACCTCTACAAATGGAGACCTGCGTTCTGCCTTCAACTCACTGGATTTGGCTGTTCTCTCTACCCCCAAAAATGACAAGGGCATCCGCCACATCACTCTGAACATCATGGAAAATAGCCTGCAGCGGAGCTACATTACCATGGATAAAGACGGAGATGGACACTATGATGTGCTCTCAGCTCTGCAAAAGTCCATCCGTGGCTCGGATGTGGATGCAAGTCTCCACTACGCAGCCCGCTTGATTGAAGCTGGTGATTTGCCTAGCCTCGCGCGTCGCTTGACCGTTATTGCCTATGAAGATATTGGTTTGGCCAATCCTGAAGCCCAGATTCACACCGTGACTGCTCTGGATGCTGCACAGAAGATTGGTTTTCCCGAAGCTCGCATTCTCATTGCTAATGTTGTAATTGATTTGGCCCTTTCTCCAAAATCCAACTCGGCCTATGTGGCTATGGATAAGGCACTTGCCGACCTCAAAACATCAGGTCACTTGCCTATTCCGCGCCATCTGCGTGATGGTCACTACAGTGGAAGCAAGGAACTAGGGAATGCCCAAGACTATCTCTATCCACACAACTATCCTGGAAATTGGGTCAAGCAAGACTATCTACCAGAAAAAATTCGCAATCATCACTATTTCCAAGCAGAAGATACTGGTAAATATGAACGGGCTTTGGCTCAAAGAAAGGAAGCTATCGACCGTTTGCGAAAAATCTGAAATCCTTTTCAAAAAATTGCACTTTCCTCTTGATTTTTTTTGAAAAAGTGGTATCATATAAACATAGAAACGCTGTGGTGTACGACTTCACACTTAAGTGTTGACCGACTATTTTTTGTATTATTAGGGAAACAAAAGTCTTCTAACAGCATGTAGGCCGTCTCACACGGAAACAGCTTCAGTTAGAGCGAGTTGCCCACCTGCTTAATTGCGCGGGTTCAATACAAACCGTGAAGTTTCGGCACCAATACAGCTTTTTTCTTTGCCTCCTTAGCTCAGCTGGCAGAGCAGCGGACTCTTAATCCGTGGGTCACAGGTTCGATCCCTGTAGGGGGCATCTAAATACAACAGGAAAAAGCCTTGTAAATCAAGGCTTTTTTTGCTTGTCTATAACTGATTTACTCCATCATTTGTCCCACATTTTAAATCTATCTTTTCTTTTTGAATCAAATTACATCTTTACAAATAGTGTAAAGCCAGTTACTTTTGCTTTGATGCCATACAATATTTTCATGTAGAGAAGACAAATTTTATCTTCTCTTTTTATTTTCAAAATAATAAAAACTGATTTTCTTTTCATAAATCAGACTGAAACTTCCAAATTTTCCATTTTGTTTATTGATATTTCCTCTAAAAAGGTGTATAATATTTTTATTATCAAACTATACTATACTATATAGGGGGTATTGAAATGAAATTTTCTAATCGTTTATCGCTATTCCTTGCAGGAGTTGTTTTTGTCCTTTTAGGACTTTTCCTATTTACAAACCCAGTAGCTAATCTTGTTGCTTACAGCTGGTGGATTGCATTTGGTTTACTGGTTTCTTCTATAGCAGCTATTTTAGGCTATTTCTCTGTACCAAAAGAGCTTCGCTCACCAGCTCATCTTTTCCAAGGGATTGTTAATCTTCTCTTAGCTCTTTACCTCGTTGCCTATGGCTTTGTGACGCTGCCAGTTGTCATTCCAACTATTTTAGGAATTTGGTTAATTGTAGAAGCCATTATAGTTTTCTTTAAAGGCAATCGTCTGGGATTGATTTTCCCTATTATTGGCAACCATATCATGTGGATAGCGTTGCTTGCATTTTTACTAGGTCTAGTGATTTTGTTCAATCCAGTAGCTACAAGTGTCTTTGTCGTTTATGTCGTTGCCTTTGCATTTTTAATTGTTGGTTTCACCTATATCCTTGATGCCTTTCGTAAATAATCTAGCTGCCATTTTGGGCATATTAAAATAGCTGGGAAGTTACATTCTCAGCTTTTTCTGTTGCCTCCTTAGCTCAGTTGGTAGAGCAGTAGACTCTTAAGCTATGGGGCGCAGGTTCGAGCCCTGCAGGGGGCACATCTAAATCAACAGAAATAAGCCTTGAAACCAAGGCTTTTTTTAACGTCTAATAGCTTTTTGTAGAAAAGTATTTAAAAATAAAAGAGAAGAGAATCTCTCACTCTCTTCTCAGTATATCTTATTAAATTTAGTTTTTCTTAATCTAGCTGATTTTCCTTTGCAACGACAAATTCCTTAACCAATCGATAGATAACAGCAAATATCGGTGTAAAGAATATCATCCCAAGTAAGCCAAAGAGATTGCCTCCAATACTAGCAGCCGCAAGCGTGAAAATAGCTGGCAAACCAATAGATTGACCTACAACTCTAGGATAAATAAGGTTTCCTTCAATCAGCTGTATAACTTGATATAGAAGAAGAGAAAGTAAGGCTTGAGTAGGACTCACTGTGAAGATAAAAATCGCTCCCACAACACAAGCAATCATAGGCCCTACATAAGGAATGAACGATAGCACTCCTGCAAATATACCTGTCATTACCCCATAAGGTAGTCCAAACAGGCTGTAGCCAACCGCTATCATAACTCCTATGATGACTGCTTCAATCAGCTGACTCATCAAAAATTGGTCATAAGTCTCTAGTGCTACTTGTCCAATGTAAGTTAACTTTGTCACCACTTTCTCTGGAAATATAACTTTTAGAAGTCTACTCGTCATCGCTGCCAGATGTTCCTTACTGGATAAAAATAAAAAGGTAAATACTATAATCAGAAAGGCATTCATTATACTTGAAAAAATATTTCCTATATTACTAGTCAGACCGGATAAGAAGGTTATCAAAGCTTGACTAATAGAGCTAGACTGTCCCTGAATTCCTGATACGATAGTTGACAGCATGTCTTTGGTTACAAATTCCGAGCTGTCTAGCAATTTCCCAAGTTGAGTCAGGACTGTTGAAAGGACTGCTCCCAGCTGACTAATAGTCTGAGCAAGGGTTGGAAGCACCAAAACCAAAAGACAGATCACGATTAAGATAAGAGATAGGAAAACAAGCACCATAGCAATCGGACGGCGCAACCCTGCCTTTACCTTCATTTTAACTAGGAATTCTTCAATTTTTTTCATGGGAACATTGAGCACAAAAGCAATGACAGCACCATAAATCAAGGTAGAAGTTACTTCAAAGAGAGATACTGCCCCTGATATAAAGCTTGATGCATTCAGAATTACAAGAGTAACCAGCCCTATAAAAAGTATTAATGGGGTGTATTTTTTTACTAAATTCATAAATTCTCCTTAATAAACATGTTTAGATACGACTATACTATTTGGTTTTTCAAACTCTCGGTCAAGGTAAGCTTGGTAAGTTCCTGGTGCGATAAATCCTTTGGGTGAGAGGATATCGGTGCCAGCCTGACCGACTATGGTATCAGCCAAGAGCACACAGTTTGTAGATAAGACAAAGTAGGATTTAAACTTAGATTTGATAAATTTATAAAGTTCCCCATCTGTCTCATGTCTGATTTTATAAGCGTAGGTGTAGTCTTCCTTACCATCACCTGTCATGATTTTATCTGCACTTGGCTCCCATGGAATCGTCAGTTGTTTCAATTCAGCCAACTTTTTCTGAACTGCTTTTTCCATTTCAGGCGTCAAATCTATCCCATAACCAAAAAGCGTTTTTTGACTCTCACGTTTACATAGGTCAATGTACTTGTCACGATCACAGAAATATAAGACACCATCTCCTACCATGCCAAATAAGGTCTCAGAAGACGGATCATAGTTGCCATAAGAAATAACACGGCCTTGATAGCAGATATCCACATGACCAATTGCCGAAAACAGAGAGGTCTCAGCTGTATGAACAAAAATTTCAAGCTCCGCTGTCTTACCAGACTTCACCATTCCAAGATGGATATCCTCTCTCTCATCAGCATTTTCCTGCATGAATTTGTTGATTTTTGCTAAAGTTCTTGCAGGGATGAGAGCGGCTAGGACAATAGGTAAGCTAATTCTAATACGACGTTTGAGATGGTTTTTCCCAATTTCCCCTTCAAATAAGAAACCGTCACGGATATTGGACAGACCATAAAGGAAAAAATAAGCCCCTAATACAAAGAGTTGAAAGACAGAATTTCCTGTAGAGGACAAAAGACTAGTCCCACCAAGAAAAACTAGTACGAGTCCATCTAGTAAGAGACGAAAACGAGGTCGAATTTTGTTTTTGCGGTAGAGAACATAGGTGACAAGGTTAATACTAGCATGAAAAATCTGATAAACTCCAATCACAAGAGCCAAAATATAAATCGGCACATCCGTCGCAAGATTGGAGCCAAGCAAATATCCCAGCACTAACAATTTAACCAGTGCAACTCCCAAGGTGTCCGTTGACTGACTTTTTTTGAAAATACGTAATACTAAATCTAAGACCGTTGCTATCCAAGCTAAAAACAGAACCAGTCGAATAACCTTTACTGGCAACCAAGTCCCCGTGACCATCAAGATGAGACCTAGCAGAACAAACAAGAACCCCTGAGCAAGTAATTTCTTACCTGTCAGACCTAAAGATAGAATTTTCGCCATATAAAAACCTTTCAACAATAAAAATTAAACACTCCGATTAAACTGACTAGTAAATAGCCAACACTACAAACAGCCTGTGCCAGCAACATATGGTGACTAGAAATGACTGTAGTAATGTCACCATCTTGTCTTATGCACTTCTAAAATTTGTTATATTGATTAGAAGCCAGAGCTTATAAAAACTAGCTAAACTCGAGAGATAGACACAATTGCGACGAAAAAATGTATAACCAATTCAACTTGTTAAGGTAAGAAAGCATTATTTCCAATCTATTAATTATTCATCTATTACCTATTATGACACAATATTCCCTATAGTTCAACTTTTTACTTGTTTTTATATTACACGGACTAAAAAGTTTTCAACAGTTGATTGCATTTGTTTTAATAAGTTTTAACCTTTCTTGGTTAGATAAAAAAAGAACCATACAGTTTAGAATCTGTATGGTTTTTGCCCCACTTTTGTCCCATTTTTAAATCATGACATTGAAAATACCTAAAATCACTTATATTTCAATATTTTTAATTGCTCTCAATATGAAAGTCCTTTCCAAATCCCTGTAGGGGGCATCTAAATACAACAGGAAAAAGCCTTGGAATCAAGGCTTTTTTGTGTAGTCTTAGCACTAAAAAACGATAGAAAAAACACCCCTTCTGAACTGCACCCCAAAAGTTAGACAGAAAAAACCTAACTTTTGTGGCGCAGTTCATTCGCGTCACATGAAGTTATTTAAGCATCTCCTTTTTTTTTATTACCATTTTCTGTTATAATAAATTGTACTTCTAAAATAGAAAGGTCTTAAGATGACAACTCTTATTAAACATAAACGTGTAGAATTTTCAGAACTTTTTTATGACTTAGTTTTTGTTTTTGCAATTTCAAAAGTAACTACTTTAATTGACCATCTTCATAACGGTATTTTGACTTGGAATTCTTTCCTTGATTTTCTCATTGCTACTTTGTTTCTCATCGATTCCTGGATGATTCAAACCGATTATACCAATCGCTATGGAAAGAACTCTTTATTTAACATAGTAATCATGTTTATCAAAATGGGAATTTTACTCTTTATAGCCAATATGATTGGACCTGATTGGCAACAATATTTTCATTATCTCTGTTGGGCTATTGGTACATTAACCCTTACCTTATTTTTTCAATATTTGGTTGAATTTTTTAGAAAATCAACCGATGATGCTAATCGGGAAAGTATCAAAGGTTTTCTATGGATAACAGGTCTAGGAAGTTTAGGATTCTATCTAGCAGCTCTTCTTCCTATTTACCTTAGAGTCTATATCTTATTTGCTAGTATTCTGCTAACATTTATTATGCCAAGTATCTTGCTTAATAAAGATAAGCATTACCAGGTAAATCTCCCCCATTTAATCGAGCGCATCTCCCTTCTTGTCATTATTATGTTTGGAGAGATGATTACGGAGCTAGCTAACTTCTTTACAATCGAGAATTTCTCGATTTATTCGGTTCTTTATTTCATTATTATGATTTCTCTGTTCTTGTTTTATTTTGGTCAATTCGACCATGCTATTGATGAAAAATCTAATCAAAAGGGACTATTTCTAATTTACAGTCACTATCCTATTTTCATTGGACTTCTTATGATGACCGTTTCGATGAGTTTTCTTCTGAATCCTGAAGCTAATCGTCTCTTTGCAACCAGCTTCTCTTATATCGGATTTGGCCTCTTTCAAGCTGCTGTCCTAGTAAATGGGCCCCATAACAAACACTATCTTCGCTATTCGAAAAGTTACTACTGTGTCCAAGCGACACTCTATCTGGCTGCCTTGATTCTCTCTTTAATCTTTGCTTCTAATCCTATAATAGTAGTGAGTATAACAACCATTTTAGCTCTAGCTATAGCCATTCATTTTATTTATTTTTATGTGACACAGAATAAAAAATATTCCAAATCTAACTGGGGGTTCTTTTAATGAGTTTATAACATAAAAAAGCTTTGGGAACCAAGGCTTTATATGATATCAATCACCGACCACGAAAATGTTTAGCTTACAGAACTGCTAGTGAAGCTCTAGAGGATGAGTTCGAGTAAATGTTGCACTTATTCTTGCAATTTATCATTTACTTGATGCACGAACTCGATATTTTTTTCGTTAATTTGTTTTTGCCCCACTTTTGCCCCATTTTTAAATCCTGACATTGAAAATACCTAAAAGTATTTCCCTAAAATCAGCTATATTTCAACATTTTTGTTTATTTTCAATATGAAAAGTTCTTACAAATTCATGTAGGGGGCATCTAAATACAACAGGAAAAGCCTTGGTTTCAAGGCTTTTTGTTTAAATAAAATTTTTTCAAATTCTTTAGAAAACTAGCTAAAATCATAATCCAACACCAATTTTACAAATACAATAAACTAAGCTTATATACCCAAAACACAAAAAGTCCTCTTTACACTGTTTTAGAAAGAGAACTTTTTCCTTAGGAGAAATAACTTAATTTTTAATCTAAACGTGATAACTCAGCTGGCACTGTTAAGTAATAAGTTGCAGTCAAGCTTGCTTCACCTTGATTGACAAAAATCTCGATGGAATTTTTATCTAGAATAACTTCCAATTCTTTAGCTTCAATATCTACATATCTTCGACTAGTATCCTGCTCTTCTTCACCAAGAATTTTTTGGGCAAGATGGCTACGATCAATGTAAACTTGCTCCTCTTTACTATCATAACCAAATTCAAGATAATCTGTGTCATTTCCTAAGTGGTAATGACAATCTTCATCTATTTGGATTTGATATTGGCCTTTTTGAACTGGAAATTGTCTTAGTTTACCATCTTCTAATCGAAGGATTCTAGGCATAGTCATTACACCAGCCCACTTGTGATCTCGGTCATGAGCAGGCAATGTACGTCCCCACATCTGCATCCAAGCAATCATGATACGACGATTTTGGTCATCTAATAATGTCTGTGGTGCATAGAAATCTTGACCATGATCAATTTCTTGAACTAATTCTGGAACAAACCGTTTTTCTTCCCAATCTACCTTACCAGTAAACAGAACTGATGAGTTAATGTTATGATAGGAGTCTCCCTCACGCTGATAACGCATGGGCGACATGATGAGGCAATCCTTTCCATCCAACTCGAAATAGTCTGGGCATTCCCACATCAATCCTTGGTGCTTCTCACCTTTTAAAAAGATAGATTCAAACTGCCATTCTACTAGGTTATCGGACCCTAGTAGAACGATACAGCCTATATTATCTTTGTGCTTTGCAGCCACTACAGAATAATAGCGCCCATTCTTTTCAAAAATTTTTGGATCACGGAAATCAGAGGCAATTAATTCGTCTGGCAAGTCTGCTCCTGTAGCAACTGGATTTTGTTCAATCTTTTCGAAATGAATCCCATCATCCGAATAAGCTATATTTTGAACTTGTCGAATACCTGTTTCTTCTTCGATATGTCCAGTGTACATGAGCCAAAGACGATCATCCTTAACAATGGCAGAGCCTGAGAAGCAGCCATTTCGATCATAATCTTGATCTGGAGCAAGTGCAACCGGCAAGTGCTCCCAAGATATCAAGTCCTTACTTTTAGCATGTCCCCAGTGCATAGGTCCCCAAACACTATCATATGGATAGAATTGATAAAAGAGATGGTATTCTCCACGAAAATAGACAAATCCATTTGGATCATTAATCCAACCAATCTCAGCTGAAAAATGTTCTTCTGGCTTATATTGAGTATTAATGAGATGTTTATTTTCAGCTATAAAACGATTGGCTTTTTCTACTGTAAATGTTTTATTTATCATAAGTATATCCTATTTTATTCCAGTTCCGGAACCACCCAGACCTTGGACAATATATTTCTGAGCGACTACATAGACCAAAATCAACGGAATCGTTGAAATAGTTAATACAGCCATTACCTGATTGATATAAACTGGTTGAGTTGTATTAATAGTTGTAATTGCAACCTGCATTGAAAATTTAGAAGAATCTGTCAAAACCATCAATGGCCAAATATAATCATTCCAACTTGAAATAAATGATAAAACACCAACTGTGGCAACTGCAGGTTTAGACATTGGAAGCATAATTCTAAAGAAAATTCTAACGATACTTGCTCCATCCATCTTTGCAGACTCAAGAATTTCTTCCGGAATTGCAATAAAGAAATTCCTAAATAAGTAAATATTAAATACACTCGCCAATCCTGGAATAATAACCGCAAGACGATTATTGACCAAACCTAAGGAATTGATAATGGTAAATTGTGGAATTAACACAGTTTCTACCGGAATAATAAGTAAAGCAAGTAAGAAACCAAATAAAATTTTCTTACCTGAAAAATTGACTTTTGCAAAAGCGAAACCAGCCAGTGCATTGACAATAATAGAACCAATAGCAAACGTTCCAGCATAAAAAATGCTGTTCCCTAGATAGGTAAAGATACTAAATCGCTCAAATACTTCCTGATAAGGTTTAAACCAATCAGCAGGATTTAAACTTGGTAAGAAGGCTTGCCAACTAGTTAAATTTTTATAAACATCCGCTTCTGGCTTCATGGCTGAAACTACCATCCAAACCATAGGAAAAAGGAAGAGTCCTGCCAATAGGGTTAACAGAATATATTCTAAGATTGTTGTTGGTTTAAATCGTTTCATCTTAGTCATCCTCCTTCAGAACGCGACGTTGCACTAAGCTAATCATACCAATTAACGTTGTAAATACTAAAGCGATTGAGCTAGAATATCCTACAAGACGATCAGTAAAACCTTGTTGATAAATATAGTACACCATAGTAATTGTTGAGTTTAATGGCCCACCTTGCGTCATAACCATTGGTTGTACAATTAGCTTAAAAGCAGAAATTAAAGTTGTTAACAATACAAACAGGGCTGTTGGTTTTAGTAGGGGCATCGTGATATAACGAAACTGAGCCCATTTTGAGAATCCATCTAATTCAGCAGCTTCATAGACATCTTGTGGAATATTCTGCATTCCTCCTAAAAATAAAAGCATCTGATAACCTGCACCCTGCCAAGCAGAAACAAAAACAATTGCATACATAGCTTGTTTAGGACTAGTCAAGAAAGGTTGAGAAGCAATACCTACCTTATTTAAAATAGCATTTAATAAGCCACTATTTGGATTTAAAAGATAAAGCCAAAGAATAGAAATAACTACCAAGGACATGACAACTGGAGCAAAAAAAGCCACTTTAAAAAACATATTCCCTTTGCGCTTTTTATTAACAATCAAAGCCATTCCTAAGGCCGCTCCCAATTGAACTGGAATAATCCAAACAACAAATTTCAAAGTATTCAAGAAGCTCTTTAAGAAAATCGGATCTTTTGTTAATCGAATAAAATTTTCAAGTCCAACAAATTTTCTTTCATCTGGTGTCAACAAATAATAATCTGTAAAAGCGTAATAAATGACCATTCCAACTGGAATTACTAAAAAGATACCTAATAAAATTAAAGCTGGAGCTAAAAAACTATAACCTAGTATGTTATCCTTTATTTTTTCACGTCTTTTTGTATCCACAACAGTTTCTTTACTCATATCCATCTCCTTTAATCATATATATCAAACTAGGCTATTAACAAGAAAGGGGAAGGTAGTTCCAAACATTTTCCTTCCACCTTCTTTTTTACAGATTATTTGAGTGACTGATCAATAGCAGTTTGCATTTCTTTTGTACGAGTATCCAAGACTTTTTGCACATTTGGATTTTCTTCATAATAGCTGATATCTTGCATCGCTTGTTGAAAAGCTCTAGAAACCTGAGGATATGCTACGACAACTGGGCGAGCATGAGCTGTTTTTGAATTTTGTTCCATCAAGAAACGCATTGGTTCGGACACTTTATCTTTGATATTTTCAATTGTAGATTTACGAATCGGAAGGACCGAATTCCCCAAGCTAATAATTTCACTTGATTCTGTATTTGTAGCAAATTTAACAAATTCAGATGCTGCCTCTTTTTTATCAGATTTTGTCGTAACAGCTAATTGCCAACTACCTGAAGGGGATACTAATTTTTTCGTCTTACTAGATACTGGGTAAGGAAGGATACCAAAATCAATATCTTTGTAGTTTACATTCATGTCAGCAATCGTCCAAGAACCACTCAAAAGCATTGGATACTCTCCTGTTTCAAAACCTTTTTCGACTGGACTAACAGTTGTATAACCTTCTTTTACAAGATTTTGAATGAATTGAACTGCTTCTACACTCTCTTTTGAGTTGAAGTATCCTTCTGCCTTTGTTCCATCTTCGTTTACGACAGAACCATTATTTGACCAAATCAACGGCATATAAGCATATGGTAACATTTCATCGTTTGAATTAATACGAAAATCAATTGCCGGTTTGTTATAATGATCTTTCAATTTTTTAGCAATCGTATTAAATTCATCCCATGTCCATGGCTTTTCTAGCGTTGGAAGCTCTGATTCCGCAATTCCGGCCTCTTTGAACATTTTTTTGTTGTAATAAACACCAACATTCGATTCAGAAAATCCAAATGCATAGAATTTGCCATCATAAGTTCCTTGTTGTTTAATACTGTCCAAAACATCATCCATATTATTATCTTTTAGATAATCATCTAGCGGAGTAATCACTTTAGATTTTGCATAAGCTGCCGTATTTGGTCCATCAAGGGTAATAACATCTGGAAGACTATTAGTCGTGATAGCAGCATTAACCTTGTCTTCATATCCTCCACCACTACCACTACGAGGAATATACTCAGTTACAACTTTGTACTTACTTTTTCCTGATTGATTAAAGTTGTCAACAACTTTTTGCCAAGCTTTTCCTTCATTGGTTTCGTCAGAGAATTGTACCCAGACTTTAATATCATTTGAAGAACTAGCTTGTTTTGAGTTAGTTCCTCCACTACAACCTGCAAGTATAGCTAACGATAGCCCCGCAACAACAGATAACATTGTACCTTTACGCATTATTTTCCTCCTTTTTGAAACGTTTCATTTTTTATTTATTTTTTAAACAAGCTTCTAGCCTGTTTTTGAAACGTTTCATTTGTTGATTATATTATAACAGCGCTTTCATTAATTGTCAAGCGCTTTTTAAATTTTTTTTGTTGTTTTATCTCCCCAAAAATATGTGGGAATTACGATTCGTTTTTCTAGAATCTCTTCTCGCTTAATCATTTTCAGTATCATTGCAACAGATTCTTTTGCCATCATACAAATATCTTGAACTATTGTAGACACTAGATAAGATTGATCGACAGAAGTTTTTAAACCATCAAACCCAATTATCTGGTAATCATCAGGTGCTATTTTCCCCAGTTCTTTCATAACACTAATAACTCTCAGAGCCATCATATCATTTATTGTAAATATACCATCTATTTCTTTATGAGATTGCAAAAAAACTCTTATCTGATCTTCAGGATTTATTAAAGGTTCTTTCATTTCAAAATTATAGACATCTACTCCTAATTCCTTAGCTTTTTCTCTGAATCCTTTACTTCTGAGTATAGTCTCATTCTCATACATATTAATTGAACCAATAAAAGCAAGGTGCTTATTATCCCTTCTAACCAGTTCCTCTGCTGCAGTTTGTCCTCCTTTGTAATTTGCTGAAGTAACATAGCATACATTTTCCGAAAAATGTCTATCTATACTTACAAACGGTAAATCGGATAAAATATATTTGTCAATATCAGAATATGTAATACCAATAATTCCATCCACTTTATTTTGTTTCAACATTTCGATATATTCGATTTCATTTTGTGAATCGCTATCAGCGTTACAAATAAATAATTTATAATTATATTTTAATAACTCTTTCTCAACATGATAGGCAAACTCCGAGAAAAACGGATGCCAGATGCTCGGAATAATCAAAGCGATAGTTTCTGTTCTATTCTTTTTCATACCTCGAGCATAATTATCAGGGATATAGTCCAATGTTTTTATAGCCCTTTGAACTTTCCTTAAAGTTACTTCTTTAATGCCTTTTTCCTTATTAATCACACGTGAAACTGTTCCAACACTAACTCCTGCTTCTAAAGCAACATCTTTCATGGTAATTGATTTTCTTTGTTCTACCATATTATCACCTCCTTTCAATATATAGTATCATGCAAACGCTTTTTTAGCAACTATTTCTCAATCATTTTTGTCCAGATCCTTTTTCCTATCATGAATAAAATCACTCCAATTAGCTTTTGAAAATACTTCAATTTTCATATGTAAACATCTACATAAAACAGGAAAAGACTTTGTTTGCTTCTATCTCCCCTTCTTCATAATGTATTTCCGGTCTGGTGCTTCAATGGTTTTAACGATTTCAAAACCTTCTTTTTGATAGAGGTGCTTGGCTGCTTGATTTGACTCGAAGACATTTAGAGAAATAGTATCTATGTCTCCATTTTCAAAGACCAAACTAACAAATTTCCTTAAAGCCTGGCTACCTAAGCCCTGCCCCTGTTTCTGGGGGTTGATAACAAATCTTCCAATATGAAGATTCCTGTCTTCTAGCCTGATTTTCTGGATAAGTCCCACAAACTCTTGTCCATCAAAGATAGAAAAAACTCCTTCCAAATCTTGCAAGATTTGAATTGTTAAGGGAAAAGGAATCTTTGGTCCCATCCATTGTTCTTGAAAGGATTTACCAAGGGAGTTAGACCATTGGCATACGAATTGAGCATTTTCTATACTCACCTTTTCTTCAAAACGAATTGTCATCTTGACCTCACTATCTTGTTTATGTTTCTCCATTATACTACTTCTCCTATTTTTTACGAATAGATAAGTATGATTGATTTTTATTTTTTTCTTGTCGGGAGCATTCTCGCTTCCTTTCTTGGTTTGGTCATTGACCGTTTTCCTGAGCAATCCATTATCCTACCAGCTAGTCACTGCGATTCCTGTCAGACTCGCTTGCGGCCATTAGATTTGATTCCTATTTTCTCTCAGGTCTTCAATCGCTTTCGCTGTCGCTACTGCAAGGCTCCTTATCCTGTCTGGTATGCCCTCTTTGAACTAGGCTTAGGACTCCTCTTTCTGGCTTGGTCTTGGGAATTGCTTTCCTTGGGGCAAGTCATCCTAATCACTGCTGGTTTGACCTTGAGCATCTACGACTTTCGCCATCAGGAATATCCCCTACTGGTCTGGATGACTTTCCACCTAATCCTCATGGCTTCCTCTGGCTGGAATCTGGTCATGGTCTTTTTCCTTGCTCTTGGCTTTTTGGCTCATTTTATCGATATCCGCATGGGCGCAGGGGATTTTCTCTTTTTAGCTTCTTGTGCTCTCATCTTTAGCGCAACAGAATTACTCATCTTGATTCAGTTTGCTTCTGCGATGGGAATTCTAGCCTTTCTCCTGCAAAAGAAAAAGGAAAGACTTCCTTTCGTGCCTTTCCTCTTACTTGCTGCTTGCATGATTATTTTTGGTAATCTACTGCTTGTTTGATAAAGTCCTGAATCGGCTCTCCTTGGTGGAGAGCTTTTACGATTTTTGAACCGACGATAACGCCATCTGACACTGCATTGAAGCGTTCTACATCGGCTTGACTAGATACGCCAAAACCTGTCAAGACTGGGATATCGGCCACTTGATGCAATTGTGCCAAGTGCTTGTCCAAGTCTGCACGGTAATTGCCAGATTTCCCTGTCACCCCATTGATGGCAACCGCATAGACAAATCCTTCTGCCCCTTTAATTAATTCTTTCTGGCGCTCAATCCCTGTCGTCAAACTAACTAGGGGAATCAAGGCAATGTCTGTGTCTGCCAAATAAGGCTCTACAAAGTTGGCATGCTCATGAGGCAGGTCTGGGATAATCAAGCCCTTAACCGCTGTATCTGCCAAATCTTTGACAAAGTTCTCCACACCATACTGAAAGAGGGGGTTGAAGTAGGTCATGATGACCAGTGGAACCTCTGTTTCAATGGTTTTCAAGGTTTTAACCAAAGTCTGGGTAGAGGTCCCGTGGGCTAAACTGCGCAAGCCAGCTTCTTCGATAACAGGTCCATCTGCAACAGGGTCTGAAAAGGGAATGCCCACTTCAATTGCAGAGACACCCAAATCTTCTAAAAAGTGAATTGTTTCAGCAAGACCGTCCAAACCTTTTTCGTGGTCACCAGCCATAATATAAGGAACGAAAATTCCTTTTCCAGTTACTTTTATAGCATTCAATTTTTCTGTTAGTGTCTTAGGCATGAGCTTCTCCCTTCTTTGCTGCATCTGTTTCCAAGCGGTCTTTGACTTGAACCACATCCTTGTCCCCACGACCTGATAAGCAGACAATCATAGACTTGTCTGGTCCAAGTTCTTTGGCCAATTTCACTGCAAAGGCAATAGCATGGCTTGATTCCAAGGCTGGGATAATCCCTTCCACGCGAGACAAGAGCTGGAATCCTTCCAAGGCTTCCTCGTCTGTCACAGGAACATAGCTGGCACGTTTGATATCGTGGTAGTGAGAATGTTCTGGACCGATACCAGGATAGTCCAAACCTGCTGAGATAGAGAAGGCTTCAAGAATTTGACCATGAGCATCTTGAAGCACATCCATAAGAGAACCGTGAAGGACACCTGGACGACCCTTGGTCAAGGTAGCTGCGTGGTGCTCTGTGTCTACACCAAGTCCAGCCGCTTCAGCCCCATACATAGCTACAGACTCATCTTCTACAAATGGATGGAAGAGCCCAATGGCATTAGAACCACCGCCAACACAGGCTACTAGGGCATCTGGTAGATCTTGACCTGTCAAGTCACGGTACTGTTGTTTAGCCTCTCGACCGATGACACTTTGGAAGTCACGAACGATTTCTGGGAATGGATGAGGCCCCAAGGCAGAACCAAGGATATAGTGGGTATCATCGATATTAGCCACCCATGAACGAAGGGCTGCATTGACCGCATCCTTGAGCACGCGCGAACCATCTGTCACGGCCTCGACCTTGGCTCCCAAAAGCTCCATACGGAAGACATTGAGGGCTTGGCGTTTGACATCTTCCTCACCCATGTAAATGGTACATTCCATGTTAAAGAGGGCCGCAGCTGTTGCAGTTGCCACACCGTGCTGACCAGCACCCGTTTCAGCGATAATTTTCTTTTTGCCCATGCGTTTAGCGAGGAGAACTTGTCCCAAGGCATTGTTAATCTTGTGAGCCCCTGTATGGTTAAGGTCTTCTCGTTTGAGGTAAATCTTGGCTCCGCCGATATGCTGGGTCAAGTTTTTTGCGTAGTAAAGAGGCGTTTCACGTCCTACGTACTGACGTAAGAGTTGGTTCAATTCCTCTTGGAAACTTGGGTCTGCCTGACTTTCACGATAGGCCTTCTCCAACTCTAAAACTGCTGTCATCAATGTCTCTGGGACGAAACGTCCGCCGAATTTTCCGTAAAATCCATCTTTATTTGGTTCTTGATATGCCATTCTTTGCCCTCTCTATAAATCTTCTAATCTTTTCCTGATCTTTTTGTCCATCTGTCTCCACTCCGCTCGATACATCTACTGCATAGGGAGTAAAGTGTTGAATTGCTTTTACTACATTGTCTTCATTAAGGCCACCTGCGATAAAGAAGGGTTGAGTTAGTCCAGTCGTATCCAGTTGAGCCCAGTCAAAGGTCTGGCCACTCCCAGCCACAGGAGCATCAAAGAGTAGATAGTCTGCCTGAGAATTGGGCACATGACCCTCTCCATCCACCTGCACAGCCTGAATGCTGGCACAAGGCAAATTCTCAAATAAATCATCTGCCACCTGACCGTGAACTTGAACCAAGTCCAAGCCAACCTTGTCAATCGCTTCTAGCAGTTCTGCCCGACTCGGTGAAACAAATACACCAACCTTTTTGACATCTGCAGGAATAAGCTTTGCCAGCTCAGCAGCCTGATCCAAGCTCACCTGTCTTTTACTAGCTGCAAAGACAAAACCGATGTAGTCCGCCCCTGCTGAAACAGCTGTCTCCACCACTTCTTTGGTCGATAGTCCACAAATTTTAACCTTTGTCAATCTGCAACTCCTTGATTCTCTGGGCCACATCTTCTGCCTGCATAAGAGCTGTCCCTACCAAAATTCCGTTAAAGTATGGGGCTACTCGTTCTGCATCCTGCCCTTTGAAAATAGCAGATTCAGAAATGTACAAGCAATCATCTTTGAAATGTTTAGCCAAATCTACACTGGTCTGCAAGTCAACTTCAAAGGTGGTCAAGTTGCGGTTATTGACTCCGATAATCTGGGTACCAAGTCTGTGAGCCACTTCTAGTTCAGCTAGATTGTGAGTTTCCACCAAGACTTCCAGACCAAGCTCTGTCGCATAGTCATAAAGTTCCTTGAGGCGTTCTTCGGACAAGGCTGCCACAATGAGCAAGATGACTGTCGCACCTGCATTGCGAGCTCGGATGATTTGCTTTTCGTCGATGATAAAGTCCTTGTTAAGCGTCGGAATCTGTACCTGACTGGAAATCTCCCGCAGATAATCCAAATGTCCTTTAAAGAAAACTTCATCTGTCAGAACAGAAATCATCACTGCACCATTTGCTTCATAAGTCTGGGCCTGTTGCACAATATCCACATCGAGATTGATATCTCCCAGACTAGGGCTAGCCTTCTTAACTTCAGCGATTACCTGTAGACGGTCTTGGTGTTGTTTTAGATAGTCAGCCAAGCGATAGGTCTGGCGCAGGGGCTGGATTTCCTCCAGCTCCATCTGCTCAACCTCACGTGCCTTCTGCTCCAAGATTCGTGCTAAAAATTCCTGACTCATTTTTGGTACTCCTGTAACAGTCTGAGTTTTTCAAGGGCCTTGCCACTAGCAATGACTTGACGAGCTAAGGCAACTCCTTCCTTGATACTAGCTACTTTACCATTAGCATAGAAACCAAGCCCAGCATTTAAAACTGTCGTTTCCAAGAATGGACTTGGTTCATTTTTAAGAACGCTGAGCAAAATTTCTGCATTTTCCTGAGCATTCCCTCCACGAATATCGTCGATAGCGTAGCCTTCCATTCCCAAATCCTCTGGAGTAAAGCTTGACAAGCTGATTTCGCCATTTTCAAGAAGTGCAATTTTGGTTGTTCCATTCAAACCAGCTTCGTCCAATCCTTCTGGTCCAGCAACAACGATGGCACGTTTGCGACCCATATTTTTCAAAACCTGAGCTGTACTTTCTAGAAGTTCTGGACGACTAATACCAAGAAGCTGTGTTTCCAAAGCCATTGGGTGAATCAGAGGACCAGTCAAGTTCATGATTGTTGGAATTCCTAGTTCCAAACGAGCTGGCATGATGTATTTCATGGCTGGATGCATATTTTTTGCAAAGAGAAAGACGATGCCAGTTTTATCAAAAACCTTACCTAGTTCAGCTGGTTTGAGGTCTAGGTTGATGCCCAAGGCTTCTAGGACATCTGCAGAACCCGATTTAGAAGAAATCGAGCGGTTACCGTGTTTTGCCATGTGAACACCGCCACCAGCCAAGACAAAGGCTGCAGTTGTGGAAATATTAAAACTGAAAGACTTGTCTCCACCTGTACCACAGTTGTCCATGGCATCATGAATTTCAGTTGGAATATGTTGGGCATGCCCTCTCATGACTTGGGCAATGGCTGTGCGTTCTTCAGGTGTTTCCCCCTTCATCTTAAGAGCCAAAAGGAGAGAAGCAATTTGCGCTTCCGTTACACGCCCAGTTACGATACGCTCAATGACATCCGTCATTTCCACACCTGATAAATTTTCAAATTTTGCTAGTTTTTCAATAATCTCTTTCATCCTAGTTTCCTCACTTTACAACCTTCTCGATAAAATTCCGAATAGAAGACAAGCCATCTGGCGTTCCAATGCTCTCTGGATGGTACTGGAAGCCATAAATTGGAAGTGTTTTGTGTTGAATTCCCATGATGGCTTGGTCATCAGTCGAACGAGCTATCACTTCAAAGTCTTCTGGCATTTCTTCAATCAAAATACTGTGGTAACGCATGACCGCACGACCATCCTCGATACCTTGATACAAAACAGATGGCGCTTCAAAGCTGATATTACTCTGTTTCCCATGCATGACTTTTGGAGCCAAACCTAACTTACCACCAAAGACTTCTGCAATGGCTTGGTGGCCCAAACAAATTCCAAGAATCGGCTTCTTGCCAGAAAAATCACGAATCATGTCTTCCATCTTACCAGCATCAACTGGCCAACCAGGACCAGGAGAAAAGACCAGACCATCTGCTTTTTCAGCTTCTTCATACAGCTTGGGATCATCATTTCTCAAGACCTGAACTTCTGCAAAATTCCCGATGTATTGAGCCAAGTTATAGGTAAAAGAATCATAGTTGTCAATCAATAAAATCATGGTCTTAGTTCTCCAATTCTAGTCATAGATTTAGCCTTATTAATGGTTTCTTGGTATTCGTTTTGAGCGATGGAGTCATAGACAATCCCTGCCCCAGCCTGCACATAAGCTGTTTGATTTTTGAGAATCATAGTTCGGATGGCAATGGCGAAATCCATATCACCCGTTGCAGACAAGTAGCCGATTGCTCCTGCGTATACGCCGCGTTTTTCCGTTTCCAGTTCATAGATGCGTCTCATGGCCCGAATCTTTGGTGCTCCTGAAACTGTTCCAGCTGGAAGTGTTGATTTTAAAGCATCCATAGCAGTGAGTTCTGGAAGCAAACGCCCTTTCACCACGCTGGTCAAATGCATGACATAGCGGAAGAGCTCCACTTCCATATACTTAGTGACTTGGACACTGGCTGTTTCAGAGATGCGACCAATATCATTACGACCTAAGTCTACCAACATTCGATGCTCTGCTGTTTCTTTTTCATCAGAAAGCAGGTCTGTCGCCAAAGCTTTGTCCTCTTCATCCGTTGCTCCTCTTGGTCGTGTACCCGCAATCGGATTGGTTGTCACGATGCCATTTTTAACAGAAACCAAACTTTCTGGACTAGCGCCGATGATTTGATAATCCCCAAAATCATAGAAATAAAGGTAATTAGAAGGATTAGTCACGCGGAGATTTCTGTAGAAGTCAAATGGATTTCCAGTAACTTCTGCTGAGAAGCGCTGACTGAGTACACATTGGAACATATCGCCATTACGAATCAAGTCACGAGCTGTTTCCACCATGTCTTCAAACTTCTGAGGAGCGATATGCGGTTTGAAGTCCAGCGTAGATAAATCCAAGTCTTCAAATTCATTTGGAGCAGGGATGCGTAATTCCTCAAGCACTTGGTTCAAGGCTTCTTCCAAGTCTTCTTGACTGCGCTCACTATAAAGAGCATCCTCAATGATATGAATTTTTTCTTTCTTGTGGTCAAAGACCATGTAGCTCTCATAAACAAAGAAATGCATGTCTGGTGTCCCAATGGTATCCTCAGGAATTTGACCAATTTCTTCATAGAGTGAAATCATATCGTAACCCACAAATCCAATAGCTCCCCCACTAAAAGGTAGGTCTGAATGGTGCTGGCTCTTATGAGTCACTTCATAAAGGAAATCCAAAGGATCCTGATCAATCACTTGACCATTTTGATAAAGAACTCCATTTTCAAACTTAATCTCAAAAACTGGATTATAGGCTAGGATAGAAAAACGAGCTGTTTCCTTGTCTCTCGGAATACTCTCTAAGATAACCTTGTGTTGCCCCTTTAGGCGCATATAAGCCAAGATTGGTGATAAGACATCTCCATGAATGATTCGTTCCATTGTAATTTCCCTTTCAGTTCTACTTCTAGTCCGTGGCGACTGTATGAAAAATCCCCACGCAAAATAACTTGCGTGAGGACGAAATTCGCGGTGCCACCTCAATTATAGGATTTCTCCTATCTCTCATTCCTGTCTCAGAACCTTCCTGTAACAGGCTGTGCTATAAAGGGCACTCCCTTGAGAATTATGTTTTCTTCTCTCGTTTCAGATGGACCCAACCTTACAGCTTTCTCTGCTTGTTTCCAGCAATCACAAGCTCTCTGTGAGAGAAAGGACTGTAATTTTTCCATCTTTTATTTTTTAGCTTCTAGGTAGTCCGCAATTGCAGCTACGTCCTTGTCTCCACGACCAGAGACATTGATGATGATAATGTCATCTTTGCTTAGTTTCGGTGCACGTTTAACTGCTTCTGCGATAGCGTGCGAACTTTCAATCGCTGGGATAATTCCTTCAGTCTTGCTGAGAAGGAGGAGAGCCTGAACAGCTTCTTCATCCGTCGCAGCGACATATTCCACGCGACCTGAATCTTTAAAGTAGGCATGTTCTGGCCCAACACCTGGATAGTCCAATCCAGCTGAGATAGAGTAAACTGGAGCCAGCTCTCCGTCTTCCTTAAAGACTGCATAAGTCTTCATACCGTCGACAATTCCGATACTACCTTTTGTCATAGTAGCTGCGTGCTTGTCTGTGTCAAGTCCGTGACCAGCAGCTTCAACCCCAACCAATTTAACTTCTTCATCAGCCACATACTGAGAAAAAGCACCAATGGCATTGGAACCACCACCTACACAGGCAATAACGTAGTCTGGTAAACGACCTTCTTTTTCTAAGATTTGACGGCGAGATTCTTCACTGATGACCTTTTGGAACTCGTGGACAATTGTAGGATAAGGGTGAGGACCTACAGCAGATCCCAGAACATAGAAGGCTTCAAGGTCATTCATCCATGCTCCAAAGGCTGCATCAACCGCATCCTTAAGAGTTCGTGTCCCTGTTTCAACTGCATGAACAGTTGCTCCCATCATCTCCATACGGAAAACATTGAGACGTTGACGTTCCACATCCTCTGCTCCCATGTAGACATCACAGGCCATACCAAACTTGGCTGCAGCCGCTGCTGTCGCAACACCGTGCTGACCAGCTCCTGTTTCCGCAATCACTCTTTTTTTGCCCATGCGTTTAGCCAAAAGAATTTGTCCTAAAACGTTATTGAGTTTGTGAGAACCAAGGTGGTTAAGGTCTTCACGCTTGAGATAAATCTTAGCGCCACCTAGGTGGTCTGTCAAACTTTCCGCAAAATAGAGTGGTGTTTCGCGACCGGAATAGTCCTTTAAGTAATGACGAAATTCTGCCAAAAACTCTGGATCATCCTTGTACTTGTCAAATGTCACTTCCAACTCATCCAACAAAGCCTGAATCGGCTCCGGTACAAAACTTCCACCAAATTGTCCAAAATAACCTTTAGTTGTCATAAAAATTTCCTCTTTCTGTATTGATTTCAAGATATGAAAAAAGCCCACACACAGAATTAAATTCCGTGTGAGGGCGTTGGTAACGCGGTGCCACCTCAATTATAAAGGGACTATCCCTTTACATCTCTGCCTTGTCTAACAACAAGTTGCACTGTAAGGTGTGCGCACCGAATTTTCATTGTTTCAAATTCATTTTTAAAATCAGCCCACTTTCACTACTTTCAACCACCTGTTCACAATCACCACAGGCTCCCTGAAGATCAAAAATAGTTACTTTTCTGATTTGTTGAACTTATTTTAATACTTTGTTTTTTCTTTGTCAAGACTTTTTTACGATTTTTTTGAAAGATGTGTGATTCGAATGTGATAATGTCTTTAGTAAATCGAACGTGAAAATGTCCCACTTGTTGGAAATTGGATCCAACTCAATAGAAACTGAATAGATGCTAAACAGAACTTACTTTAGAACACTCCATCTTTTCCATTAGGATTTTCAAGAATTAAACAATACTAGAAACTCTGTCTCCTAACAAGTTTAGTAGAAACTTCAACAGATGTGACACTTTCCCCCTTTATAATTGCTAATACCCCTTCAATCATTTCTTGAGCTAATTTAACATAATTAGGAGAAATTGTAGATAAAGCTGGAGTATAATATTGAGAAATTGGAATATTGTCAAATCCGATTATTGAAATATCATCAGGAATGGTAATTTCCTTCTCATAGCAAGAACGAATCAATCCCTGTACTTTCTCATCACCGGATACAAAAATCAAATCAGGATAATTTTGATTAGATAGATGTCTTGTAGCATATGAATAAACCGAATCTATTGTAGTTAGACCATATACAACTTTCAAATCCATTTCATAGTTTTTATCATTTAAAAAAGCACGAACCCCTCTCTCTCGATCAATATTAACAAGGGATTCTCCTCCCATAAGTAACCACATACTATTAATGTTTTCTTTTGATACTAATTTCATCATGTCATAAGTGGCCTGAAAATTGTTGTTAGAAACATACACAACATTAGGTGTTCTAGATTCTCCAAAAACTATGAATGGAATTTTATTCTTTTGTAAGTAATTAATCCGAATATCTTCTTTACTTTCATAAAATACTATTACACCATCTATCAAACTTCCTGTACTCGAGATTATTGAATTACTAATTGTATCCTCTTCACTAAAATATTCAACAATAGCGTTAACACCATACTCTTTACAAGTTTGTAAAACTTTATCTAATAAAGTTTGGAACCAAATTAAAGGAAAAGAGTCGATTTTTTTTACAGAAATCAATATATTTATAGCTTCTTTTTTAGTTAAATTTCTTGCATATGCATTTGGAATATACGACAATTCTTCTATAACTTTTTGAATCGCTTGATAAGTTTCTTCTTTAACATTTACTCCACCATTAATAACTCGTGAAACTGTTTTTGGAGAAAAACCTGATAAACGTGCAATATCATAAATAGTTACCTTTTTCCCATTTATATTTTTCATTTCAGTCCTCCATTACGAACATTCTAATATTACTATACAATATTTAATTTTTTTTAACAAGAGAATTTAGTAAATTATTTAAGATCCACAAATTCACAAAATTGATTTTACAAATATTCTTCCCCTTCAAAAAAGTTTAAATTGCATTTCACACCTTTATTTTTAAGAATGTTTCCAACTTCACGACAAATAAATTCATATGAGAAAAAACTACCATAAAATTGTAGATTAACTTTTTCAGTAAAAATTGTAGGATTTATAAAAATATATAAAAGCCTGTCAATGTAACATTCTAACATAGACTTAATTTTTTCTTTAAAAATAACATTTGTTATCAACTCATTTGGAGGTAAATGAAAGGGAAACACCATTTCACAAATATCATAAAAAGAAATAAATTTGTATACTTGTATCAAACAATTATTATCAAAATATTCTATTTTACCTAAATCAAAATTGATTTTATAATCTTTCATAAAAACCTCAGAGCAAAAATCTACTCAAAAATTAGATGATTAAAACATCTAAAAAACAAAAGGACAAAAACATCTGTCCCTTTGTTTACTAAATTTCAGCTAATTTCTTCGACATAAATAACACCTACAATATTAGCA
Organism: Streptococcus mitis; assembly: GCF_946190335.1. Classification (GTDB taxonomy): domain Bacteria; phylum Bacillota; class Bacilli; order Lactobacillales; family Streptococcaceae; genus Streptococcus; species Streptococcus mitis_CH. The sequence goes on from NZ_CAMHZN010000001.1 coordinate 626,376, forward strand.
ATTTCTTCCATCAAACGAAGATGTTCAAATCTTCCTGATAGTTCTAGAGTAATAAATGATGCTATTTTTTTTTCTGGAACATCAAAATATTCAATTCTTTCTGAATTAACATCTCCAAATGCAGTTCTAGAATCAGTCATTCTAATGCCATTCTCAGCACAGTATACTAGTACCCGATTATATGCCTCTGTAGATCTAACAACGATATACAATTCTATTATCTTTGAACGACTTTGAAGATATTTTTTTAAAGGTTGGAACATAGTTATAACACTCCAAACAGACACTGCTCCTAGTACGGCTCCTTCATAAAAACCAACACCTATAGCTAGACCGATTCCAGCTGAAGCCCATATTCCGGCTGCAGTTGTTAAACCAGTTATTTTCTTTTTATCTGTAATAAGTATTGTTCCAGCCCCAAGAAAACCAACACCTGATATAACTTGCGCACCTAAGCGTGTAGGATCTCCTGTACCAAATTTATAAGATACATACTCATTAGTCATCATAATTAAACATGCAGCCAGACAAACAATACTATGTGTACGAATACCTGCTGGTTGAGATTTACTTCCTCTCTCTAAACCAATTACTCCACCAATAACTAATGAAAGTACAATTCTTAATACAATTTCGATATATGATAGTCCTAAGCTTGTTGCCTGCATTATTATTTCCTTTTTCTACTAGCTGGTCTCTGAGTAAAGTATAATACAGAACCAGAAATTATCATTAATACAATAGTATAAACGAACACAAGTGCTTGAGCATTTGAAGTTGCTGTTTCATCACCTGCTGAACGAATAGTTATACCCAGCGGTTGAGCTAATGGATGGTAAAGAAATACAGATAAGTCGAAGTCAGTTAATAAAGAGTTAAAGTTTAAAGCAATAACAGAGAGAACAACCGGTAAAATAAATGGAATGATAACCTTCATCATAGTATAAAAAGGTGAAGCACCCATACTTCTTGCTGCATCTTCCATCTCATCATCAACACTAAATAAAATAGCACGTACCATTCTATAAGAAAATGGGATTTTTACAACTATATATGCAATAAGTAGAATTACCAAACTACCTACCAAAATCTGATTCAAGACAAGAAATTGTGGCTGATTAAAAGTAAATAATAAACTTACTGCTAAAAGTGTACTTGGTAGTAACCAAGGAAGTAGAGCACCATATTCAAATAAGAAATCAAAGCGAGCTTTATGTTTTCTGACAACTCGAGCAAATATAACTGCGAGAATTGTTGCTGTTGTCGCAGCGATAATAGAATAAATAAAGCTGACCAAGAATGGAGAGAATGCCGCACTATTACTAAAGAATAAGCGATAATTTTCTAAAGTAAAGTTTGATAATGTTAAGTTACCTGTTTGAATTGCAACTGGATCTGTAAATGAGTATAATACTATAAAAATTAGTGGAAGCATGAAAACTGTGAACAATCCATATGCTACAATGTGAGCAATGATATTCCAAGGCTTAGATGCAATTTTTTGTTTTTTAAGAGGCGCTTTAGTCTTAGAGATAGAAATATAATTTCCACCTTTTTCTATCTTATTCATGATAGTAAGCAAAATTGTAGTTGCAATACCTAAAATAATTGCAAGTAAGGCAGCTAAATCACGAGAATTCCCCATCCCTGCAAATGTAATAATCATTGGATTTATAGTTTGAAATCCTTTACCACCAACAATCATGGGTGCTGCTACTGCAGACAAACCACTAAGAAAAACCATAATAGTAAGTGCAAATAGAGTTGGAATTAAGGTTGGTAACACTACTTTTCGGAAAACAGTAAATGGTTTTGCTCCCATATTTCGTGCAGCCTCAATAGTGTGATAGTCAACGCTTCGAATTGTATTTGTTAAAAACAATGTATGATTAGCAGTTCCTGAAAATGTCATAATGAATAAGACTGCACCATACCCAATAAACCAGTTAGGGTCTAAAGAAGGGATAACATTTTGTAAAAATTTTGTTATCAATCCATAAGGACCATAGACAAATTTATATCCAGTCGCTAAAACCACTCCTCCATAAATTAAAGAGGTCATATAGCCTAATTTTAAAATTTTAGCACCTTTAATATCAAAGTACTCTGTAAATAGAACACAAAGAATACCTACGACATTAACTGTAATAATGAGTGAAAATGCTAACTTAAAACTGTTCATAATACTCTGAAGTGCCCTCTCAGATTTTAGAACACGATGTACAGCTTCAAGGGAAAATTCTCCTCCTTTTACAAATACATTCACTACTAGATCAAAGTTTGGATAAATAATAAATGTTACTAGGAACCAGATTAACCCTAAACGAATAAGCCAATCTTTTAAATTTAATTTATGACGCATACTGCACCTCCTTAAAATTGCAGAACGTCTGATGGTGTGATAAATAAGTCCACACTTTCTCCGACAGATCTAATAGCAGCCTGACTATCAATACTTGTTACATTAAGAATCTGACTTTCAGAAACTTTTATTGTATAGTGAATTGTAACTCCAGAAAACTCAACATCAATAATTGTTCCTTTTAGAATGAAATCTTGTTCAGTTTCACGATTGAATCGAACTTTCTCTAATCGAATGTATCCTTTTTTATCTTCTAAGAAAACGCTTGCATTTTTAAGTAATACTTCGTGGACTGTTTCATCGGTCAAAACATTAATATCGCCAATAAAATCACATACAAATTCAGTTTGAGAATTATGATAAATCTCTACAGGTGTACCGACCTGTTCGATGTATCCATTGTTAAAGACTGCAATTCTATCAGATAAAGTTAAGGCTTCCTCTTGATCATGAGTAACATATAAAGTAGTAATACCTAACTCTTTTTGAAGTCTTTTCAACTCTTTTCTCAAATCTACACGTAATTTTGCGTCAAGGTTTGACAATGGTTCATCTAGACAAAGAATTTTAGGTTCAAGAACCAGAGCACGAGCCAATGCTACCCTTTGTTGTTGACCCCCAGATAATTCTGATACATTACGCTGTAACTGTTGATCAGAGATCTTAATTTTTGCTGCTACTGCTGATACTTTAGCTTTAATAACATCTGGAGCTACCTTCTTAACTTTTAAACCAAATGCAATATTATCAAAAACAGTCATAGTTGGAAATAGCGCATAAGATTGAAATACAATACCAATTCCACGCTTTTCAGGTTCCAAATGAGTGACATCTGTTCCATTAACTTCAATACTTCCTGATGATGGATCTAGAAAACCTACCAATGCTCTCAAAGTAGTTGATTTACCACATCCTGAAGGCCCAAGAAATGTAAAAAATTCCCCTTCATGTATATCTAAATTCAGATTATCAATTGCAACAAAATCACCATATTTAATTTGAATATTATCAAATTTAATCATCTCACTAACTCCCTCTATTACTAAACCAAAAGCCTCTCTTTATTTCTTCCATAAATTTAGAAATAATAGAGAGACTTGGACATAAAAATTAACTCTTATTTCTTATTGTACGTATTCTAATTCAGCTTTTTCTACCCATTCATCCAAATGCTTTCCAACAGCTTCCCAGTCAATATTTTGTGGTTTCACTTGATCAACAAATTTCTTAGTATCTTCTGGTAGATCTTTGAGGGCATCTTTATTTGCAGGAATAGATCCAAAGTTCTTACTATATTCTACTTGAATTTCTGATTGACCAAACCAATCAATAAATTCTTTAGCTAACGCTTGTTTTTTACTAGTGCTTAAAACCATAGTTTGTTCAGTTACAAATGGTACACCAATCTCAGGAGTCATAACTTTGAAAACAACATTTTGTTCTTTTTGTCCAACTAATGCACCAGAACCCCACATCATTCCATATTGTATTGGATCTTCTTTGTCTAACATCTTAACAATTGAACTTTCTCCCTTTTGAAGAGTGTATGCATTTTTCAAATATTCTTTTGCTACTTCCCAACCTTTTTCGGAAACACCTAATTCACCTTTATCATCAAGGTATCGAACTAAGATACTTGCTAGAATTGCCCGTCCTGTACCACCTGAGAGCCCAGAAATTGAATATTTACCTTTATACTTACTACCTAATTCAGTCCAATCTTTAGGCATTTCTTTTACATCAGGCGCCCCAATTAAAACTAATGGTTGAACAATCACAGGATTATAATAATTATCTTTATCGGATAAAGATTGATCAATTTTATCTAACCATTTAGGCTTGTACTGTACTAGTAATTTTTGATCTCTAATTTTATTTGAATCAACAGCACCAATTCCAAATACCATATCTGCAACTGCATTATTCTTCTCAGCAATAACACGGTCTGCTAATTGAGCGCCAGGGATATCAACCATTTTGATATTAAAACCAGCTTCTTTTGCTTTAGCAGTTAACCAATCACCACGACCATTTGAGACTGAGTTCGAATAGATTACTAGTTCTTGACTTTTATCAGCTTTTTCTTCAGATGAAGAAGCAGTCGTAGAATTTGAACCTCCAGAGCAAGCAGCAAGTGTAGTAAGAGCAACTCCCGTTGCAAGTACAGTAGACCAAACTTTCATTTTTTTCATGATAAGTTCTCCTTTTTAATTATTTTATTTAAATTTTTCGTGATATGGAACAAATTGTCTCATATCTTCAAATACAGTATAGTCAATACGGTTTACAGTAATAGTTGGAATCTTCTCTAATAAAATTTCAGTTAATTCTGCTCTGACTTTAGTAAACTCTTCTTCCTCCTCTTCGGTTAGAGGAATCCGAAGATACCCAATTGAAATATGGAATTGATATCTATCATGATTAGGGAAACGAACACCTGCTTTTTCTGAGACATAAGTACGAATTTCTTCTAATCTCTTTGCAGAAGCTTCATCTGCAGGTTCAACTAGTATGTTTTGTTTTCCCATTTCAGTTACACGCATATGAATTTCTTCATCCAACAATGGAAAAATTTCAAGTTGTTTAGCAAAGTAATCATGTATTTCCTGTAAAGGTGTATCTAGAGGAAGATTACTGCTCCAAAACTCCGTTTCACGATTTTCATGGCACAACAATTCAATTACAGTCATGTGAATAGAATTCCTTGGAGTTAAAGTAAACTTATCGATAAATGGTAATTCTCTATAACGTGATTGAATAATATCAACAACTTCCATCAAATCTTGTTTAGTATAAAGATTTGCTACAACTGTATTCCCAGGGAAATGATTAAATTCCCCATTCTCTTTGAACTTAATTTTTGTTAAGTTTTTCATATAAAGACCTTCTTTTTTATATTTGACATCGGTGTCATCTTGTTTACATTATACAATGAAACCGTTTCCTTTGTCAAGCGCTTTCAAACATTTTTTTAAAAAAATTTATCTTTCATTAAATATGCATTTCATTAAAAGGTTAAGTAATTTTTCCAAAATACAGCACTCATATAGACAGTATCATCAATTATAGCCATTGGGATTTTTTGATTGCCAATTCCATGTATCTCTACACATGTCTTCAATCGATTTTGTTGTCCTCCAATTTAATTCCTTATATGCTTTGTCTGCATTTGCATAACAAGTCGCAACGTCTCCTGATCGTCTTGGTACAATTTTATACGGAATTGGAACCTTATTAACACTTTCAAATGTATTTACAAGTTGTAATACACTTGTGCCTTCTCCTGAACCAAGGTTATAAATATAAACATCTGTTTTTTCAGATACTTTTTCTAAAGCTTTTATATGCCCTATCGCTAAATCCACTACATGGATATAATCGCGAACACCAGTACCATCTACCGTATCATAATCATCTCCAAAAACACTTAGCTCTGGTCGCTTACCTACCGCTACTTGTGCAATAAAAGGCATTAAGTTGTTAGGAATGCCTGATGGATCTTCTCCAATCAACCCCGACTCATGAGCACCAATCGGATTGAAATAACGAAGCAACGCAATACTCCACTCTGAATCTGCTACATGAACATCTTTTAAAATTTGTTCAAGCATCACTTTTGTGTACCCATACGGATTCGTTGCACTTGTCGGCATCGTCTCAATAAGGGGAGACTGATTGTGAACGCCGTATACAGTCGCACTCGATGAAAATACAATCTTTTTAACATTAAACTCTGACATCACTTCAACAAGAGCTAATGTGCTCATAATATTATTTTCGTAATACATTACAGGCTTTTGCACGGATTCGCCGACAGCTTTGTATCCTGCAAAATGAATTGCAGCCTCAATCGATTCTTGTTCAAAAACTTTTCTCAATCCTTGTTTATCACAAACATCTAATTCGTAAAACGCAGGACGTTGCCCTGTAATTGCTTCAATACGATCTAATACTAAAATGCTTGAGTTTGAAAGGTTGTCGACAATAACGACTTCCTTACCTAAATTTAGTAATTCTACTACGGTATGGCTACCAATATAACCAGCTCCGCCTGTTACCAATATTGCCATTTTTACTTCCTCCTAATTAATTCCAACCGATTTAACAAATCTCATAAATGCTTCTTGTCCGGTTTGAGTATTCTTATAAACACCTGCATCTTCGAGAACTCTCGCAAATACTTGCCCTACTTCATGTTGAACTACGCTATGAACCTCTTCCTCTTTAAGTCCAGGATAATTTTCTTTCAATTGAACGGCCCATTCTAAATGATAATCCGCAATTGCGTTATCTTTTCCTAAAAGATATTTCTCAACTTCTTCTAACTCTGTTTTCAAACGAGGTGGTAAAATCGCAAGTCCCATCACTTCGATTAACCCGATATTTTCCTTTTTAATATGTTGTACATCTTGATGAGGATGGAAAACACCATCTGGGTATTGTTCAGTAGTATGATTATCTCTTAGAACAATATCTAATTCATATCTCCCGTCCACTTTACGAGCAATAGGAGTCACCGTATGGTGTGGGACATCTTCAGTCATAGCAATGATGTCTACTTCTAAATCTGAATATTCCCTCCACTTATTTAGAATTTTAGTAGCTAAATCTAACAATCGATTTTTATTTTCACTTTGTAACCTAATTACTGACATTGGCCATTTTACAATACCAGCATTAACATCCTCAAAGTCTTTAAAACGAAATTCACTCTCAAATTTTGCTTTTTCCATTGGGAAAATATGTTTCCCTCCCTGGTAGTGGTTATGACTAAGAATGGAGCCTCCTGAGATAGGAAGATCAGAATTTGAACCAGCAAAATATCCTGGCAAAATATCAACAATCTCCAATAATTGTTCAAATGTTTTAGAGGTAATAGCCATTGGTACATGTTGACTATTCAAAAATATCGCATGCTCATTAAAATATGAGTAGGGAGAATACTGGAATCCCCATACTTCGTCACCAAGTTTCAACCGAATAATTCTATGATTCGAACGTGCTGGATAATTTATTCGACCTTGATATCCTTCATTTTCCATACATAGTAAACATTTAGGATAATTAGTTGCTTTTACTAATTTTTCAGCAGCAATTGTTTTTGGATCTTTTTCGGGTTTTGACAAATTTATCGTAATCTCTAGCTCTCCGTATTTAGTTGATGCTCGAAACTCAATATTCTTAGCAATAGCAGAAGTTTTAATATAATCACTATCTTTACTTAACTTATAAAACTCTTCAACTGCTTCTTGAGGTGATATATCATATGAACTCCAAAAAATATCATTTAATCGACTAGGTAAAGGAACTATGAAATTCATTAACTCTGCTCCTAAACATTCCTTTTCCTCGATTAAATCTTTAATTTTACCGTTTTTTAAGGCGATTTCCACTAAGTAATCTTTTATTTGTTTCAGGTCATTTTCATCGGAAATGCGATCAGTTCCCTCCTCACCTATTAACGCTAGTACTCTATTTTTCACATATATTTTGTCAATTTCATTATACATTCCGTATTCAATTACTCTATCAACAAAATTATCAATAATTGTTTTCATATATTTTTCTTTCTAATTTATGTTCCCATATTTTCTATACATTATCCATTTATAAATTGATTGCGTAGTATGAGCAATTTTATCAAGGTGATGAATAATATCTAAAGCACCAATTACTTCAGAAACATTCCCATCATCTTCAAATATGTAATTCATTATTTTCTTTTCAATATTTGTACTAAGCTCTTCTATCTCATTCTGTTTTTGTATAACAACCATATCTAAACATCCAGATTGTTCCTCTCTATAACAAGATATAGCCCTATTCATATGCAGTCCGATAACTTCATGAAGTATTTTTATTTCTGAAATAATTTTCTTCAAAATTTCATTATTTTGAATAATCTGTAGATTTTTTAAAATTTCAACAATTCTATCCCCAATACGTTCAATGTCAGTTGATATTTTTATTACACTAATAATTCTTCTTAAGTCATATGAAACGGGATGTTGTAAACAAATTAACTCATATCCTTTTTTATCAACATTTAGAACTGACTCATTTATGATTAAATCTTCTTTAATCAATTCTATTCGTTCTTCATTTGATAAATATTCAAATAACTTCTCATATTTATCAAGCACAGATACCCAAATGGTCTCTAAATTATTTGATAATTCTATAATTTCATTTTCTAAATATAACCTTAACATTTAGGTACCTCTTCTTAACAAAGTTCAATAGTAACAATTAATATTTTAAACAATATATCAAACATCAATAACTACAATACTTGCATCATCTTTCTTTCCATAGATTGGATCAATAGCAGAAGAATTAAATCTCATCTTAATTAACTCTTCAAAAGTTTTATTTTGATTATTTTGATAGAATTCATAAAAGCCATCGCTCATTAAAACAATTTGTTCACTAGTAACATCTATTTGATTAATAATAGCATGGTCTAAAAATCTCTCATCCAACGAACCTATCCAGTACCCACTCGGTTGATTAGATAATTTTCTGATTTTTTGTAAAATAATTTTTTTATTTAAAACACTATTTGTACCAATTGAGTCTTTTATCTCATTTTTCCCTTTTTCAAATAAGTTATCTACTCTATGATCAGTTATTTCCATTTCGTTTACTAACATGACGCAGTCACCTAGCATCATATACTCCAACTTTTTTTCTGAAAGTTTAGCAAATATAAAAGCAAATGTTGGTAAGCGATAATACTCTGTTAATTCATATGAGTTTAAACCGATTTCATCTTTAACCTCTAGTAAAGCAGTTTCAAATATTTGTTTAAGAGTTTTTGATTCTTTACAATTAACCGACAAACTTTCTGATAAAATATGTACAACTTCTGAGACTGAATAACCTATCTCCTCTTTAGAATTATATAAATCTGTAGCTCCATCAATAATCCAAAAATACTGATTTTGTGAACCTACAGCATCCTCATTTTCTACGGAACTTCCTTGTATCGAACAAATTTTATTTATCTTTACCATAATACTTCAACCCTTTTAGTGTCAAAAGTAAACCAATTCCTGTCACTGTTAAGAATAGTTCCATAATCTTGTTCGAACCAGTCTTTGGTAATTTTTGTTTTACCTCTACTATTTCTTTAGATTTATTAATATGATTTTCAGTTTCTCTGCCATCTCCAACTTTTTTATGGTTCACTTCTTCTATCTTATTATCTTGTTTATTGTCGATCTTGTCATTAATTTGTCTATTATCTTTACTTGAGTTAAACTCTCCTTTCTTCTGGTTACTATCAATTACATTATTTGAATTAGATTGTTTTTCATGCACATATGAACTTGTTTTAAATTTTTCCTCTTTGTTTTTTTCTTTTTCGTTTTTATCACTTAAGTTATTTGTTACAATTTTGTAAAGCCCATTCTCCGTTACAATATTGAAATTACCATCGCTATCACGTATAACTGGTTCTTTCCCATTTGCATTAGATTTGATGAATGATATATACTTACCGGATAAATTATAAAATTGGTTATTTAAAACGGTTATTTTACCCTTTGAATCCTCAATAACAATTCCTTCTTTACCACCGAATATACTATTCTCTGAGACTACTAAATTATCACTAACTCGTAATAATTCAATATTTGGTTGTTCTGTTTCCTTAGAATTATTATTAATTACATTTTTTGTTACAGTAATATCTGATACTTTTCCTAAATATTCTGCACTATCTTTTGCTACTCTAATAGCCTTTGTTTTAGGATCAGAAATATAAAATGTATTTTCAGTAATAACGACTTTCTTATTTAAATCAAGTTCATCTTTTACATTTTTATAACTAAAAGCATTTATTAAGGCTGCACCATTTTCTCTATAATGTACACTTTCTCCTTTTACTTTCTTATCAAATCTATTTCCTTTAATTAAAATATCAGTAAATCCAGTAAAACGTACACCAGAATACATCATGTTATCAAAATGATTATTTAAAATTTTAATATTAGAGGGGTTCTGTGTCGACAATGTTTGATAGTGTGTACCAATTGCTGTTACTAATTCTCCAGATTTATCACTTTTACCAAAATATGAATTTTGAATAGTAACATTTTCAGATTTTTTCCCATCATCATTCAAAGCATAAGGAAAACCTTTTCTAGTCAATGGTTCAATCTGAATACTCTCCTTACTTATAATTTGCCCATCTTTCATAGTTTTAGGTAAAGCTTGACCAAGAAAACGAGAATTATCGACTAATACATTTTTCGAACCTGCAATTTGAATAGCATGCCCTTGATAACTATCCTTGAATGTTACATTTTTTATAGTTACGTTATTTGAATTCCCAATAGCAAATGCACCTGAAGAATTTATAAGTGGTAGATTTTTTGCTTTAGTTCCTTCTTCATTCAAAGCACCGTTCATATCAATAGTACCACCAGAATAACTAATATCTTCTGTTGGGCCCCATTCTACTTGCGCACCATCATCCGTAAATAAACCTGTCATAAAAACAATGGAAGGGTGATTCTTAATATTTATACCATTTAGAATTGTAGCTTTCTCATTCAATTCTAAGTGTGTATGACTTTTTAAAAAAACAATTTCTTTTACTAAATAAGTTCCTTCAGGAAAATATACATTTCCTCCACCTAGTCCTTTAGCTGCAGCATCTATTGTATCTTGAATTGCTTGACGATCATCATTAACTCCGTCACCTATTGCTCCATAATCTTTAACATTCAAAGCTACGTCTTCGTTCAGATTAGTACTTAAAATAGTATTCACTTCCATCCCAGAGATGTTACCCATCATAGTATCATTTGTTATATCAGGTTTATTTTGATTAATACTCACTCCTCCATTATTATCAGTACTTAAACTTGAATTGTTATCAAGACTGAGAGTATCAGAATGGGGTTCCGCAGATAATGATGTAGATGTGCTACTCAACAAAGAGTTCATTTGCATATTATCTTTAGACGAAGAAGTTTCACCAACTACTTCATTAGCTAAAACACTTTGTGTTCCAATAAATAAAACCGCTAAGAGAACTGAGCAAACTCCCACCTTAGACTTACGAATAGAGAAAACCTCATTTTGTTGAAAAGATTTCATATTAGCCTCCAATTAAAAATATTATGTCCTAATTTAATATTCATATAAATTCCATACCAGAAAATGACACCGCTGTCATTTTCTTTATAATATATTTTTAAATCAAAATTGTCAAGGAATAACACAATAAAATATCAAAATTGTGAAAGCGTGACCATTTATATATCTAACCATACTTCTAATAATTCTTTAACCTTCCATTCAAAAGTGATTACTATCTTTCTTAGCTTGAACATAAAAATATCCTATTCACTGTATTTAAAGCATGTTGACATCTCGTAAAATACTAATTTATAAATACAAGAACAAATATCTTGTCATGCAAGCATTCGCCAGGTATATTTACATGAATATCGTTCATATAGCGGATTGAAATCAAAACAATACAATATATTTCTTAAATAGATTTTCTATAAAAGCTAGATTCAAGCTCTATAAAAATAGACGCAGTTCTTTTAAAATACTGGAATAGGACATATAAATCATTGCAGACACGTGTTTTATAGATTATTTCAAAAGAATGACTAGAACATGAAAAATAGTCTCAAAAACTTTGAACAATATTCTGAAAACAAAAAAGAAAGACGCGAGTTTCCACAACCTCATTCGTGGAAACTCGCGTCTTTCAAAAAATAGGGTGAATTGAAAACTAGAACAAGACACTACATTTTCTAAATGATGCCTAATAAAAATTCTAAATGCTACACCAAATTGCTCACATCTCATTTCAAACCATACAGTATATTGAAACTATAAGAGTACACCTTTGCTTCTAAAATATTGCTAGAAATTAATTTGACTATCCTGATTGATTTGTCCTGTTTTTATTTCATTTTACTATAGGACTTTCAATTGAAAACAACAGTTTTACACTCAATTAGACTTTTTAGAAACAGAATCACTATTACTTGACTGTAGTTTGTCATTTTTTTGATGAAGCTAGTACTTTTTCAGAAACTATTTTGAAAGTCTCAATGATATAGTCCACTTCTTCATCACTTAATTTAGTGTGAAGAGGGAGTGTAATTTCATTTTCAAAGAAGGCATAGGCCTTAGGATAGTTCGCCATATCAAAACCAAGATTCTTATAGGCTGTCAAGAGCGGAAGCGGTTTGTAGTGGACATTACTTGCAATTCCCGCTTTAGCTAATTCTTGGATGATAAGATTGCGTTCTTCTAAGCTCGCTCCTTCTACATGGGTGATGTAGAGGTGGCGTGAAGATTCGACAGTTTCAGTCTTGTGTGCCAATGGATGGATACGAGAACCTGCAAAACCATGATCATAACGGTCCACGATGTCCTTACGACGTTCTAGCAAACTTGGGTAACGGCCCAATTGTACCAAACCAAGGGAAGCCATGATATCTGTCATATTGCACTTGTAGGCTGGTGTGACGATATCGTATTCCCATGAACCCAGTTGCATCTTGGCTAGGGCATCCTTAGTTTGACCATGAAGGGAAAGAATTTGGAATTCCTTGTACATTTCTTCGTCATCAATCGCTGGATTGGCTTTCCAAGTCGCACTTCCACCTTCTGCCGTTGTAAAGTTCTTAACGGCATGAAATGAGAAGGAAGTAAAGTCAGCGATAGAACCAGCAGGTTGCCCTTTATAAGTTGATCCCAAAGCATGGGCACTATCAGAAACAATCACGATACGGTTAAAGGCCTTTTGCCACTTGCTTGAAGCGGTAAAGAGGTCACGTTTTTTCTCCACGACTTGGAACAAACGGTCATAGTCGCAAACAATCCCCGCAAGCTCAACCGGAATAATCACCTTAGTCTTTTCAGTAATGGCTTGCTCAAGCAAGTCATAGTCCATCTCAAACGTATCTGCTTGGATATCCACCATGATAGGAGTTGCTCCTACGTGCGTGATGACACTACATGAAGCTGTATAAGTCATGGCTGGAACGATGACTTCATCACCAGGTCCAACTTCCAAGACGCGCAAAATCAACTCAAGCGCGGCAGTCGCAGAGTTAAGACAGACAGTCTTGGGCGTCTGTGTGTATTGAGACAAGCGACGCTCCAGTTCTTTTGTCTTAGGACCTGTTGTAATCCAACCAGAACGCAGGGTATCCGCTACTTCAGCAATTTCTGCTTCCGTAATATCGGGTGGTGAAAATGGAATATTGTAATTTGGCATTGATTTGCTCCTTTTATCTGTACTCATACTCAATGAAAATCAAAGAGCAAACTAGGAAACTAGCCGCAGGCTGTACTTGAGTACGGCAAGGCGAAGCTGACGTGGTTTGAATTTGATTTTCGAAGAGTATCATTTTCTCATGACTACTTTATTTTAGCACTTCAAACACGGTTTGAAACATGATTTTGATATCTCCAAGGAAACTAAACTCTCGGATATAGGCGAGGTTATAGCGCATCTTTTCAGGAAGGACATGTTCGACATAGGCCTGGTCAACTGACAGACCTTTCTCCGTCATTTCACTGATGATGGTGTCCTCATCCTTGTAGTTGATGCTGGCTGGAGAGGTAATCCCTGCTGGTAAGAGCAAGGTCGCCATCATTTCAGGGCTATACTGCTCCGTGTAGCGAGGCACTTCAGGTCGTGTCCCGACAAAAGACATCTCACCTTTAAGGACATTGACCAACTGAGGTAGTTCGTCCAAACGGACACGGCGGATGAAATTTCCCACTTTGGTAATGCGGCTATCGTTAGCAGAAGTCACCAGACTTCCTTTTTTATCCGCATCCGTTACCATGGTACGGAACTTCCAAATCTTGAACCGACGGTTATACTGGGTCACGCGCTCTTGCTTGTAAATCACTGGCCCCTTGCTATCCAATTTGATCCAAATGCTCAAGATGAGAAAGATGGGAGAGGTCAGAACCAGTACGACCAAGGCTAGAACCCAGTCCAAGCAACGCTTAAAAATCAGCGAACCCTTCCTTTTAGAGACAAGCTGGTAGTAAGACTCAACCTCGCTTGATTTCATTTCCACGGGCAAGTCTTCCCATTTCAGCATGCTGTTTCTCCTTTGTTTTTATTATACTATTTGTCAACATTTTTCATTATACCACAAAATGGAAAAGGCGGTGAAAGAAATCTGTAATTTGAAGGATTTCCTTCTTACGGTCAATGAAAATCAAAGAGTATTAGGACATGGCCCCGGCCTGCAAACTATACATCTTGTGATAGGTTCCTCCCAGAGCCAAGAGTTCCTCATGGGTTCCACTCTCGATAATGCGCCCCTTGTCCAAAACATAGATACAGTTGGCGTCTTGGATGGTCGAAAGACGGTGAGCGATGGCAATGGTTGTCCGTCCCTGTCTCATCTTCGCCAGAGAAGCTTGAACCAAACTTTCTGTTTCAGAGTCAATATTGGCTGTCGCTTCATCCAAAATCAGGATTTTAGGCTGACTGGCGACTGTTCTGGCAAAGGCAAGAAGCTGACGCTGACCAGTAGAGAAGCTCGACCCACGCTCAGAAACAGGGGAATCATAACCCTGAGGAAGTTCTTGAATAAAGGAATCTGCATCCACGAAAGCAGCTGCATTCTGGACCTCTTCGTCACTGATTTTTTGGTACATGGCGATATTGGACTTGATGGTTCCATGATAGAGGAAGGGATCCTGCAAGACCAGACCGATGTTTTTTCTCAACTCTTCCTGACTGTAGTCTCTAATATCCACACCATCTAAGAGAACTCGCCCTGACTGGAATTCATAAAAGCGCATGAGGACATTGATAATCGAAGATTTCCCAGAACCTGTATGCCCTACAAAGGCAATGGTTTCACCCTTATTAACAGAGAAAGAAATATCATCCAGAATCTGATGTTTACCGTCATATGAGAAACACACATGTTCAAAACGGATATTGCCTTCTTTGACCTCAGCCTGGCCATTTTCTTGAAGAGGCTCATAGGTCTTCTCGTCAATCAAGGCAAAGACACGACCTGCAGACACCATGGAAGTTTGAAGGGTTGAAAAGTTTTGCGTCACTTCAATCAGGGGATCAAAGAGACGATTGATGTACTGGATAAAGGCATACATGGTTCCGGCTGTTATCCCGATAGAAAGACCACGGTAGCCAAAGTAGGCCATCAAAACGGCGTAACCTAAGAGTTTCAGCAAACTCATGGCAGGTCTCAAAAAGAGCGCATCCAAGGCCACAGAACGGTTGGCATAGACCAAGTGTTCTAGGTTGATCTCGTCAAATTCTGCCTGCAGGCGCTTCTCTTGATTAAATGCCTGGATTATCCTGATTCCCTCAATATTCTCTGCCAGCTTACTATTGATATCTGACAAGAGACTTCTGGTTTTCTCGATAATCTTGACTGATTTTTTCCGATAGAGATTGACCAAAAGGAAAATCAAGGGGAGAAAGAGCAAGACTAAAGCTGTCAAACGAAAATCCAGCACCAACATGGTGTAAAGGGTTGTCAGAAAAATGAAAACTGCTGAGATAAAGCTAGACAAAATCCCCGAAAACATATCACTGATGGTCTCGGTATCATTTGTCAAACGAGAAACGATGGAGCCTGCTGGCGTCTTGTCAAAATAAGACATACCCAGTTTCTCCATATTTGCAAAGGCATCGCGACGAATATCTCTGACAATACTGTAGGACACCCGCGCAAAGAGAAGATTGCCGACATACTGAACTAGAGTTTGTAGGATATAAAGGCCATAGTAGGCCAGCAAAACGGTAACGGCCAGTTGGTTAAGATTGTTGAGATACTGGTCAATAAAGTGGGAAGCCACAAGGGGAATGACACTTTTAATGACCGTAGTCGCTAGGAGCAAGCTGAGTGCCAAAAAGGTCAGAAGACCATAAGGCTTAAGATAAGACATCAAGCGCTTCAATACAGCCCATTGTTCTTGTTTATTCTGCATCTTCTTCTCCTTTCATTTCCAACTGCTGAGACTGGTATGTTTGGGCATACCAGCCATCTAAAGCTAGCAAATCATCGTGCGTGCCCCGTTCGATAATTTGGCCATTTTGCAGAACTAAAATCAAATCTGCATGGACAACCGCACTGAGACGATGAGCTGTGATAATGGTTGTCTTGTCCTTGCGCGTCTCCTTGAGATTGTCAATAATCGCATACTCTGTCTTGGCATCCACGGCTGACAAGGAATCATCTAAAATCAAGATATCAGGGTCTAAAATCATAGCCCGACTCATGGCCAGACGTTGCTTTTGCCCACCAGAAAGACTGACTCCTTTTTCACCGATAACTGTATCAAATCCCTGAGTCATGTCTACAATATCTTGGTAAACTTGAGCTAGCTTAGTTGCTTCCTCGACCGCTGAAAGGGGTAAATCAGGATTCCCAAAGCGGATATTGTCTAAGATAGAAGTCGCAAAGAGGAACTGATCCTGAGGAACATAGCCCATGAGACTGCGAAGGTCCGTCAGACGATAGTCACGAATGTTATGACCGTTTAGGTAAATAGCACCCTTATCCACATCGTACTCACGTAAGAGAAGCTTAATCAAGGATGTTTTCCCTGAGCCTGTCTGACCGACCAAGCCCAGTGTTTGCCCTTTTTCAAAACTAAAGTGAACATTTGTCAGTGTTTCCTCATTTTCAAAGGCAAAGCTGTCAATGGCATATTCCAAACGTCCATTTTCAATACCATCTAAAGGAAACTCTGGGTCTTTTACTGGAGATTCCTGAGACAAAAGATTTTCAATCCGCTGATAAGAAACCTTGCCTCGCTGGCTAATATTAAAGAGGAAACCGATGGCCATAAGAGGCCAGACCAACATATCCAAGTAACTGATAAAGGTAACCAGATTTCCAACCGTGATTTGCCCTTCCTGAACCATCAAGGAACCGACCAAAAGCGTTAAAACATAGGATGAACCAACAAACAAGAGAACCATAGGGTCAAAGAGACTATCGTATTTCATGGTTTGGAGATTCTTTTGGAAGGTCAATTCATTGACTGCCTGGAAAGACTTCAACTCGTCCGCCTGGTAACCGAAAGACTTGGTCACTTTAATACCTGATACGGACTCCTGCACCTTGTTATTGAGTTCAGAAAAGGCAGCTTGGGACTCTCCAAAGGCTCTGTGAGTCTTTCTACCTAGACGACTGGTCGCATAGGCCATGAAAGGCAGGGGAAGAATGGCAACCAAGGTCATTTGCCAGGAGATACTAAAAAGCATGGTCAGCAAGGTCACTAAAGCTGTGATGGAGGCATCCACCGCAGACATGACTCCGCCACCTGCGAGACGGGTTAAGGCATTGATATCGTTGGTGGCGTGTGCCATCAGGTCCCCTGTACGATAGGTCTGATAAAAGGCTGGAGACATTTTTGTGAAATGCTCAAATAAGCGAGAGCGCATAATCTGTCCCAAACGGTAGGAAGTCCCTAGAATATACATCCGCCAAACATAGCGCAAATAGTACATCCCAAAGGCCGCAAGGAGCAAGTAAAATAGGTCAAGAAGAAGGTCCTGCTGAGTTAATTGCCCCGATGTAATGGCATCAATGACCCTCCCCATGACCATAGGGGGAATGAGATTGAGGACGGAAACCAAGACCAGGGCCACAATCCCGACTAGATAACGGCGTTTTTCTAACTTGAAAAACCACCAAAGTTTTTGAATAATGGACATAACATCCCTTTCTGATTGCAAATGGAAACCTGAGGCCAATACTCAATGAAAATCAAAGAGCAAACTAGGAAACTAGCCGCAGGCTATACTTGAGTACGGCAAGGCGACGTTGACGCAGTTTGAAGAGATTTTCGAAGAGTACGAGACCCCAGGTTTTTCTTATTCATAAGTTACGACTGAGACGACACCCTTGTCATACTCAGCGATAAAGATATTGGCTACATTGTCATGCCCTTGTTTGCTGAGGTTATCAAGTAGCCACTCTTCGCTACGACCAATCGATTCCAAAACATCTACTTGGATCACACCGTCAGTCACAACTGGATACTTAGGATTTTCATCTCCCATTTGGACCACGATGAGTTGGCCATTTTGCTCCTGCACAGCTCGTTTAACTTGCTTCATCTGGAAAATCCCTTGGCTACGAAGTTTGAGAGCAACGTCTGCCGCAGACAAGCCAACTGAACGACAGGCTTCTGGGTCAATCTGCCCATTTTTGATAAGAAGAGTTGGTTTCCCATCAATCAAGCGTTTGACAAAACGAACATTGTTATTGAGCCATTTGAGGGTCAAGACCAAAATCGTCCACATCATCAAAATCACTGCATACTGGAGAATACTGATAGAACTATTGTAAATCACCCCACCGATGATACCACCAAGAACATAGTTCTGAATTTGGTCTGTCGCAGAGTTAGGTGCTAGGTTCCCCTTTCCTGTCACATTGATTACGAAAACCAGCGAGAAAAGACCCAAGGCCAGTTTGATTAAAATTTCCATATAGTTGAGTGTCATTTGCTTACCTCCACCAACTCAATAGCGTCTGTTTGATGCAATTCTAATTTCTCTAAAAGATACTTGTCTGGTTGGCTCCCGTTCATAGCGCGGTAGAAATTTGGACCTACCTTGACAAGCGCTCCATCAGTGGCAGCTGAAGTATTGACGTAAACTTCTGATTTATCCACTCCCAAGTCTTTGGAAACAACCTCTATGAAATGAAGGGAAGTTTGAAATTGGTTGTTAGAGGCTTGATTGGTCTGGTATTTTGAAATTGTCACCAAAAGCATGGCTACCAAAGTCAGGGCCAAAATCATGACCAATTCCCGAAACTTAGTTCCCTTTTTATCACGATAAGCCTTAAAAGCAAAAAATCCTGTGATAGCTAGGAGCACAATCCCAAAGCCAATCATCATTCCATTTTGCTGACTGATTTGGCTAAGTACATAGTCATATGAGTAAAATTTCATTTATTTTCACTCCCTTTCATAAAATCATTCTTCATTATAAACGAAAGAGGGTGATTTTTCAAACCATACGTTGGGGAAATAGACATATCAGACCAACTTCTCAAACTAATGACTCAAATACCTGTTTCAAGATTCTAATTTTGATAATTGATAAGAATAGACACTAGGAATTATCACTACAAAGAAAAGTGTCAAGAAGAATACCCAGTAAACATATAGTTGCACAAAGGAATTTAGAAACAATAACAATCCTCCTAATACCCAAATTTTTCCAGCTAGACGATGCGTTTTTCTCCAGTTTTCATCATTCTCCAAGGTCCACGGTAGTCGAATACCGATTATATAATTTCGGTGTGTTTTTGGTAGATAATTTCCAATTACGATCATCACGACTCCCATAAAAATCTGAGCTAGTAGCCCACTCATCATGGAATAACCCAAAGATTCTCCGAAGATAGAAATCATTAATAGACAAGATATAAAAGGAATAATCCAGTAAATCAAAACTTGTATTTTTGAACTGATATTGCTAGATTTAGGATCCTTAATCATTAAAAATAGAAGCAACCAATGCATCAAAAGCATGAGAGTCGGTAATCCAAAGATAGCAGACATTTTATGATTGTAGCCATCCGCTTGACCCAGTAGATTAAAATGAGTGGGTATCTCCTCTGGTAATTGATTCCAGAAAACACAACCTACAAGGGAAGGTAGTAGGATGAGAATGCTCGTAAATAATACCAATTTCTTATTGATTTTTATCTTCATCAAAATGATCTCCTTTCAGATCTGCTAACCAAACCATTATATCCTCTAAAACCGATGTATTTAACTCATAATAAATAAAGTTTTTTTCTTTCATTTCATGAATCAAATCCGCTGCTTTCAAAATCGTGAGATGATGTGAAATAGTTGCACTAGTCAACTCGAATTGACCGGCAATTTCTCCTGCAGATAATCTACCTGCTTTGAGTAAATTCAAAATCTCTCTCCTAACTGGATGAGATAAGGCTTTAAAGCTATTTGCAAAACTCATAATGACTCCTTTCCCTTTGTAATATTAGTAGGGCTAGGACTAAGCAAGGTAGAACTGATAGCATTCCTGTCGGTGATGGGCCTAAAATCAAGAGGCTTGAAACTTTTTCTCCTGGTAATTGAAAGAGTAAACCAATACCTGCAGTTGCATTGATTGCCCCATGAAATAGGGCAGAGGCCCAGATAGAACCTGTCTTTTCCAACAACCAGCTCAACAATATTCCTACGCTAAAACAAAATAGAAACATGGCGACAACTCCCAAAACAGGATAAGCAAAATAAGATAGTCCATAATTATAGCCTTGCAAATTGATTGGTAGATGCCAAAGACTCCAAATGAGACCAAGCAAGACATGAGTCTGGACTATTGAAAAGCGTCCTCTTAGAGCTGGGTAAAGATAGCCACGCCAACCAATTTCCTCTCCCAATGCAAAGAAACTATTAAGAAAAGGAGCGTAGGTCAAACTAGCTAGGATTTGAATCAAGGCCAAGAAAGATAAGGGGAACGGTAATTGAAGGACTCCTTTTTCTTGTAAAATAGCTTGAATAGATTCAAAACCAAGGCTGAAATTGCTAGGGAATACAAGAAAATAAAGTCCCGCTCCTAAAAAACTGATAACTGCTGGGAACCAGATAGCTAGTAAGTAAAAGCGCCAGTTGCTCTTGAGATTCACAACTAATTTAGATTTGATTCCACTAGGTTGATTCGTGATTTTCCCTAAAATAAAGACTGCAAGTGCAGGCATCCACATGGCTACAATACTAGCAAGTTGACTCCATGGAGAATTTAGACCAACACCACTTAGCCATAGTGTCAACCATATTATCCAAGCAAGGGCATAAGCCAAGACCACAAAGAGAAGGCTTGTTCTCTTATTTGACATATTTGTACACTTCACTTTCTATTTAGATGTTTTTCTAAATAACATTATACACCTTTCCATTCTAAACACAAGATCTATTTAGATTTTTTTCTAAATAGTTTAGGGAATTTTTATTTTCTCAGGATAAAGTCTAAAGAGTAATTTTCAAACCATACGTTGGGGAAATAGACCTTTTTTTGGTATAATAAAATCTATAATCTGAATGAAAAAGGTAACTTTATGAAACTTATCTCATGGAATATTGATTCCCTAAACGCTGCCCTAACTAGTGACTCAGCTCGTGCCAAATTGTCCCAAGAAGTCCTACAAACCTTGGTCGCTGAAAATGCTGATATCATTGCTATCCAAGAAACCAAGCTTTCTGCCAAGGGGCCTACAAAAAAACATCTGGAAATTTTAGAGGAACTCTTCCCAGGCTACGCAAACACGTGGCGCTCTTCCCAAGAACCTGCCCGTAAAGGCTATGCTGGTACTATGTTCCTCTATAAGAAAGAACTCACACCCACTGTCAGCTTCCCAGAAATAGGTGCCCCTTCTACCATGGACTTGGAAGGCCGCATCATCACCTTGGAATTTGATGAATTTTTCGTAACGCAAGTTTACACACCAAACGCTGGCGACGGTCTCAAACGCTTGGAAGAACGCCAAATCTGGGATGTCAAATATGCGGAGTATTTGGCTGAACTAGACAAAGAAAAACCAGTCCTTGCGACCGGTGACTACAATGTGGCCCACAATGAGATCGACCTTGCAAATCCTGCTAGCAACCGCCGTTCACCAGGGTTTACCGACGAGGAGCGTGCTGGATTTACCAACCTTTTGGCAACTGGATTTACAGATACTTTCCGTCATGTTCATGGCGATGTTCCAGAACGCTACACTTGGTGGGCACAACGCAGCAAAACTTCTAAAATCAACAATACAGGCTGGAGAATCGACTACTGGCTCACAAGTAACCGCATCGCTGACAAGGTGACCAAGTCTGATATGATTGACTCTGGTGCGCGCCAAGACCACACGCCGATTGTATTGGAAATTGAGCTCTAAGGAGAAAGCTAATGGACTATCAAGCTGTCATTCCTGAATTTGTAGTATCTGACCTCGAAAAGTCACGCCACTTCTACTGCGACTTGCTGGGATTTTCTGTCGAATACGAGCGTCCAGAGGAGAAATTTCTCTTCCTCTCGCTTGAAGACTGCCAACTTATGCTAGAAGAAGGCGGCTCAGAAGAATTAGCCCAACTAACCTATCCTTTCGGGCGCGGTGTCAATATTTCCTTTGGCATTGAAGATGTCCCTCAGCTCCACCAAAAACTGCTGGAAGCTGACTATCCTATCCATCGTCCGCTGACAAAAAGAGAATTTCGAGTAGGAGATAGCTTTATATATCCCCATGAATTTGCGATTTTGGATCCAGATGGTTATTTT
Source organism: Streptococcus mitis (assembly GCF_946190335.1). Lineage (GTDB taxonomy): Bacteria > Bacillota > Bacilli > Lactobacillales > Streptococcaceae > Streptococcus > Streptococcus mitis_CH. The sequence goes on from NZ_CAMHZN010000001.1 coordinate 649,037, forward strand.
TTAAGATTTAGCGAGTAGAATAATAAAGATTGGGAAAAAGTCTTTAAAGTTAGAAAAAGGCATATTGTCAGGTGTTTAAAAACCTAATAATATGCCCTTTTATGATGGAAAAACCTTCTAAATGTTAGCCAATAAGTTAATTTTTCCCCATTTTTATTATATTTGTTCGTTTTTTAAACCAAAAACACTAACAAAATATTTGATTTCTAAAGTTATTTAGTGTAAAATAAAAACATTGGCTCAAGCCTATTTAAAATTAAATATCGTTTTACTTGTTTATGTCGTGAATTGGCGCGACGTTTCTACAAGGTGCCGGAACACCTAACAATAAGTAAGTCAGAAGTGAGGTATGGTCGTTTTTGCCATGCCTATTTTGGGGACTTACTTAGAGATTAAGTAGGTCCTTTTTGAATATTTTTGTTAAAGCACTCCTTTAATTGTAAACTAAATATTTTTAATATTTCCCTTAATTAGTGCGGACGGGAGCAACTTCCTTCGGAATTTCATCCCTAATTTTTGAGCCAAAAGTCTCAAAAATCCCGTCATAGACAATAACAAGATTATTGTCTATGATACCACTACAACGGGAAATATTTGATAAAACTCGCTTCGCTCGTACTAGTTTTATCAAATATATAGTACTAGCAAAAGGGATCACTATAGAAACATTTAAATAACAAGTAAATTAGCTTTTAGACTTTAGGAGGTCTTATGAAATTATTAGAAGAGCGCATCCTCAAGGATGGGCATATCTTGGGTGATAACATCCTCAAGGTGGATTCCTTTTTAACCCACCAAGTTGACTATCAATTGATGCGAGAAATCGGTAAGGTTTTTGCGGAAAAATTTGCTTCTGCTGGTATTACCAAAGTCGTGACCATTGAAGCGTCAGGTATTGCCCCAGCCATTTTTACAGCTGAAGTCTTAAACGTTCCCATGATTTTTGCTAAAAAAGCTAAGAACATCACTATGAACGAAGGTATCTTAACTGCCCAAGTTTACTCCTTTACCAAACAGGTAACCAGCACCGTTTCTATCGCTGGAAAATTCCTCTCACCAGAGGACAAGGTATTGATTATCGACGATTTCCTTGCTAACGGCCAAGCTGCCAAAGGCTTGATTCAAATCATCGAACAAGCTGGTGCCACAGTCGAAGCTATCGGTATTGTGATTGAAAAATCCTTCCAAGATGGCCGTGATTTGCTTGAAAAAGCAGGTTACCCCGTCCTATCACTTGCTCGTTTGGATCGTTTTGAAAATGGTCAAGTCGTATTTAAGGAGGCAGATCTCTAATGCAAACTCAAGAAAAACATTCACAAGCAGCCGTTCTTGGCTTGCAGCACTTACTAGCCATGTACTCAGGATCTATCCTGGTTCCCATCATGATTGCTACAGCCCTTGGCTATTCAGCTGAGCAGTTGACTTACCTGATTTCCACAGATATCTTCATGTGTGGTGTGGCAACCTTCCTCCAACTCCAACTCAACAAATACTTTGGGATTGGACTCCCAGTCGTTCTTGGAGTTGCCTTCCAGTCGGTAGCTCCCTTGATTATGATTGGGCAAAGCCATGGAAGTGGCGCTATGTTTGGTGCCCTTATCGCATCAGGGATTTACGTAGTTCTTGTTTCAGGCATCTTCTCAAAAGTAGCCAATCTCTTCCCATCTATCGTAACAGGATCTGTTATTACCACGATTGGTTTAACCTTGATTCCTGTCGCTATTGGAAATATGGGAAATAACGTTCCAGAGCCAACTGGTCAAAGTCTCTTGCTTGCAGCTATCACTGTTTTGATTATCCTTTTGATTAACATCTTTACTAAAGGATTTATCAAGTCTATCTCTATTTTGATTGGTCTGGTTGTTGGAACTGCCATTGCTGCTAGCATGGGCTTGGTTGATTTTTCTCCTGTTGCGGCAGCACCACTTGTCCATGTCCCAACTCCCCTCTACTTTGGAATGCCAACCTTTGAAATCTCATCGATTGTCATGATGTGTATCATCGCAACGGTGTCTATGGTTGAGTCGACTGGTGTTTACCTAGCCTTGTCTGATATCACGAAAGACCCAATCGACAGCACGCGCCTTCGCAACGGTTACCGCGCAGAAGGTTTGGCCGTACTTCTCGGAGGAATCTTTAACACCTTCCCTTACACAGGATTTTCACAAAACGTTGGTTTGGTTAAATTATCAGGTATCAAGACTCGCCTGCCAATCTACTACGCAGCTGGTTTCCTCGTTCTCCTTGGACTGCTTCCTAAGTTTGGCGCCCTTGCCCAAATCATTCCGAGCCCTGTCCTCGGTGGTGCTATGCTGGTGATGTTTGGTTTTGTATCGATTCAAGGGATGCAAATCCTCGCTCGTGTTGACTTTGCTAACAATGAACACAACTTCCTTATCGCAGCAGTTTCAATCGCTGCAGGTGTCGGACTCAACAACAGTAATCTCTTTGTCAGCATGCCGACAGCCTTCCAAATGTTCTTCTCAAACGGAATCGTTGTAGCTAGCCTACTCGCTATTGTCCTCAATGCCGTATTAAATCATAAAAAGAAATAAGAAAAAGAGGTGCGAGCCTCTTTTTATGTTATATCCTTACCTGTCTGTCTTCTGACCTTTGGCCTGTAACAAACATGGTAAAGGTTGCTTTACAGACATTTCTGCCTTCTTGATTGGTGATATCGACATCCACGACGCAGGTTGTGCGTCCTTGGTGGACACATTCTCCTTTAATGGTCAGCACATCGTCGAGTTTTCCTGCTTTGAGGTAGTTGATAGAAGACTGGAGCGTCACTCCATCAAGCCCCAGAGATATGACCACCAAACCACTGATCTGGTCGCAAAGGGTAAAGAGATAGCCACCATGGGCATTGCCATAGTAGTTGAGAGACGAGTCCACTACTTTGGTCGTCACCACAACGTGACCATCTCTCATTTGTTCAATTTCGTAATTTTCAAAGGCAGATATAGCGTCAAAATGAAAGTCTTTCATCGTTTCCTCCTGATATTTCAAACGACACTATGATACTACTTTTTATAGGACTGTGCAAGGAGAAAGCTCCTAGTCTGGCAAAATTCCGACCTGCTCCACAAAGCGCATAAAGGCTGCCTGTCCTTGTTCTGTCTGCTTGTAGACTCCTGCGTCCTCAAGCACACGCGCAAAGATAGCACCAACAGAGTCCTTAACGATTTCAAGGGCTTTTTCTTTATCTGTTAGGTCTGGATGTTGGGCTCTAAGTTGGTCTGCCCATTCCTGATGATAATCGGAAACTGTAACCGCTTCTCCTACAAGATAGCTAGCTACTTGCTCAACTTCTGCTTTCAGACGTGGTGGCAAGATTGCCAAGCCCATGACCTCAATCAAGCCGATATTTTCCTTCTTGATATGTTGGACATCCTTGTGGGGATGATAGATGCCATCAGGATGTTCTGCAGAAATCTGATTGTCTCGCAAGACTAAGTCCAACTCAAACTGTCCATCGCGTTTACGAGCAATGGGTGTAATGGTGTGGTGTGGTGTTCCATTACTTTCTGCCAAGACTTGCACCCTTGGATCTGAATACTGGCGCCATTCCTGCAAAATCTTGTCAGCTAAGTTGATCAAATCCTCTTTGGAATCCGAAGTCAAACGCAGCACTGACATTGGCCACTTGACAATCCCAGCCTTGACCTGCTCAAAACCTGCAAATCGAAAGGTCTTTTGCAAGGGAGCCAATTCCATAGGAAATACGTGACGGCCTCCCTGATAGTGATCATGAGTTAGAATAGAGCCCCCCACAATCGGCAAGTCGGCATTAGAGCCTGCAAAATATCCTGGAAACTGCTCTACGATAGCCAACAGACGTTCAAAACTCTGACGACTAATGGCCATGGGACGATGCTGGCCATCTAAGAAAATACAGTGCTCATTAAAATAAGCATAGGGCGAATACTGGAAGCCCCACTCCTGACCAGCCATTTCAAAACGGATAATACGGTGGTTGCTACGGGCTGGGTGGTTGACTCGACCATGGTATCCCTCATTCTCTAGACAAAGCTGACACTGAGGATAATTACTAGCTTGCACCAACTTGGCTGCCGCAATCTCCTTTGGATCCTTTTCAGGCTTAGAGAGATTGATGGTAATTTCAAGTTCTCCGTAGTCAGATGGAACACGATAAGCAATATTCTTAGCAATGGCCTTGAGTTTGATGTAGTCATTTTTCTGACTGAGCTGGTAAAAATCACCTATCGCCTGCTCAGGAGAGTGGGCGTAGGTTGCCCAAAAGTCACGATTGACCTGACTCGGACAAGGAGTCACCAAGTCCATCAATTCAGCACCAAGGATTTCACGCTCAGTCTGACTATCCTCAATCGTCTCTAATCGAACGGCTTCCTCAACCAGCTGGTCCTTGAGGTCAATCAATTTATCCAGATTGGTCTCAACTTCCAAAACACCGTCTCCCACTCGTGCCAAGACACGATTGGTCAGGTAGATTCGATCCACTTCCTCAAATGAACTTTCAGAAATGACATGTGTTACAAATTTATCTACTAAGGTCACTATAGAGCCTCCTTTTGACTAGTCAAGGACGCGAGTGCCACCTGCAACTTCAGCGATATAGAAGCTTGGAGCGTAGCCAACTACTTCCTCGTAGTGTTTGCCAACAGCTTCCTTAAAGGCATCAACAGCATCTTTTTGCACCAAAGCAATGGCACATCCGCCAAAACCTGCCCCTGTCATGCGAGCACCGAGAACTCCTTCTTGTGCCCAAGCTGTATGAACAAGAGTATCTAATTCCAAACCAGTTACTTCATAGTCATGCTCTAGGGAAACGTGTGACGCATTCATCAAACGACCAAATGTTTCCAAATCACCTTCTTGAAGGGCTGCTTGCGCTTTAAGGGTACGTTGGTTTTCAAGCACAGCATGGCGAGCACGTTTCAAACGATTTTCGTCTTTAATTAGATAACTGTATTGATCAAAAGCCCATTCGTCCAATTCACCCAAGGTTTGAATGTCCAAAGCCACTTGTAGTTCTTCTACTGCTTTTTCACACTCAGCACGGCGTTCATTATATTTAGAATCCGTCAATTCACGGCGTTTATTGGTGTTCATGATAACAACGACATTGTCCTTCAAATCAAGTGGCACCAAGTCATACTCTAAGGTGTTGGTATCTAGGTAAATAGCACGTTGGTCAGCCCCCATACCGATAGCAAACTGGTCCATGATACCAGAGTTGACTCCGATAAAGTTATTCTCTGTTTGTTTTCCGATTTTAACCAAATCGAGACGCTCTAATTTTAAATCAAAGAGATGCTCTGCCACGACCCCTGTCAAGAGTTCCAATGATGCTGAAGAAGACAAGCCAGAACCATTTGGGATATTCCCATAAACATAAAAATCAAAACCTTTGTCAATCACATGCCCAGCTTCTTGCAAGAAATGAAGAACTCCTTTTGGATAGTTGGTCCAGTTGTGCTCTTTTTCAAACTTGAGGTCAGCAAGAGGCACTTCGATAATGCCCTTGTCCTCAAAGTTGGCTGAGTAGAAACGCAAAACTTGGTCGTCACGCTTGCGAGCCGCCCCATAAGTTCCCAAGGAAATAGCAGCTGGGAAAACATGTCCACCGTTGTAGTCCGTGTGTTCACCAATCAAATTGATACGACCTGGTGAAAAGAATGTTTGGTCTGCTTCTTGACCAAAAACAGCAAGAAAATCTTTACGAAGAGCTTCAGCAGTAAGATGTTGTGTCATATGATTTCTCCTTTTACTGTCCGTTAAGTCGTCTTAACGTGTAATCGTTTTCTTCTATTGTATCCAAGGGATTTCCCAAGGTCAATCCTTTTTACTAAACTTTTACTATACTATCGGTAAAAGGCAGAAAAATATGATATACTAACTTAAAAGAAGGAGGATTTATGGCTACATTAAAAGACATTGCACAGCTAGCCTCTGTCTCTATCGCGACCGTATCCCGCGTCCTCAATCGCGACCAGAGCCTATCTGTTACAGAAGAAACCAGACACCGTATTTTAACCGTTGCTGAAGAGTTGGGCTACACTAAGCACCTCAAGACAGGCGAGTCCCACAAGCCCAAGCAAAAGATTGCCATTATCCAATGGGTCAGCGAACAAGGGGAACTGGACGACCTCTACTACTACCAGATTCGCCTAGGCATAGAAAAAAGAGCCCAAGAACTGGACTATGATATTTTACGCTATTTTAATGACCATCCTTTTACACTGAGCGAGGAAGTCATCGGGATTCTCTGCATCGGAAAGTTTAGTCGAGCTCAGATCTCTGCCTTTGAAGAATACCAAAAGCCTCTTGTCTTTCTAGACAGTGATACTCTTTCACTAGGACATACCTGCATTATCACGGACTTTTACACTGCCATGAAACAGGTTGTCGATTATTTCCTCAGTCAAGGGATGGACCGTATCGGGATTCTAACAGGGCTTGAGGAAACAACAGACCAAGAAGAAATCATTGAGGATAAGCGGCTGGAAAATTTCAGAAACTACAGTCAAACAAAAGGAATCTATCATGATGAACTGGTCTTTCAAGGAAGCTTTACTGCCCAGTCTGGCTATGACTTAATGAAGGAGGCTATTCAGAACTTAGGAGACCAACTCCCACCAGCCTTTTTCGCAGCTAGCGATAGTTTAGCCATCGGTGCCCTCCGTGCGCTCCAAGAAGCTGGAATCAGCCTACCAGACCGCGTCAGCCTCATTTCCTTTAACGACACTAGTCTGACCAAGCAAGTCTATCCTCCCCTCTCCAGCATCACCGTCTATACCGAAGAAATGGGCAGAGCAGGCATGGATATTCTTAATAAGGAAGTACTCCACGGTCGCAAAATCCCCAGCTTGACCATGCTGGGAACCAGACTGACTCTGAGAGAAAGTACAAGGAATGAATAGGATAACAAAACGACCTCTAGCGAGGTCGCTTTTCTAATGATGATGCCCATGCTTCTGCTCTAATTCTCTCACCCTCCGCTTATGTTGCGCATGATTGCTTTGACTGCTATCTACTTCAATAGTGATATTCTGCACGCCTCTTTCTTCTAAACATTGACGCACCACTTCTTTGGTTTCCATCATCTGTTCCCAGTCCTTGATACAAATGTGAACAATAGCATTATTCTCTAGACCATCCATGGACCAAATGCTAAGTTGATTGACACTGTTGACATTGGGTAGAGCCTCTAAATCCTTCTCCAAATCACTTGTCTCGACTCCTTCTGGCACAGCATCTAGGAAAATTTTCAGTGTGCTCCAAAAGCGAGGAATGGCTTTCGACAGAATAAAGATAGAAATAACTAGTGATAAAAGCGGATCGAGGATATACCAGTCCGTAAATCGAAGAATAATCGCCATTAGAATGACGGCCAACCAACCAAGAGTGTCTTCCAAAAAATGCAGGCTAAGAATTGACTCGTTCTTTGTTTTCCCCTTACGAACTACCAGACTTGCTAGCACATTAATGGCTACTGCAATGATTCCCAGCCAGAGGATGCCTTCCTCATTGACGGGTTGCGGGTGAACAATCTTTGTGACATTTTCCAAGATCACTAGGACAGACCCTATCATAAGAATCACAGCCGTTAGCATGGCTCCTAAAAGACTAAAACGTTTGTAACCCAAGGTGTACTGTCTATCTTCTTCACGGTTTGAAATTGTTTCTAAAAGGGCTGAGATGCCAATGGCTATAGCATCTCCCAAGTCATGAACGGAATCAGCAAGAACTGCACTCGAACCAAAGATTCCTCCTGCGATAAACTCAACAATCGCATAGCTTAAATTTAAGAAAAAAGCTAACCAGATAGATGTTTTAGAACTCATTTCTCTCCCTCCTTTGGTATAATGGGTATATACATACTTCTTTCATTTGTATTATCTAATAAAATTCAAAGAAAGGATAGAAGCAAACTGTCAGCCATGTTCAGTTCTGAACAGTTTGTCTCAAGTGTCTACATGCCAAAAAGAGACCGTCGAGTCAGCAAGACGAAAAAAGCCATCTATCAAGCTTTTTTACAACTTTTGAACGACAAAGGCTATGATGCCACTACTGTTCAGGATATCATTGACCTAGCAGATGTTGGGCGTTCTACTTTTTACTGTCACTATGAAAGCAAGGAACTCCTTTTAGATGAGCTCTGTCGCTACCTCTTTCATCATCTCTTTGAAAGGGAAGGACACTTTACTACCGAGGACTACCTCGCACATATCTTTTTACATTTTCAGAAAAACCAGGACCATGTTACCAGTCTCCTTTTTTCCAAAAACGACTACTTCCTCCGCCAACTACACAAGGAACTCGAACACCACGTTTATCCCATGGTAGCGGATGACTTGCAAGAGGCCTATCCAAACATTCCGGCCTCCTACCTCCAGCATTTTGTTGTGACGAACTTTATCGAGACCCTAACTTGGTGGCTAAAAAAAGGACAATCCTATACCGAAGACCAAGTGGTGAGATTTTACCTTGATGTAATGGAGATGACCTCTACAACTCCACTTGATAACTAAGCCTGTAACTCAGAAAGGAACCAACTATGTTAACTTCGATGATTCTAGGAATACTAACAATTGTACTAGCTCTCGCCTTCTCACTGCTTCATCTTGCTGCTGCTTTTTCAGCTATGAAACAAAAGAACTACAGTCTGGGAAACACATGCATCTTGGTCGGCAGTTGCCTCACTTCTCTGGCTCTAGCCATCTTTTACTTCGTCCCACTTGCAACCATTCTTCTATGGATTGTGGGTTCGAGTATCGTCTGCTATGGTGCCTACTGGAACGGCCAACAGAAAGAAAAACAACATATCTCGCACCACATCGTTCGTATAACGAGCGCTATTGTCATTACGGTATTATTCATTTTGCTCTAACACAAAAAAGGATCATCTGATCCTTTTTTACTTTTTAAGCACTCTTTGCTGCCTTGCTCCACTGATACCAACCAACGAGACTATTGATCAAGTAAATCAGGTATTTTCCTTGAATTTGCAAGCTTTCTCCCCACCAGAGATAGATTGAAAAGACATTGGTAGCTGCCCAGAATATCCATTGCTCACGGTAAACGGCTGTCATGAGGATTTGCCCAACCCCATTAGTCGCATCAGTGATGGAATCACGATAAGGACGATTGGCTCCGATAGACTGATAAATGAATCCAAATACCAACCACCAAAGAACACTAATGGAAAGATACTTGGTCCAACCCTTGCCATCCAGTTTACGCGCGACAAACTCCTGCTTTTCTTTCTTAAACTGTGCCTGGTAGATCCAAACTAGAAGTCCAATTGGCTGCATGACCGTAAAGTAAAGTGTCGTTAACACCTCACCATAAAAGCCTTTCTGCAAAGCCAAGATAAGGTAAATGACAGAGTTAATCAAACCAAAAAGGTAATTACTTGCTCGACCTTCAGCTTCTCAAAGAGCAGAAAAAAGGTTAGTAAGGCTTGAGAGATGAATCATTTTAAAGGCAAACAATTCCAACAAGACGTCATCATTGTCGCTGTTGGTTATTACCTACGTTACAATCTGAGCTATCGTGAAGTTCAGGAATTGCTTTATGACCGTGGAATAAATGTTTGTCACACTACGATTTATCGGTGGGTTCAAGAATACAGTAAAATCCTCTATCATCTCTGGAAAAAGAAAAATAAACAGTCCTTCTATTCGTGGAAAATGGATGAAACCTATATCAAAATTAAGGGGCGTTGGCATTATCTCTATCGAGCGATTGATGCGGACGGTTTAATATTGGATATCTGGTTACGAAAGAAACGTCGAGCAGACGATAACAGCTATAAGTTAGAAGATACCGCCTATCAAGAAGATAAAGCACGCAAAGCAGAAACCGAAGATAAGCTAGCTATTGAAGCAATGAAAAGCAAGTACACCACGCTATTGCTAGAAAATATGTTGCTAAGTCCGTTTGAAATGCAAGATACAAAAATCATGGCAGGATTGCAAGTCCATGTTTACCCCCTCTATGACGAACTGAAAGAATTAAGAGGGCTAAATAGTGTTAAAGACCACTTGTCTTATGTTGCCAGCAGACGTGAAGAATATTCTAAGCATAATATCGCACGCTACCTCAAAAAAGCCATTGAACAATATCTACCAACGGTTAAAAGGCAGGACTTAAACCATGAGTGAAGACTTAAAAACGATCAAAGAGCTGGCGGATGAGTTGAGTGTTACAAAACAAAATATTCAATATCACTACCAAAGGTTACCAAAAGAATTACAGCTTAAAAGTTCCAATGGGTCTAATCTAATAAATTCTAAAGCAGAAAAAATAATTTTAGGTAAAGTAGAAAGTAGTAGCAAATCAAATACCAAAGACCAACAAATAAGTAGCAAAGACCAACAAATAGAAAAACTAACTAATTTGTTAGACCAGTAACAACGATTAGCCTTGCAAGATAAAAAGTTGCTAGAAGAATACAAGACGGAAAATGATAACTTAAAAGCCCTCAAAATGCCCTCACAGGAAACAGAATTCAAACACTTAGACAATCAATATAAAGATGAAGTGAACGCTCTTAAAGAGAAGTTGGAAAATTTACAGGAACAAATCAAAGATCAAAAAAGGATAGAAGAACAAGAAAAACCAATAAAATGGTGGGGACTATGGCGAAAATAGATGATTCAAATAAAAAGAAAGTTCCAGAATTGCGATTTAAAGGATTCACGGATGAATGGGAACAGCGTAAGTTGGGAGACGAAGTTCGAATAGTGATGGGACAGTCTCCTAATTCAGAAAATTATACTGATGATCCTAATGGGTGCTAAAAATGCGAAGACCTATGAAAACCTATTTTGTATTAGTCAAACAAAAAATCCAAAAGAAATGGTATATGATTATGACCATGAAACAAAGTAAAATCAAACCGAGTGATCTGAGGAAGCACCCGATGATCATGAAACGTTATTAAACACAAAAGTCACCCATGTGAGTTCTTGCCAGAAGCTGAAGTTAATCCTTCAACCTGGAAAACCCGCAGAGGTGACTTTTTCTATACATCTCGATTTTTCTGGCAATAATCATTAACCGATAAATATGTCTGTGAATCACCCAGCGACTCCGCTATGTCCATAATCCGCGGTGGTAGTAATCCCACTCGCTGGACAAGTTCGTGATTGCTGAACAATTCCCGTGGACTGCCGGCGAAGCCAAACTTCCCGTGTTCCATAACATACACCGACTCAAACTCGGCGGCGACCCAATCCATGTCATGGGTGATGGTCACAACTTGGTGGCCCGAATCAGCCAACTGATGGAAAATTGCGGTCAACTTGCGCCGGCTTTCCCAATCAAGCGACATCATCGGCTCATCAAATAAATAAATCGCCGGATCCACTGCCAAAACTGTGGCAACGCTCAACAGCTTGCGTTCCGACAATGACAGGTCATATGGACTTTCAGCTGTTTTATCATCCAAGCCAACTCTTTTTAGAGCCGCTAAAGCCCGCCTCGTAATCGTGTCGTGGTCATCCATGACCTGCGCGACACTCCACTCCACCTCTCGTTGAACGGTCGGGTTGAAAAGCTGATCGTTAGGATTCTGAAAAGTAATCCCAACCTTCAGTAACTTTTCGACTGGTTTAAGATCATTAAAATTTTCTCCATCGATCTTAATCACACCGGTTTGTGGTGTCAGCAAGCCCGTCAACAATTTGAAGAGCGTTGATTTGCCGGCACCATTTTGGCCGACAATCGCCACCATCGGATCGGCGAAGTGTTTGTCTTCAACATCCAAGCTAAAGGACCGTTCTGGATAAGTGAACGTCAGGTGGCTCAGTTCAATTGTGGACATAACGAACCTCCTTCAGATCAGCGTCATTCACCGGATACCGGCCATCAGCCAAATGCCAATCCATTTTTTGAGCAAGTTGCTGGATTGTCGGGGCTGGAATCTGCCAGTCAGCTGCCAAATGATTAAACACCTCACCCGGCCTGCCCTGGGCTACCATTTGACCCTCGTGCAGCACCCACACAACGTCGGCGACTTCGCACAAATCGTCAATTTCACTGGTGACAATGAAGACAGTCGTCTCTTTGACTTGGGCCAGCCATTGGAAAAATTGCCGGCGGCCAAGGGGATCCATCTCACTGGTCGGATCATCCATAATCAAAACAGCCGGATTAGCCACAATCGCCGTGGCAATTGCCAACCGCTGGATCTGACCACCGGAAAGGCTCTCGGGACGCAAATTCAGCTGTTCAATCAGCCCCATTTGCGTGGCAACTTCTTCAACCCGTTTTTGAATCAGTCCTTCAGCCATTCCCTGATTAATCAAGTCAAAGGCGATTTCATCGGCAACCGTGTCTGCCAACCCGCTTAGTTGGCCAGCTGGATTTTGCAGTACAACTCCATTCATGGCATTATAAACGGGCCAATTGTCGGACACGCGCTGGCCAAACATGTGCCAATCGCCCTCAATCTCAGCAGACACAATTTTGGGAATGACCCCTGCCAGCACACGGCACAAAGTCGATTTGCCGGAGTGGCTATTCCCGATAATCCCAACCACCTGGCCGGTATGAACCTCCGCGTTAATCTGACGCAGTTGTGGTTGCTCAGTACCCGGATAACGGGTGGTCAAATTTTCAATTACAATCCGTTTATCTTCGTCCATATCTTCCACCCAATCAATAAAATTGCCAATCCAGTCAGACCAATGTGCAGCGTCCGCGACAGGCGATACACGCGCTGGGAGGTTCTGACAGTCCGGTTGAGATTATCAAAACCTCTCAGTTGGAGAGAAATCGACCGCGTCATCGATTGATCCAAGGTCTTAATCACCAATGGAATTAGCACCGGCAGGACTGACTTTAATTTCTGAATCAACGTTTTTTGCGGATTGGTTCCGCGAACTTTTTGTGCCTGCTGGATTTTCCGCATATTGCGCATCATTTCCGGCAAAATATAACACACCGACATCAGAACGTAGACGGTTTTATAAGACAATCCGGACAGTTCCAAATAGGCCGCATTTTCTGAAATACTCGTGGTCACCATAAAAAAGCCACTGGTCAAAATAATCACCAATACTCGACAACCCAGAGTGGTGGCGTAAATCAGGCCTTCTTTGTAGAACGACACCCCAAGCACAGAAAACAGCACAGTTTGATTCCGACTGTAAAATAACCCTTGGATGATCAGCATGGTGCAAATCAGAAACAGGCTGAATCCCAGCGCCTTAAAGGTGGTAGAACTCAATTTGGAAAATAACAATAGCAGTGTTGCGACAAGAATTAATCCGGCCTGAAGCAATAAATTCATACTGGCAAAGCTCAACAACGTCATGTCCAAGATGAACAAGAGCTTAGTAATCGGATCGATCACCTGGTACCACTTGAGCTTGACCCGTGGCGCTCCAGAAATCAATGTTTTATCAGTCATCATTTATCATCGCTAAAGAAGTGCACCATCCGCTTCGGCAGCTGACGATAGATGAAGAATGCCAGGTAGGCCACGCAGACTTTATCCAAAATATCCAAGACAAACTCATCGGTAAATGAGGCCAGCCACACTGGTGCATGATTGGCGACCATTACCGCAAACAATGAGTCACCCCAAGCGATACCGGTCTGACCACCCCAAAAGATGACGTTGAGTGGCGTTGAAATGACAGCTGAAACGATGGCAATAATAATAGCAGAAACAAATACTCGTCGCGCTGACGAGAACCACCCATTGGCGTGCAAAACTCCGACAGCAATCCCAATTCCGATGCTGGTAATCGCATACACGGTTGAAATTGGCGATAAGGTCAGCCCATAGATCACGTTGTTGATGAAACCACTAATGGCACCGGCAACCGGCCCAGCCAACATGCTGGTAAGAAAGGTTCCCAAAGACCCCAGCCAAACGGGCAACTTTAACCCCTCCGCCAAGGCTTTGGCAACATAGTTAATCCCCACGGCAGCGGGAATCAAAGTCATGGTGGCAGCACTTAACTTAAATTTCCACATACTGGTACGATGAATCGGTTCTGTTTTCATAATCTTCTCCTTTTGTTTTTAAAGAGCCGTGTCTGGATAGACTTTCGGACGCAACGCTCTATTATATATCTACTGAACTGTCTATACACAAGATTTCCATCCTTAGTCGACATGAGCTGGAAATCTTTATTTGTTAAGTAGTTCACAACACATTATACACCTATTTTGTGAATAGTCAAGTGTATTTACAGTAAAATTTTAGAAAATCCTAAAAATTTCCTCTTATTTTCCATTTTGAAAGACATTAAGTAACTCTAATATCAAAAAAGCCCAGACGACATTGTCTGAGCATTCTTTTCTATAGTCGTTTAAGCAAGTTGAGTTTGACATTTTCAAACTATTTCTTCAACAAACCTTGTTCTTGTAAAAACTCCTTGGCTACTTGTTCTGCTGACTTGCCTTCAACACCGACTTGGTAGTTGAGCTGGCTCATCTGGCTTTCAGTAATTTTACCAGCCAATTTATTGAGAACTTTCTCCAACTCAGGATGCTTCTTAAGCAAAGCTTCTTTCATGAGTGGCGCTCCTTGATAAGGTGGGAAGAGTTGCTTGTCATCTTCCAAGACCTGCAAATCATAACGCGCCAATTCCGCATCAGTTGAATAGGCATCCGTGATTTGAATATCGCCTGACTGAATTGCCTGATAGCGAAGGGCTGGCTCCATGGTCGCTACATTGAGGTTAAGACCATACATTGATTGCAAGCCCTTATTTCCATCTTCACGGTCATTAAATTCGAGAGTAAAGCCTGCCTTTAACTGTCCTTCCACTTTTTTCAAGTCTGAAATGGTCTTCAAGCCATATTCTTGAGCAATCTTTTTCGGAACAGCTACAGCGTAGGTATTTTGATAAGACATGGGTTTGAGATAGGCTAGATGATCCTGTTTGGCAATGCCATCACGCGCTACCTGATAAACCTGCTCTGGCTCATGACTCACCTTCGGTGATGGCTGAAGCAAACTTTCAGTCACCGTACCGGTAAATTCAGGGTAGATGTCAATATCGCCTTTTTTCAGAGCTTCATAGAGGAAGCTTGTTTTCCCAAAATTCGGTTTAACAGTCGCAGTCATACTGGTATTTTCTTCAATCAGCAACTTATACATATTGGCCAAAATTTCTGGTTCTGGACCCAATTTCCCAGCAATAACCAAGTTTTCTTTCTCTTTTTGAGCCAAAAGGGCTGGACTATAAGATAGACCGAGCAATATTGTTACCAAGGCAAAACCAGAAAATATCGTCCGCAATTTTGCTTTTTCCATCACTTTTAGTAGGAAGTTAAAGGCAATGGCAAGCACTGCAGAAGAAAGGGCCCCAATCAAAATCAGACTGGCATTATTACGGTCAATTCCCAAAAGGATAAAGGAACCCAGTCCTCCCGCCCCAATCAAGGCCGCCAAGGTTGCCGTACCGATAATTAAGACCGCTGCCGTCCGAATCCCAGACATCATAACAGGCATAGCAAGTGGAATTTCGAATTTCTTGAGACGTTCCCACCTAGTCATCCCAAAGGCAATCCCAGCCTCTTGTAGACTTGGATCAATTCCCTTGAGTCCAGTGATGGTATTTTGTAAAATCGGAAAGATCGCATAGATCACTAGAGCTGTCAAAGCTGGCAAGGTTCCAATTCCCATCAAGGGGATAAAGAGCCCCAACAAGGCAAGAGACGGGATGGTCTGGAAAATCCCTGCAATCTGCAAGACCCAGTCCGCCAACTTCTCATGATAGCGAAGATAAACAGCTAAGGGAATCGCAAGCAAAATAGCTAGCAACAAGGTCAAAAGTGACAACTGCAAATGTTGAGATAGAGCTGTCAACCAATCACTAAAACGATCCTGAAAAGTTGCAATTAAATTAGTCATGAACACTACCTCCAAACAAGTCTGCTACAAAATCTGTTGCAGGAGCTTTTAAAATAGTCTCTGGATTCGCCACCTGGCGAATCTCTCCATCCTGCAAGACAGCAATACGGTCCGCCAATTTCAGAGCTTCATCCGTATCATGGGTTACAAAAATCGTTGTCATCCCAAATTCTTTATGCAATTCTTTAGTCAGAACCTGCAACTGTTTGCGAGAAATAGCATCCAAGGCTGAAAAAGGTTCATCCATGAGGAGAATCTTAGGCTGACCAATCATAGCACGAACAATACCGACCCGTTGCTGTTCTCCACCAGATAATTCATTAGGAAGTCGATGTCCATACTCAGCCACTGGTAAACCAACCTTAGCCAAAAGCTCTTCTGTTTTCTGAGCAATTTCTTCCTTAGTCCAACCCTTCATCTCAGGAATCAGGGCAATATTTTCCGCGACCGTTAGATTAGGAAATAGGGCAATAGCCTGTAAAACATAACCAGTAGAAAGACGAAGATCCCGCTCGTCATAGTCTTTGATGCGCTTGCCATCCATATAAATATTTCCATCAGTCGGTTCCAAGAGACGGTTAATCATCTTAATCATGGTCGTCTTACCTGATCCAGATGGACCAACTAAAACCATAAACTCGCCATTCTCAATTCGTAAATTGACATCTCTCAAGACATCTTTTTCTGTGTAACGTAAAGCTACATTTTTGTATTCAATCATTCTGTATCCTCAATTTAAAACTTCCCTCGATTGGTCAAGTCTTCTACCTTAGGCATGACTTCCTTATTATCCCAATGCTCCACAATTTTCCCGTTTTCTAGACGGAAGATATCGTACTGGGCATAAGCAACTCCATCAATCTGAGTCTGACCATAGCTAACCACATAGTTTCCTTGTCCTAAGAGTTGGAAAACAAAGTCAAAAGTGGCCTTTACTTATAAACAGCTAATTTGCTCCATTTTAAACCTCATTTTCCTCCTCTTTCAGATTAGCCAAAATTCTTTCTTGAAAGGCTTCAAACTGACGAATTTCTTCCTCTGAAAATCCTTTGTAAAAGATCGTATCCAATTTCTGACTGACACGATACCCCACTTCTTTCTGAGACTGCCCCAACTCTGTTAAAACCAAATACTTCTTACGCTTATCTTCTCCACATGGACTAATAGTTACAAGATTTTGTTCCTCTAGCTTTTTAATCATAGTCGTCAGTGTATTGTTAGCAAGCCCAGTTTCCAGAGCAATATCTGTCGCAGTTGCGCAGCCAGTTTCACTATTCCATAAAACCGCTAAAATTTTCCCCTGTTCACTCCGATAAAGAGCTTCAGGATCTTGGCTCAGTAACTTTTGAAAAATCCGCCCATTCAACAAACGAATATGATGGGCTACCAAATGACTATCTTTCATGACACCTCCAATTTATTTCGATATCGAAATGAATAAAATAATTGTAACACTCATTATTCCAACTGTCAACTATTTCGATTTAGAAATAATTTTTCCCAGTAAAAAAATCTCCTACCCAAGGTAGAAGAATTTTAATCTTATAAAACTTAATCCGTCATGTCCGATACCAAAGTTCGATGCTCCAATGGAATACTGCACATAACTAGCAAGAAAATGAAACCTGACTGAATCCAGAAGAGGGCCAAGTCAAAGATTCCGTGTACAGCAACCACTGTAAGGAAAGACAGATAAAGACCGATAATCGGACGTTTCCCCGACTCCTGACTCATATCCATCATCAAGCGAACAGGAGCAACAGAAGACAAGACTAGTAAAATAGTCCCCACAATTCCGTAACTCAGAATCGTATCAATATAAAGACTGTGAGCATGTTCATGATAAGGAGCATTTATTCTAGGATACGAGTGCATGTAGGTCAATGGCCCCTCACCCCAGAAAGGATTTTGCTTAAATAAGGCCATCCCAGCATCCCAGATAGAAATTCGTTCCTCCATAGAAGAGTCTAAAGTCCCCATCCGAACTCCCAAATCACTGGAAAAGAGGAAACTCAAGCCAATCGCAAAGACCCCAATACTAAGCCAAAAGGCCTTCCAGTTTTTAATGGTCGTAAAGAGATAAATAATGGCTCCAGCGATAATAGCAGGAAAGGCGGTTCGATTTTGAGTAAAGTTCAATCCAAAGAGATTAACAAAGCCTGCAAACACACAGAATACTTTCAACCAATTCAACTTGGTCGTTGTAAACAGATAGAAAGCAATCATGATACAGAAACAACAAATAATTCCATAATAATTAGGATTAAAGAAGGTCACTTCTGCACGATTCTGATGCCAGACCTGCATATTGGGTGAAAGAAAAGCATAGTTGAATTTCTTCACAATTTGGAAATGTTCTAAACTCGCAAAAGCAGCTGATAATACGCTACCAAACAAGACGAGCTGCAAAATCAATCGAAAGAATTTATGTGATAAAATCGACTGATAGTGCAAAAAGAAAACAGTAAATAGAAAAATTCCTACTGAAGCCACAACTCCCATCCAATTTTGTGCAAAAACGGATATAACAGTACTATAGCCAAGAAAAAGAAGTAGCATCGGATGCTCCCCCATTTTCTGAAGAATACTTTTCATGTCTCCTGTAAAAATCAAACTAATAATATATAAACAGAATACAACTACAAAAAGATAAAAGGGTAAAAAGATACTCAGGATAATTCCCAATAAAATCAGCTCTTTACTAGACAACCCTTTCAGCTTTTCAATAAAGCCTATTGATTTCAAAATGAATCCTTTCTCTCCAAATCAGTTGATTCAGATAATAGTAAGCTACCCTATATTGTACCACTTTTTTAGCAATTTGAAAACAAAGGAAACGTTTTCTAAAACAAAAACCCTATTTTATCAACCATATCAAGTCAAGGCTTCAAAATGTTACTTCAATTCCGTTCTCAATTACCCGATAAGTCTGATTTTGCAGATCAATTTCTGCTACTGCTGTTACGGACTTATCTTTATTTTGACGTTTGATTACAATGCTGTGGGCTGTTGGTGTTTCAACGTCAATAGTTCCTTCTAGATCAAAGGCTTCTGAACGGTTACGGAAAGAAAATAGATTGAGAAGTGCCTTCACTACGGGACGTTGGACTTCTTCTGCTATTTCCTCATTGCTATAGTAATGACGATTAATATTTCGACCTTCTTTAGTCTCTTCTAATAATTTCAAATCATTCTTGCCTGCTAATAGACCTACATAGTAAAGCTGAGGAATACCTGGGGCAAAAGCTTGAATTAGACGAGCGAGAAAATACTTAACATCATCATCTCCAAGCGCAGAATAGTAAGTTGAATTGATTTGGTAGATATCTAGATTGTTATACTCTGCACTAGAGTACTTACGTTTGACATTAGCTCCAACCTTATAGAGTTCATTTGAAGCATAGTCAATCTCCTCATCTGTCAGGATATCCTTGACATCCACCACTCCAATCCCATCATGGGTGTCTAGCGTCGTAAATTGCTTCATTGGGCTCATCTTTAACCACTTAGCCAAACGCTCTGTTCTGGAACTGTAAAGAGTATAAAGTGTCACCATTGGAAGAGCAAAATCATAAACATAGTAATCATGGTCTGCTATTTTAAACTGAATCGAATAGTGTTCATGAATCTCAGGTAAAAGCTCTGTCCCATACTCAGCAGCGATATCTCGAACTTTGTCCAATAAATCCCAAATATCTGGTTCTACAAAGAAATCATTAGTATCCAATTTCTTCACTGCATAAGCAAAGGCATCTAGACGAATCAAATCACACCCATTACTTGCCAAGTGCTGAATGGTCTTACGGATAAATTCCATCGTTACTTCTTTGGTCACATCAAGATCAATCTGCTCCTCACCAAAGGTATTCCACAAATGTTCCACTGACCCATCTTCAAAAACAATCTCTTGCTTTGGTGCACGATCCTTACGCTTGTAAATTAAATCTACATCAGACTGTGTCGGACGGTTTTCTGGCCAAAACTTATCCCAGTTTAAAAAGAGATCTTTAAATTCACTGGCTTCATGTTTTTCTTGATAGTCCTTATAATACTTAGATTGACGAGAAATATGATTAATCATAAAGTCAAACATAAGATAATATTTCTCACCTAAACGCTTAACATCCTCCCAATCACCAAAAGCTGAATCCACTTCGTCATAGTCAACTGGCGCAAATCCACGATCACCTGTTGATGGGAAAAATGGTAGAAGGTGAACTCCCCCAATAGCATCACCAAAATGCTCTTCCAAATTCTCATATAAGTCTTTAAGATTATTTCCCAAACTATCTGAATAGGTAATCAACATGGTTTTATTCTGAATCGGCATCATTACTCTCCTTTTTCTAATTGAAGCCAAGCCTCATATGACTTGGCTTCGTAAATCAAATTCATGTTATACTCTTCGAAAATCAAATTCAAACCACGTCAGCTTTATCTGCAACCTCAAAGCTGTGCTTTGAGCAACCTGCGGCTAGCTTCCTAGTTTGCTCTTTGATTTTCATTGAGTATTAAATCTCTGTTTATCATCAAACTCGTACTAATATAGACTGTGATAAACTAAGTACTACTTTATTTTTCTCTTGAATTGTCAATAAGCTGAACCCTTCCTCTGTGTCAGAGACTATAGATTCCATGAGTTCTTCTTACTTCACTGCTCCGTTGCTCATTCCTGAAATAATATGTTTTTGGAAGATGAGGTAGACGACAGTAATTGTTACAATTCCCACAATATAGGATGCAAAACTTGGCCCATAGTCATTAAAATATTGACCTTGGTAGTTGTACTGGAAGAGAGGCAAAGTCCACAGCTTGGAATCCTTATTCAAAATCAACAATGGCAACATAAAGTCATTCCAGAACCATAATGCATTGATAATCAAGGTTGTAGCATGCATGGGCTTCAGCATTGGAAAAATAATTCGACGGTAAGTTGTAAATCGATCAGCCCCATCAATTTCTGCAGCTTCATCTAAACTATCTGGTACACTGATTTTAATATAACCAACATACAAGAAGAGGGTCTGTGGAATTGCATAAGTTAGATAAAGTAGTACCAACCCCCACATATTTGCCAGGCCGAGTTTGCTCATCATAACTGTGATAGGAATCATAATCACCTGAAATGGAACAAATATCCCTAAGATCAAGAGCGAATACATAATTGCAAAGGCTTTTTTCTTGGACATATTTCGAGCAATGGAATAGGCTGCAGCTGGTATAAAGAAGGCTACTACAATCAATGATAACACCGTAATAACAGCTGAATTCCAGAAATAGCCTCCAATCCCATCCGAAACCAATCGTTCATAATTACTTAACGTAAAAGGATTGGGCAAACCAAAGAAATGATTCATGATATCCTTGGTTGTCTTGAAGGAACTAAAAACCGTTACCAACAAAGGAACAAGTATGAGAATACCACCTACTATCAAGAGGACATACTTCCAAAACTGATTCAATTTTTCTTCTTTTTTCATGTGTAAGACTCCCCTATTAGATTTCAAATTTCTTTGATAGTTTGATTTGGATAAGAGAAACAATTCCAATAATTAGGAATAAAATCAAGGCAATTGCATTCGCATATCCATATTGATTACTCTTGAAGGCATAGTTGTAGACTAAAAGACCAAGAGACGTTGTAGCATTATTTGGACCACCACTCGTCAAGGCAAAAATTTGGTCAAAGGCAGTCAAACCGGACTTAAGAGCTAGGATAAAAACCATAGAAATCGTTGGTAGCAAATATGGTAATTCAATCTTCCAAAAAGTTTGTTTGCTTGTTGCACCATCAATTGATGCCGCCTCCAAAATATCACTTGGAATACTCTGAAGACCAGCAAGAAAGAGAATAATTGGCATTGCTACTCCTTGCCATAGAAGAACAAAAATAGTTGCCACTACCGCACCGATTGGTGTTCCTAATAGACTTTCTTGTAAAAAACTAATTCCTAAAATTTTTCCAATCGTTGGAAGACCATAGTTAAAGAATTGTTTAAAAATCAAGGAAACTGTCAAACCAGACAAAACCGCTGGGAAAAAGAACCATGCTCTAAAGAAGGTCTGCCCTTTCATCTTAGAATTTAAGGCTCGAGCGACAATCATCCCAATTGTAATCTCTCCAATAATCAATGCCAGGGTTAAAATCAAAGTAAAAGCAATGGCTGTGAAGAATTTCCCATCAATCATCAGCAATTTGTAGTTATTCAGACCAACAAATTTATAATTATAGGTCAATCCGGTCCAGTTAGTCAAACTATAGAAAGCACCTTGTACCATCGGAAAGTAAAAGAAGATAGCTTGTAATGCAAGCGGGATGAGCAAAAAAGTCCAACCCCAGTATTTATTTAAAAATTTTCGAATAGCCATATCATCTTAACTCCTATTCTAGTCCAAATCTGCCTTCATTGGATTAAAGAAAGCATTGAGATTGTTTGCCATATTTTTCAGATTTTTATCCATCAAGTAACCTGCACTTAGATTGAAAAAATCTTCTTCAGAATTCCAGTGTTGGCCCAACCAAACATAATGTTTATCCGTAAATGCCAGTTTAGAAATCTCTGCAAGTGCTGAATCTTCTTTTTCCTGTACACCTTTTACCGCAACTGGTGATCCATCCACATCATAATATGCTTGCATAGCTTTTGAACTAGTCATATAGCTGATAAATTCTTCGGTTTCTTTAGGATGTTTGGTAGTAGCTGAAGTTGATAATGCCATGTCCCCTGCACCAACAGTGACTTCTTTTCCTACTTCTTCTCCTGGGAAGGCAAACATCCCCACATCAAATTTTGGATCCTGTTGATTAATTGCCGCTAATGCCCATGATCCTTGTGGCATCATCAAGGCTTTTTCATTCGAGAATGCTACCACCGCATCATTATAAGAGGCACCACGCCATCCATCTTGAGCATTGTCTGCCAACAAATCTAGTCGTTCTGCATCTGCTTTTAAAATAGCATCATCTGCAGAAATAGAGTTAGGTTTTGAAAAGCGAAGATAGTTATTAGCTGCGTCCCCACTGCCTGTAATAGTAATGAGAGAAAGTTGGTGGTAACCGTTTAATGTCCATCCTTCATTGCCTGCAACTGCAAACGGAGAATTCCCACTATCTTTTATCTTTTTAACAATCTCTTGAAACTCTTTAAAAGTCTTCGGTTCCTCAAGTCCTAATTCTTTAAATTTTGTTTTATTGTAATAGATTCCATAAAGGTTAGCAGTTAAAGGCACACTATAAATCTTATTATTGATTGCATACTTTTCTGCATAGTCATTCTTAATATTCTCAAGATAAGATTTCCCTGTCATATCTGTAAAGTAACCTGCTTTTGCCCACTCCTGAAAATCCATATTTTGAGGATAGATATTAACAATATCTGGAACATCTCCTGATAAAATCCGAGTTTTCAGAACAATTCCAGCTGCCGGAACAGTCGTCAGTTTTACATCAATAGTAGGATGATCCTTTTCAAAATTATCTACAATTTTTTGCAAAGTATCCGCCATTTCGGTCTTCTGGTTAAAAAATTCAATCGTTACCTTTCCATCAGTCGATTGATTATTCTGACCACAAGCTGTTAGACCTAGTAAACTAGCACCAGCGACTAAAAGAAAACCTGCTTTCTTATACCATTTCATTGGAAAGCCTCCTTTATAAATTTATACACCTTTATTATAGTCTTCTAAAAATATACTGTTTACTCAAAAAATCTCCCTGGGATAAGATAACAGTTAAACCTGCATACATGAGTTCTGCACCTGAGTAAACTACTCCATTTTCCTGTAATTCATACAGTCCCTCTTCATCCAAATCTTTTAACTGTAAAGTTGTTTCCATGGTCTCTACAACTGACAAAACGCGAACGTAGGTTACAATCGTTTGATTTTTGTAATTAAATTGTACAGCTGCTTCATTGGATGCAGACTCGGGATTGATTAACCTATACTGTTGTCCTAACTGAACTACTGGTCGTAATTCTTTATACAAGTTCACCTGATTAGTAATCTCAGCTTTCTCTTCATCTGATAAACTTGTCAAATCAAGCTCATATCCCAAATTTCCCATCATTGCTACATGGCCACGTGTTTCTAATGGTGTCATTCGTCCCATCTGATGATTCGGTACTGCTGAAACATGAGCCCCCATAGAAATGGTTGGATAGAGATAGGATGAACCGTATTGAATTGGTAAACGTGCAATAGCATCAGTATTATCACTTGCCCAGACTTGTGGGAAATAGCGCATCATACCAAGATCATTTCGTCCACCACCACCAGAGCAGGACTCAAAGAGAATTTGGCTGTGCTTCTCTGTCAGATAAGAAACGAGTTCATAAAGCCCCCGCATGTACTGATGAGATTGCATCTTTGTCTCTAGATAAGTTAATCCATTCCCTAGCTTAGTCATATTACGATTCATATCCCATTTAATGTAATCAATCTCATGATAAGATAGGAGTTCATCTAAAACATTTTTCAAATATTCTACTACCTGAGGATTGGCAAGATTAAGTACTAATTGATTTCTAGAATAGGTATGTTCATATCCTGGAACCTGAATAGCCCAGTCAGGATGTTTACGATACAAATCGCTATCTACAGAAATCATCTCAGGTTCTAACCAAAGCCCAAACTGCAAACCTCTTTCATGGATAGCTGAAATCAGACTTTCTAGACTTCCACCCAGTTTTTTCTCATTAACAACCCAATCACCTAAAGCACGATTATCATCAAAACGATTGCCAAACCAACCATCATCTAATACAAAAAGTTCAATGCCAACTTTCTTAGCTTCATCTGCTAACTCTAACAGTTTTTCTCTCTGAAAATCAAAGTAAGTAGCTTCCCAATTATTAATTAGAATTGGGCGTTCTTTTGTAGAAAATTTACTTGGCATAATGTGCTTCAGTATAAAATTCTGACTTTCATGACTAACACCAGTTAATCCCTTATCTGAATGGGACACTAAAGCTACCGGTGTTTCAAAGTATTCCTCAGGGCCTAACTTCCAAGAAAAGTTTTCTGGATTAATGCCAATAGCCAGCCGAACTTCATTCAATTGATTCTTTTGAACAAAAGCTTCAAAGTTTCCACTATACATTAGTTGAATAGCAAACACATTTCCAGCATCCTCTGTGACTCCTTGATCACATAAGAGAAGAGCTGGTGTTTGAGCATGCCCTGAAGCCCCACGGTTCGAACTAATCGAAAAAAGTCCTTGTTCTACCTGTTGACGTCGAACAGTCTTTTCACGAGCATAAGCACCCTGCAGAGTTACTATTTCGTATGCTGCCGCTGGAAAATCAGCCACAAAAGAAAAGTCTTTATGGATGACAACTTCCTGATTACTATTATTCTCTAATTTACTGTAGCTAGCAATTGTCGCATCATTATCAAAAGCAGTATAATACAAAGTCAGACAAAGTTGAGCCTTAGAATCTTCTAACATTAAGGCAAGAGTCTCTGTACCATCCATGCTATGTGGAGAAGGTAAACCCTGTGGACCATTTTGACCTTTTAAGATCTTTGCTTCTACAAATCGAAAGTCTGTTACTTCAGTTACACTATGCTGAATCTGTATAGTTGGTTTTCTAAAATCTCCTAAGCCATGTTGTCCAAAAATTTGACGTTGCGTATCTAAACTAAAGGTTCGATTAGTAGCTGTTGGATTTCCTGAAAAGGCATGGTCTCGTTCATAAACACTATTGGAACCTTTATAGTTCTTAATAGTCTTTCCTAAATGTTTCAAAAGTAAGTAGCCATTTCGATTTTCAATAATCAAACTTAGATTTTTACTCTCAACATAAAATAGATTATTCTCTATCCTAACTCCCATTTACTTCACCTCATCACTTTATTGACTATATTTTATCATCTGAAATCGCTTTCTAAAATAGAAAAATGTCTCAAGAATATGGTAAAATGTTAGGTAGGAGGTGGCACATGCTAGTTTTTTCAGAATACCAGACTGGAACAATTGACCTTTCCCTAAGCTTTTATGGATATGAGGAATGCAAACCTAATTACTCTTTTGGTCCAGCAATTCGAGATACATACGTCCTACATTACATTACCAAAGGACAAGGAAAATTTCATTACAAAGGTAAAATTGTTGATTTAAAAGAAGGAGATTTCTTTCTATTAAAACCAGAGGAACTAACCTTTTATCAAGCAGATAGTAAAGAACCTTGGGCCTACTACTGGTTAGGAATCACTGGAGGGAAAGCTCCTGACTATTTTGCTCTTTCTCAAATTTCTGATCAATCCTATCTCATCCAATCTGAAACTTGTCATACCCAGACCACTGCAAAACTCATCTCAGACATTGTCCGCTTCGCTCAGATTACCAAATCAAATGAATTAGCTCAACTCCATATCATGGGACAACTCCATGAACTGATGTTTCATCTGGGAACTATTGCTCCCAATCAGAAAAAAAAGAATATTTCATCAACCTACCAACTCTATCTTGAATGCAAAAGATTAATTGATAGTCACTATCCTCAATCACTTACAATTCAAGATTTAGCAAAAGAACTATCCGTTCACAGAAGCTACTTATCAAGCGTATTCAAAGAATTTAATACCTTATCACCCAAAGAATACCTACTCTATGTTCGAATGCACCGAGCTAAACAGCTTCTCGAAAATACCCAAGAGTCTATCAAAGTAATTGCATATTCGGTAGGTTTTTCAGATCCACTCCATTTTTCAAAAGCTTATAAACAATACTTCAATCAGACTCCAAGTCATACAAGAAAAGAATATTCTCAATACCAACTAGTAAGAAAGGAAACACTATGAAATCCTATCAAGCTGTCTACCAGATTCTAGCTAAAGAAACCGACTATGTTAGCGGAGAAAAAATCGCAGAAGAACTATCCCTAAGCCGAACATCAATTTGGAAAGCCATCAAGCGTCTAGAACAAGAAGGCATTGAAATTGATAGTATCAAAAACAAAGGCTATAAACTGGTGAATGGAGACCTTATTCTTCCAGAACTTCTAGAACAAAATCTTCCAATTAAAATCAGTTTTAAACCCGAAACAAGATCAACACAACTCGATGCAAAAGAAGCAATTGATTTAGGAAATGAAGCAAACACCCTCTATCTAGCTTCCTATCAAACAGCAGGGCGAGGCCGTTTTCAACGTTCTTTCTACTCACCCCAAGGTGGCATTTATATGACACTCCATCTTAAACCAAATCTTCCCTATGACCAATTACCATCCTACACACTACTTGTAGCAGGAGCTATCTACAAAGCCATTAAGAACCTAACATTAATAGATGTCGACATAAAATGGGTCAATGATATCTACCTAAACAATCATAAAATTGGAGGAATCCTTACTGAGGCAATGACGTCTGTAGAAACAGGCCTAGTCACAGATATCATTATTGGAGTAGGAATCAACTTTACTATTAAAGACTTCCCCCAGGAATTAAAAGAAAAAGCTGCTAGTCTATTTAAAGCACCAGCACCGATAACCAGAAATGAATTAATCATAGAAATCTGGCGCACTTTCTTCGAAACACCAGCAGAAGAACTATTATACCTATACAAAAAACAGTCATTCGTTCTAGGAAAAGAAGTTACTTTCACACTAGATCAAAAAGACCACAAAGGACTTGCTAAAGACATCTCTGAAACTGGAAAACTTTTGGTTCAATGTGATAACGGAAAAGAAATCTGGCTCAATAGCGGAGAAATTTCACTCAAGGGTTGGAAGTAATAATAAATAAGCACAACCATAAAATCAACAATATATAAAAATTTAGTATTTCTTCAGCCCTATACAGTTGACAAAGAGCCTTTTTAAGGAGAATTCTAGAAGGCATACCAGTCGTTTCTAGGTAAGGGATCTTAGACGGTTTTTGGAAGTCATATTTCTTCATTTGACTTCCAAAATTAGGACAAAATGGGGCATTGTAATCCAGTTTAGCGATGATTTCCTTGTGAGTATCCCTATTGACGATATCTAAAATCTTGATGTTTGGGTCTTTGATATCGAGCAATTTTGTAATAAAATGTAACTGTTCCATATGATTCTTTCTAATGATGGTTTGGTTGCTTTTCATTATAGATCATATGGAACTTTTTTTCTACACAAAAATAGGCTCCATAATATTTATAGGAGGGTACCCACTACAAATATTATAGAGTCTTTTTACCGCTCTGAATACCAAAAAAGAAAGGACGAAATGTGTCCTTCCTCGATCTTAGCTTTTCTTTAACCCAATACAGTTGACAAAGAGTCAAAATTAAACGGAGAATAAGGGATTCGAACCCTTGCGCCAGTTACCCGACCTAACGATTTAGCAAACCGTCCTCTTCAGCCTCTTGAGTAATTCTCCTATTAATGGGCACGAGTGGACTCGAACCACCGACCTCACGCTTATCAGGCGTGCGCTCTAACCACCTGAGCTACGCGCCCAAGTTAAAAACTTGGTAATTTGAACAAAGTTCAAAGCGGGTGACGAGAATCGAACTCGCGACAACAGCTTGGAAGGCTGTAGTTTTACCACTAAACTACACCCGCATAAATACTATAAATAAAAATGGCGCGAGACGGAATCGAACCGCCGACACATGGAGCTTCAATCCATTGCTCTACCAACTGAGCTACCGAGCCTTATTGCGGGAGCAGGATTTGAACCTACGACCTTCGGGTTATGAGCCCGACGAGCTACCGAGCTGCTCCATCCCGCGTTAATATAAAAGGAGGATGTGGGATTCGAACCCACGCACGCTTTTACACGCCTGACGGTTTTCAAGACCGTTCCCTTCAGCCGGACTTGGGTAATCCTCCATATTATTTAAATGGACCTTGTAGGACTTGAACCTACGACCACTCGGTTATGAGCCGAGAGCTCTAACCAGCTGAGCTAAAGGTCCAACAAGATCATTATAGCGGCGAAGGGGATCGAACCCCCGACCTCCCGGGTATGAACCGGACGCTCTAGCCAGCTGAGCTACACCGCCATATATCGGGAAGACAGGATTCGAACCTGCGACACCTTGGTCCCAAACCAAGTACTCTACCAAGCTGAGCTACTTCCCGAGTTAAATAGAAAAAATGCACCCTAGAGGAGTCGAACCTCTAACCGCCTGATTCGTAGTCAGGTACTCTATCCAGTTGAGCTAAGGGTGCTCATTATATTATGCCGAGGACCGGAATCGAACCGGTACGATCGTTACCAATCGCAGGATTTTAAGTCCTGTGCGTCTGCCAGTTCCGCCACCCCGGCCTCTCTAAGCGAACGACGGGATTCGAACCCGCGACCCCCACCTTGGCAAGGTGGTGTTCTACCACTGAACTACGTTCGCACTGTTTTCTTCTATCTAAAAATGCCGGCTACATGACTTGAACACGCGACCCTCTGATTACAAATCAGATGCTCTACCAACTGAGCTAAGCCGGCTCATTTATTATATCTTAATGCGGGTTAAGGGACTTGAACCCCCACGCCGTTAAGCGCCAGATCCTAAATCTGGTGCGTCTGCCAATTCCGCCAAACCCGCATATATGACCCGTACTGGGCTCGAACCAGTGACCCATTGATTAAAAGTCAATTGCTCTACCAACTGAGCTAACGAGTCTAAAATAACTTACGTTATTCTAACGGTCCCGACGGGAATCGAACCCGCGATCTTCGCCGTGACAGGGCGACGTGATAACCGCTACACTACGGGACCTATGGGAGTTAACGGGATCGAACCGCTGACCCTCTGCTTGTAAGGCAGATGCTCTCCCAGCTGAGCTAAACTCCCTAGAGCTAAGCGACTTCCATATCTCACAGGGGGCAACCCCCAACTACTTCCGGCGTTCTAGGGCTTAACTTCTGTGTTCGGCATGGGTACAGGTGTATCTCCTAGGCTATCGTCACTTAACTCTGAGTAATACCTACTCAAAATTGAATATCTATTCAAACCAAGAAAACCTCTCGCTTTCGTATTCTCAGTTACTTTGGATAAGTCCTCGAGCTATTAGTATTAGTCCGCTACATGTGTCGCCACACTT